>JAUXDD010000138.1 GCA_030618465.1 Desulfobacteraceae bacterium
CTTCTCCTCCTGCTGCTTCTCCTGCTGCTTCTCCTCCTGCTTCTCCTCCTGCTTCTCCTCCTGCTTCTCCTCCTGCTTCTCCTCATTATCGATCGTGGATGAAAGCTTAATTCCCGGCCTCATACTTTTTATCAGTTCATCCAGTTCAGCGCCCAGGACGGTTTCTTTTTCCAGGAGAAGACCTGACAATTTGTGAAGGATATCCAGATTTTCATTGAGAACATCCTTTGCCTTGCCATAACTCCCTTTAATCAGGTTGTTGACCTCTTGATCAATTTTTCTGGCGGTCTCTTCGGAATAGTCCCTGCGCTGGGCAATTTCCCGTCCAAGAAAAATATGCTCTTCATTCTGGGCATAAGAAAGCGGCCCCAGTCCTTCGCTCATACCCCAGCTGCGAATCATTTTCTGGGCTATTTCCGTAGCATGCTTGATATCGTTGGATGCACCGGTACTGATCCTGCCCAGAACAATTTCCTCGGCAACCCTGCCACCAAAAGCAACAGACAACTCATTTTGCAGCTGATCCTTGAATTTAAAATCCCTTTCCTCGGGTAAAAACCATGTGATACCCGCTGCCCGCCCCCTGGGGATGATGGTTATCTTGTTTACCGTGTCTGTATTCGGTAAAAACCGTGCAACAAGGGCATGCCCGCCTTCATGGTATGCGGTGATTTTTCTGTCTTCCTCTTTTATAACTTTTGATTTACGTTCCAACCCCATGTAGACTTTATCCTTGGAATCTTCAAAATCCACCATCTGAAGCTTTTCCTTATCCCTTTTTGCGGCAAGAAGGGCCGTTTCATTCACAAGATTTTCAAGATCTGCACCTGAAAATCCGGGCGTGCCTTTTGCCAGTACTTTTACATTCACGTCTTCACCGATTGGTGTTTTGCGCATATGTACTTTCAGGATCTCTTCCCTGCCTTTAATATCCGGCAGACTCACAACCACCTGCCTGTCAAAACGCCCTGGACGCAAAAGAGCCGGGTCAAGGACATCCGGCCGGTTTGTCGAAGATACCAGAATGACGCCTTCATTGGATTCAAACCCGTCCATTTCAACAAGAAGCTGATTGAGGGTCTGTTCTCTTTCATCATGTCCACCCCCAAGACCTGCACCCCGGTGACGGCCCACAGCATCAATTTCATCTATAAAAATGATACACGGCGCATTCTTTTTTCCCTGGACAAAGAGGTCTCTCACACGGGATGCCCCCACCCCCACAAACATCTCGACAAAATCAGAACCACTTATACTGAAAAAAGGTACATCCGCCTCCCCGGAAATGGCGCGGGCAAGCAACGTTTTTCCCGTACCGGGAGCGCCCATGAGCAGAACCCCTTTGGGTATCCGTCCGCCAAGGCGGGTAAATTTCTTCGGATCTTTTAAAAATTCTATTATTTCAGCCAGTTCTTCTTTGGCCTCATCAATCCCCGCCACATCATCAAAGGTCACTTTTTCAGTCTGGTCTGTAAACAGACGTGCCCGGCTCTTGCCAAAAGAAAGGGCTTTACCCCCACCGCCCTGCATCTGGCGCATGAAAAACACCCATATACCTATGAGCAGAATCATGGGAAACCATGAAATAAGAATCGTCATCAACCAGTGGGATTCTGACGGTGGTTTGGCCTTGATGGCCACACCCTTTGCTCTGAGAATTCTGAGAAGATCGATATCATCCGGCGGAGCATATGTTTTTAAACGGCCACCGCTGATTTCAGTTATATAGAGGTCCTGCCCCTGCATAACGACCCCTTTAATTCGCTCTTCCTCCACAAGAGAAAGAAAATCGGAATAACTGATGGATGTTTCAGGTATTTGCTGCTGATTAAAAACTCTAAAAAGCATCATCATCATAATTATGATCACAAGCCATAACGCAAGATTTTTGTAAAACGGATTCAATAGATTTACCTCCTGAAATTGTTTATAAAAATAATTCTCATGCTACGTTATTCATTATTATTCATCACCATCTAATGTCAGGCAAGAAAAAGCTCTGCCTTCAGTATTGTCCGGGTATTTGCATCAATTTTTACAGATTCATCCATTCGGTGACCGGTAATCCAGACAATTTTTTTATCATCCAGAAGGATCGGGCATTTTATACGTTGAGCCCTCGGAATCTTGTTGTTGATAAAAAATTTCTTCAATTTCTGTGTACCGATCATACCAAGGGGAGTAAAACGATCACCTTGCCTGAAGTTCCTGATTACCATTGGAAAGCACAGCTTACTCATATCAAAATAAGCAACCTGCTGTCCAGTGTTAAAGTTCTCAGGCAAATTATCACGGACGATTCCGGAAAAGGTTATGCTGTATCCTGTCTCCTTTATCTGTATGGTTTGCGGTTTAAAGCCGGATTTAAAAAACGTGTATTCAAAATCAATCGTTTCCAAACCTTTATCGCTCCTGCCCAGCATGCGCAGAGGATGCTTTTTTCTGGAAATAATAAGACCGTTTTCATATTTTTCAACCCTCACCTGATCAGGAAGATCCAGGTACCCGGATACCGACACGGATTTCAACAGGTCTGATACTGATTCAATATGGGAAAATGTAACCCCTCTTAAATCCCCCTTCACTTTTTCTATTGCCTTCCTCAAGACTCTTCTTTTCACTGAACGATGCATCCCGGCCAGCCCGGACACAGAAAGAATCAGCTTTTGATTAAAATACGCTGTAACCGCCTTGTCAAAAACAGGTCGAATGACGTCATCTATCCAGTCTTCTTCACAACGCAGTATTGCCCCCAGACGATTAAGAGTTTCGATAATGTTTGGATTGTAGGAAGATTTCAAAACAGGAAGCAACTCATGCCGAACTCTGTTTCGAAAAAATTCCGTATCACTGTTGGAGCTGTCATAAACACAATGTAATCCTTCTGCTTCCAGGAATTTCATTATCCCGGATCGCTGGGACTTTATTAACGGCCGAATAAACACATTGTCCCTTACCGGCGGGATGCCGGAAATCCCCAGTGGCCCGCTTCCCCTGATCAGATACATCAAAATCAGTTCTGCATTATCATCGGAATTGTGTCCCATGGCAATCTTGTCGAATCCCTGTTTTTCCGCCGTACCAGACAAAAAATCATAACGAATTTTCCTGGCCGCTTCTTCCATGGAAAGCTTTGTTTTTTCATGGAATTTTCGCACATCTTCCTTTTTCCCATAAAACAACAGTCCGTGTTTTGCAGCCATGCCTGCAACAAATTCAGCATCCCTGTCTGATTCTTCACCCCGCAGGCAGTGGTTTAAATGGGCAACCCCCAGTTTCAATGAAAAGTCCGGTGCCAGTGCCAGTAAACAATGAAGAAGCACCACGGAATCAGGTCCCCCCGACACGCTTACAAGTACGGAATCTCCACTTTGCAGCATCCTGTAACCGGTTATTGTGTGCTCAACGTTTTTAATAAATTGTTGGGAGTTGAAATATTTACGTGATCCAGCCATGAACTTTCTCATTAGTTTGTGTGTATTTCCAATTCCATTTTCCAGCTAAATCGATCCAATCAAATAGAATAGATTGAAATTACAATAAAAATTAGGACACCGCAACACTAATGTCAATAATTAATACAGTATGTTGTATGGTATAATAAATTATTCCGCCTATTTTGTGTTCCCCACACTTATTTTCCTCTTGAATAAATAACTTTTTTAAAATATAGAGTGCCTAACCTGGTTGTGCTAGGCGGGGAGTTAGCGGTGCCTTTTACCTGAAATCCGCTTTATGCAGGGCTGAATTCTCTCTTTGAGGACCCTTCCCAAAATTAGACTGCTCTGACCGGTCGCCGCGCAACAGACAATCACGAACCTCGTCAGGTCCGGAAGGAAGCAGCGATAAGTGAACCTGTCTGTGTCGTGGATCGATCCCGGTCATGTTGCGGTTAACATTTTCCGGTTGGTTTCGATGGGGGGGTGCGCAACCAGGCCTTTTTTTACAATATTCAATTCATTTTTGATACTCTGAAAAAATAATTTTTTACCGCCAATTCACCCCTTGACATTGATCTATTCGGTCTTAACTTCTCCATAACAATTTTGTACGAATCTCCGATATTTTCCCGGTAGTTACTGAATTGAATTTCAACAACTTTTTTTTAAGTGATCAGGAGCAATCGTTGACGGATAAAACTGATAAAAACGGTATAACAGAAAATTTGAAGGGCGCAGCTGAGCAGGAAGCCGCACAGGATGAAAACGATACACATGAAGAAACGCCTGAAAAAAAAGATACGGAAAACGCAGAAACACTTGAAGACAGACTTGAAAAATCAGAGACAGACGCAAAAGATAATTACGACCGGTTTTTAAGGGTTTCTGCGGAGTTTGATAATTACAAAAAGCGTACTGCCCGTGAAATAAGTGAATTCAGAAAGTACGCAAATGAATCCCTGATAAAAGAGCTGCTGTCTGTTGTGGACAATATGGAACGGGCAATAGTCTCTGCAAACAGCGAAGAAAACACAGGCACCGGTATTATTGAAGGCGTCGATCTCACCGTCAAAGAACTACTTAGAATTTTTGATAAATATTATGTAAAACCGCTTACATCTGTTGGCGAACCGTTTGACCCGGTCTTTCATCAGGCGGTTATGCAGGAAGAATCGGAAGAACAGCTGGAAAATACAGTATTAAGTGAGCTTCAAAAAGGGTACATGATTCATGACAGACTGTTGCGACCTGCCATGGTTGTTGTTTCCAAACCAAAATCAAAAGAAAACAAGGAAGATTAAAATCCAAGCAGGTAGCTTATATAAGCACACAAGTTAAGGAGGCAATAAATGGGACACGTTATAGGTATTGACCTGGGTACCACCAATTCATGTGTGGCAATTATGGAAGGTGGTGATGCAAAAGTAATCACAAATCCTGAAGGAGGCCGCACAACCCCTTCAATTGTTGCAGTTGCAGACAGTGGAGAAAGAATGGTAGGGCAGATCGCTAAACGCCAGGCAATCACAAACCCTGAAAATACGGTATTTGGCGTAAAAAGACTTATTGGAAGAAAATTTAAATCCCCTGTAATCCAGAATGATATTAAAATCCTGCCATATAAGATTGAAAAGGCCGGCAATGGAGATACGCGGATAAACCTCCAGGGCAAACAGTACAGCCCTGCGGAAATTTCATCTCATATTCTGGCAAATATCAAAAAGACAGCTGAAGAATATCTGGGCGAAACAGTTACGGACGCTGTTGTTACCGTACCAGCCTATTTTAATGACAGCCAGAGGCAGGCAACCAAAGACGCCGGGAAAATTGCCGGGCTCAATGTATTGCGTATTATAAATGAGCCGACAGCAGCATCCCTTGCCTATGGTCTGGACAAAAAATCCGAAGAAAAAATTGCCGTTTTTGACCTTGGTGGCGGTACTTTTGATATTTCCATCCTTGAAATCGGTGAAGGTGTTTTTGAAGTAAAATCTACAAACGGGGACACCCATCTTGGCGGTGAAGATTTTGATCTGCGCTTGATTGACTACCTGGCCGATGAATTTAAAAGAGAGCAGGGAATTGATCTCAGAAGTGACAAGATGGCACTGCAGCGTCTGAAAGAAGGTGCGGAAAAGGCAAAGATGGAGCTGTCTTCTTCAATAGAAACGAATGTAAACCTCCCGTTTGTAACAGCTGATGCCAGCGGCCCCAAACACCTTGATATCAAAATAACCCGTGCCAAGCTTGAAAACCTGATCAGTGATCTTTTAGACAATCTGGAGAAACCTTGCATTCAGGCAATAAAGGATTCAGGCATAAGTGCAAGTGATATTGATGAAGTTGTCCTTGTGGGTGGTATGACACGGATGCCCGCGGTGCAGGAACGGGTAAAGAAAATATTCGGAAAAGATCCCCATAAAGGGGTTAACCCCGATGAAGTTGTTGCCATCGGAGCCGCCATCCAGGGAGGTGTATTAAAGGGTGATGTAAAAGACGTTCTCCTTCTTGATGTAACCCCACTTTCCCTTGGTATTGAAACCCTCGGTGGCGTTATGACGCGGCTGATTGAGAAAAATACAACTATTCCCACTAAGAAAAGCCAGGTTTTTTCAACTGCGGCAGATAATCAGCCGGCTGTATCCATCCATGTATTACAGGGTGAACGGGAAATGTCTGCTGGCAACAAAACCCTTGGACGGTTTGAGCTTGTGGGTATCCCCCCTGCTCCACGAGGCGTTCCCCAGGTTGAAGTAACATTTGATATTGATGCCAACGGCATTGTCAACGTTTCTGCCAAGGATCTTGCAACCAACAAGGAACAATCAATCAGAATCACCGCATCATCCGGTTTATCGGAAGAAGAAATCGAAAGCCTGGTTAAAGATGCCGAGCTCCATGCTGAAGAAGACAAAAAGCATAAAGAGATCGTTGAGGCCCGCAACATGGCGGACTCCATGATTTACCAGACAGAAAAGTCTTTGAAAGAGATGGGCGACAAGGTTGATGATGAAACCAAAACCAAAATTGACGGCGCTGTCAGCAATCTGAAAGCGGCAATGGAAAAAGATGACCCTGAAGAGATCAAAAAACTTACCGAAGAACTGACCCAGGCATCCCACAAACTGGCTGAAGCCATGTACCAGCAGGCATCTGCAGAAGGTGCCCAGGGGGCTCCCGGAGAAGAAGATGCTGAGTCACAGGCAGGTGCAAATCCGGCAGATGATGATGTGGTGGATGCGGATTTTGAGGAAGTTAAAGACGACAAAAAATAATTTTTGTGCATACGTACAAATAAAACCCGCAGCAGAATAATTTGCTGCGGGTTTTATTTTTTGAAATTGAACAAGGAGACAACACAATAAAGACACACCGCCCAATCCTTTGATTGGTATTTTCTTTTTCATTTTCTCTTTTCGAACAGTAAATACAGCAAAAAGCAATGCGGGACAGCAAAGATCTATACAGAGTTATAAAAATCTATCAACTGCATCCGCACCTTCAGACCCGACACAGTAGTACTTCGATATCTTCCCGATCTTGTTTTTCGCAACAACCTGTTTTTCAACAAGGTAGGCAATCGTCAACTGAATCCATCCGGTCGAAATGAAATAAGTGATGGATCCGCTTTTTTTATAAAATGTATTAAAAAGATCTTTCAGTGTAACGCCCCTTTTACCACTTTTTTGAACAGCCTCATACACCTGCCGGGTTCGTTCAAGTCGCCAGTCAATCAATTCCTGAATTCTTTCTTTCGGCTTTGTAACCGGGCTGCCGTGAGCGCTGAGGATCAATTCCAGTTTTGGCAGAGCCAGCATGTGCTTCAATGTTTCCATATATGCCGAAAGACTTGAATCCGGCGGGCCCAGCCACGTAGTTATGGTTCTGAGCACATTATCACCGGAAAAAAGGACGCCGGTTTGTGGATTATAAAGGGTAATATGATCTGAGGAATGACCCGGTGAAGGAAAAATCTGCCAGGTATCATCATTAATATTTATCTCTGTTTTGCCGTCAAAAACAATATCCGGATCAGAAAGATACCGGCAATTATAGGCAAAAAATTTAACCATATGTTCCGGTAACTTGTACAACCGGTTCAATCCCCGCACCAGGAATTTGGGCAGGGGAATTTTGCTCGGGTCCAATCCGGTATCAAACGTTTCCCTAAACTTCTTTTTACTGGCAATATACGTTGCTGTTTTTGCAGAAAGCATGATGGATACACCCAGTTTTTTCCGCAATATATGCAATCCTGAAAAATGGTCTTCATGAGCATGGCTTATAATGATCCGGTTTATTTCACATGCCTGGGAACGGCGGGCACATTCTTTTTTAATTTTCTGAAATTCACTGAGAAAATACCGAACTGATTTTCGGTCAGCATAACCGGCATCATAAATAATCCCATCCTTGCCAGGAATCACATACAGGTTGACCGAAGGTTTCACCACTCCCCATGCACCTTTTTCCGTAATCATAAATATGCCTGGAGAGATTTCTATCATTTTCAATTATTCCACCACAGCCTCACTCGCGGTTTTAACAGATTCCACGATAGTACCAATATCAAAAAATACTGTAAATTACAATGCTTGATTATTAACTGTTAAATAATCATTAAAAGATTGACAACTTGCATAAAGTAGGATTTGCTATAAAAATTTTATGGAAACTTATATAAACCCACTACAAAAGATGGAGACATATTTATGAATGAAAATGACCCGAATCAACAGATCAATTTTTCAGTAGCCGC
>JAUXDD010000147.1 GCA_030618465.1 Desulfobacteraceae bacterium
ACCATAATCGGAAACCTTTAATTTCTGTTTTTTTCCGATGGATGCGGCAATCAGAAAATCAGGATTATAAGAATACTTAAAGTTCCCGTATCTGTCAAGCCGGGTTAGATCCATTTCCAAACACCAAATAAACACAAATTACATATAATTTTTTTAATTTCCACTTGAAAAAGAAACCATCCTGTATTAAAGTAACATACTTTTGTTCATCATCTAACATTCATTCTTAACAGGTTTTTGGCACATTATAATCTTTTAGCAATAATTAGATCGTATTCGTCACCTGTAAAAATTTCTGGAATGTATTATATAAATAACTTGCAGAAAATCTTTTATCATACAACCAGTATGCATATAAAAGAACTCAAAATTGAAAAGCGCATTGAATTCGGCCTTCTTGACCTGCGGGATAAACTTGAAAAAGATGAAATTAATACAAAAAACGTTGACCGAATTATACTTAAAATTACAGATCCCGGTATCAATCTCATGAACAACCGGGTTGACGGTTTTTTAAAAACCAAGGATATGCTGACAACGAACCAGAAAAAAATACTGCTGCATGCCTTGATGATGGTTCACTGATGTTTTTGAAAACAGCCTGTTTGTTTGCGTTTTTTAAACATCAATTACCTGGAGTGTTACTATGAGAAAATATATGGCTTTTACCTTATGTTTGATGCTCTTTTGCATCAGCTGTTCTTCAATTATTGTGAGCCAGGATTATGATCCACAGGTTGATTTCTCAACCATGAAGACATTCAAATGGATGGATCCGCCTGAAAAAACCGGCATGAATACACTTACCATTGGACGCATACAAAATGCTGTAAATGCCCAGATGAAAGTAAAAGGCTTTTCACAGTCTTCCGACACTGCCGACTTTCTGATTGCTCTCCATTACGGCCAGGAGGACAAAACGAAAATAAGAGACTGGGGATATTCGTATGCCCATCGTGGATTTGCCGGCCACAGCGGGGTAGATGTGTATCAATATGAAGAAGGGAAACTGATCCTGGATTTTGTCAATGCCAAAACAAAAGAACTTTTCTGGCGCGGTGTGGCTAAAGGTCCGGTAAGTCACCAGAAGACACCGGAGAAACGGGAAAAAGAAATAAACAAAGTGATTACAAAAATTCTCAAGAAGTTCCCGCCTGAATAAACGGTAGAAAAATGAACGGGGCCTGGATATTTCCAGCCCCTTTTTGAAGATTGAAAATTTATTAATTTTTCCCCGACCGGTTTCAAAACATTCAGTTTTATTCAAGTTCAAGGAAGGCGAAAACTGGATAAAAGGGGACGTTTTGAAGCTGGCTCACCAGTGATATTGCAGATAGACGGTATTGTAGTTACTCCCCCCTTTAATCCTTCCAAATGCTGATGATTTCTGGAAAATAGAGGACCGGTGATGGAGACTGTAGCCCAGCCAGAGTTCCTTCAAGGCATCCACACGAATCAGATCGCCAATATTCAAATCCAGGGTTAGGTCAATAAAATTCATCAGTTTGCTTGGCTCATACCCCTTCCGTTCCATTTCAGTTCCTTCCACATAGTTAATTTGTGTGGAGTAAGACAGGCCTTCAGCCGCCCCCAGACGCCATCGAATGGGCCAGGGAATCGTGTAGTATAATTTTAATGCAGCCACATATTCCGTGAAATTATCCTGTACACTGGACTTATGGTGATACACAAGACCCGGTGTAAAATACGTGGAAATCGGCAGGCCGAACAATTCATCGGCAACCGGAATCCCGTAAAAAAGCGAGGTCAGCTTATTACCATAGTCATCTTTAACTGTATCGCCCCGGAAGATATCCCCCATGCTGGACGGTGTGGCCCAACCATAGGCAACCCGGATATAGGGTTTGGATTTCAAACTTTTAGCTCTCGGTTTTTTCTTGTCATTAAAAAATCCAAGACCCAAAAACAACTCGCTCTGCGTTGACTCATCGATCACTTCAAGATCACGTGTATCAGAATCCAGCAAGGTCATCCGTGCCCGTCCGAACACATAAAGATTGCTGTACAGGTGATAGCGGATGTCAGCGCCAAACATGATGTCAAAACCACTGCCCGGCTCTTCAATTTCCAATCCGTAATAGGCATTATTGAACCGTTCGCTTTTCCACCGGAGCCTGGCATAGGGTGTAAATTCAAGGCTGCCGCCGTCATAAAAATATTTGGCCACTGTATTGGCATGGATACGGCCGTGATCTTCACTCAGCACTTCAAAATCCAGGTGAAACTTCGGTGTGAACCGGTATTTGAACTGCCCTCCGAAATCAAGTGCATTCCCCATAATTTTATTTTGATATTCAGCCGGGATATCAAAAAAGCGATATCTGGCCAGGGCACTGACTTCCCATGTGCTTTGAACATAAAGCCGGTATCCGGCTGTAAGACCGTGAAGAAAAAACCGGTCTGTTTCATAAAACATCATGGGAATGAGATCATTCACCGTATCGATCTCAGTCTTAAATGGAATTTGTGCCGAGCGTACCCCCATGGCAATGCCCCACATTTTTGGGGCCGCAGTATCACCCCGCACAGAGGAGGGATAAATAAAAACCGTAAGCAGTAAAACAAAAAAGATCTGTGAAATAAAAAATTTACGCATAATGATCTCCCTGCTGATCTAAAGGCATCATCTTTAAAGCCATGTTTCAGAGAAACAGGTATGGAAAAGTAATTTACACCATCTGTCTATATTCCCACAGCGGAAAATGCAATATAATATTTAGCCTTTAAAAACAATTGCTTCAAGGATTTTCCGGCAACTCTCGGGGAATGCGAACTATTTATCCATATGGGTCAATGTCATTAACTTAAGCCTTTTTTTCCAAAATGATGTTGATTTAAGAAAAATATTATGAAAAATTGTAGCTTACTCATTTTACTTGGAGACAAGTTGTTGCTGAAAAGGTTTTATTAATATGCAAAGGAGTCCGTTTATGTTATTTGACAAAACAATAAAATTCCTGTTTTTTCCAGCTTTACTAATGTTAATTTTCAGCCCGATGGTTTCAACTGCCGGGCAGTATGAAATATCCAGATTCATCCCGCCGGAAACCTGTGGCGACTGCCACGCCGATATATACAGCCAGTGGGAGAATTCCATGCACAGCCTGGCACAAAAAGACAGCATCTATTTAAAAATTTCAGAATATTTACTGAAGGGCCTTTCAGACAAGGATGAAATTGCCGAATCTGAATCCTGTGTAAAGTGCCATATTCCCATAGGCGTTGTTACCGGCAGTCCCCTGAAACGATCAGATGACACAAGCAATGTCCCGGCTATTGCAAAAAAAGGTATTCAGTGCGACTACTGTCATTCGGCGACAGGGGCTGATAAAATGTTTAACAACGGCATCCTTCTTGATCCAGGCTATGGGGAAGATGATCCCGGGATAAAGAGAGGACCATTCAAGGATTCTGAATCCGACTTCCATGAAACAGCATACTCCAAATTCCATACCGGTCCTGAAATCTGCGGCACCTGTCATAATGTGAAACATGTTGTGTTTAAAACACCCCTTGAAACAACCTATGACGAGTGGCGTAAAGGCCCCTATAATTCAAGTGACCCGAAAAAAAGAATAACCTGCCAGGGGTGCCATATGCACCAGAGGCCGGGCATACCGGCCACAGGTTCCACTGAACGGCCGGCAAACAAAGGGTTTGCAGCGGATGATGGGCCCGAAAGAGAGCATATTTTTACGCACTATTTTGTCGGTGGAAACACCTATATTCCCGGACGTTTTAACGACAAAACAAAACCGCAAATGGCTATTGAACGGTTGCAGCATTCAGCTAGTCTTTCAATAGATGCAGAAAAAATAAAGAACGGTGAAATTAATATTAAAATCACAAATACCGGTGCCGGCCACTATCTTCCCACAGGGCTGACAAATATTCGCCAGATGTGGCTTGAAATCAGTGTTAAAAACAGCAAAGGAAAAATTCTATATTCATCGGGCGCACTTGATGAAAACGGTTATCTTCCGGAAGATGCAAGATTATTTAATACTGTTTTCGGCGACGGCAAGGGAAAACCGGTGGCAAACATTGCAAAAGCGCGGGAGGTACTTAAAGACAACCGTATCCCCCCCCTTAAATCCGCAGTGGAAACATTCACTCTCTCCAAAGGCACCAGGAAAAACCTGACCGTAAATGCCCGACTGCTCTACAGAATCGCTTCTCAGAAATTACTGGATACGATTACAGGTAAAGAAAAGGAAAAGCTGCCTGTAATTATCATGGCAGAAATTGAAGAGAAAATATAACCCTTTTTCAGTACATACTTTGTTTCAGATTATAATAAGGAGATTTTTTTATGAAAGCAAAAGCAGCAATTTTCTTTATGATTGCATTATTCATCTCTGCCCTTCCGATATCTGCTTCTGAAAAAAATAAAGGGCCCGCCAATATGATACTTGACGGCGGCAACAGGGGTAACACGTCTTTTCCGCACAGCAGGCACCAGGATGCCATCGGTGACTGTGCAACGTGTCATAACCTTTTTCCCAAAAAAACAGGCAGTATCGTCGAGTTGCTGAAACAGGGTAAACTTGAAAAAAAACAGGTGATGAACCATTGCAGGGATTGCCACAGGGAAAAGATCCGTGCCGGGGAAAAAGCCGGTCCCACAAGTTGTGTAAAATGCCACGACAAATCGTTAAAGAACTGAGACCTTTAAAAAACGTCCAATTTTGTCCAGGTTCACTGACGCAGAAACCGGGTAAAAAGAGGTATTTTTCAAAGGTCTCGAAATAATATCTGATATGCCGGTATTTGCAGGGGTGAGCCCGAGTGTTCACCCTGGTGGTTATCCTGATACACAAACGTCAAGGCAGAACCACCCGGGCAGACACATGGGTCCCCCACGAATTTTACAATATCGGTTAGATTATTATCTTATCCTCTTCAAAATCTGTTTAATGAGGATATTTTAAGCCTTCCAGTGACCATGAAGCGTGCAGTATTCACGGGCCGTTACCTGGTCAGCATCAATTTTAAATGTTGCTTCCGGAACATCCCCCGGATTTAAAAACCGGATGTATGATTTCCCGTCGGCAAGAATTTCTATCCACTCAATATAGTGGTCATCCGTCATGGGATGTGCCACTTCACCGACTTTTACCTTTACGCCGCCATCAATTTTCTCTATGACCGGTACATGTTTTTCCTTTGCGGCGTCAATCGTATTTTCCACCTGCAGTACCATGGGCTGTTTGCAGCATGTAAGGGGACCTTTCCCCCCGTGGAGTGACTCAATTATATTTCCGCACACTTCACATTTATATACTTCATATCTCTCAGCCATTTTTGTTACCTCCTTCAAAAATTAAATTTCTGTTATAATTTTCCTTAAACCATATAATAATCACCGGATAAAACCTGTTTAAGCGGTTCCATATGCTATGACTTCAACTCCAACAGTTTTTCACCCAGAATCTGCACATGGGACATCTCCTCTTTAATAATTTTTTCGATCTTCTGCTTACCCGCTTCATCTGGGATCATCTCTTTCATACCCAGATAAAAAATAATGGAGTCCCTTTCAGCCATGACCGCTTCTTTAAGGATCGATTCCATGGATGTAACATCAATTTCCCGTTTGAAAAATATTTTGGTGTTTGCAATGGATTGAAGATACATTACAGCGATTCCTTCCGGATCATAATACCCGGCTTCATTCTCCCCAAGCTCCATTTTTAAAGCAAAAAATGTCTTCTCATGTTCCACTTCCATTTCCGCAAGTTTGAGAAGCATTGAGCGGTTTGAGGAGTCTGAAACGCCTTCAGCCGCCTCTTTATAAAATCGGGCACCATTTCTTTCCATTTGGAGTGCCATTTCAAATATTTCGTCCGGATCAAAGACCTGTGCCATTTTTTTTCTCCCTGTTTTATCGTCAGATTACGACTCGATTTTTATCTAATAGTTTTCTCCGAGAAGCTCAAAATGCGGCTGTGGATGAGCACAGGCAGGACACATGTCCGGAGCTTCTTCACCGTCATGGAGATAGCCGCAATTCCGACAGCGCCATGTGACTTTCTCATCTCTCTTAAATACCCTGCCGCCCTCAATATTGGCGGCAAGATCCGTATACCGTTTTTCATGCTGTTTTTCAGCAACCGCTATGTATTCAAAGACCAGGGCAATAGCATCAAAACCTTCTTCCCGTGCTGTTTTTGCAAATCCAGGGTACATCTCAGCCTGCTCATAATGCTCGCCGGCAGCGGCAGCTTTCAGATTTTCAAGGGTCGTGCCAATCACACCGGCGGGAAAAGCACCGGTAATTTCCACTTCCCCCCCTTCCAGGAACTTGAAAAACCGTTTTGCATGCTCCTTTTCCTGGTTAGCGGTTTCCTCAAAAATTGCTGAAATCTGAACATACCCTTCTTTTTTTGCCTTACCGGCACAATAAGTATACCGGTTTCTGGCCTGTGATTCGCCTGCAAATGCAGTTAAAAGATTTATTTCCGTTTGAGTTCCTTTTAAACCTCCCATTTTTTGTCCTCCTTTTTTTCCTATTTAAAGTTACTTTACGATGAATGCTATCATTTTGAAATACCTCAATCCTATTAATAAACATGCTGCTTATTACAATTCACCCAGAACTGCTCCAAGTATTTCAGGGCTGTATTCCCGTGAAAGAAGCGTACCCTTTTTAAGCACATCAATTTTATCTGTAAATGATGGGCCTTCTTTTTTATAAAAAATCCCTGTGGGTATCTTTTCGCCCCACTGGTATGAAATTTTCATGGCTGATTCAAAACTGTCCTGGACATATTTTTCTTCCCGGAGGTCGTATACCCTCTTTTTGTACCAGCCATAGGTGTTCACCTTATTAAATGATACACACGGCTGAAGGATATCGATCAGTGCAAATCCCCGATAGTTCACTGCCTCCTGAATCAACCGGTTCAATTGTGATTGATCCCCTGAAAACCCGCGGGCCACAAATCCTGCCCCAAGAGAAATCGCCACGGCAAGCGGATTAAATGGCTCTGAAATCACACCGTACTTTTGAATCTTTGTGACCATACCCAGGTCCGATGTGGGTGACGCCTGCCCTTTGGTAAGGCCGTATACTTTGTTGTTGTGGACAAGCAGTGTAATATCAATGTTTCTCCTTATGGCATTGATAAAATGATTGCCGCCCTCCCCATAGCAGTCCCCGTCTCCTGAATTGACAACAATGGTAAGGTCATGATTCGCGATTTTGGCACCGGTTGCCAGGGGAAGCGCCCTGCCGTGCAACGAGTGAAACATATTGCACTTTAAAAAATGGGGCGTTTTTGCCGCCTGCCCGATTCCGGATACGAGCAGGAGCTTTTCAGGGGTGATACCAAGATTGACAAAGGCATCTTTCATGGCAGATAAAATACCGAAATTACCACATCCGGGACACCATTTATTTTCAAACGAACAATGAAAATCATCTTGAGTTACCATGGTATTATCCTGTGATCTGTTTAACTGCATTTGCGATTTCATATGGATAAAACGGCCTTCCGTCATATTTCAAAACAGTATCGGAATAGCTAAGCCCTGTTTGTTCCCTGATAAGACTTCCAAGCTGGGCCGTTCTGTTCTGTTCCACCATGATGACATTTTTCCCTTTAGAAAGGGCATCCACGACCGAATCAACGGGGAAAGGCCACAGGTCAACAAAATGAAGGCATCCCGCATCCAGATTGTCATTTCTTAAAATATCAACCGCCTCTTTTACAGCCCCTTTTGTTGAACCCCATCCCACAAGAAGAATATCACTTTCACCATGGTATGCTTCCGGCGGGTGCATTTCTTTTATCATGTGGGGGACCTTTGCATGGCGTTTATCAACCATTTTACTCCGGTCTTCTATCTTTTCGCTGATATGACC
>JAUXDD010000086.1 GCA_030618465.1 Desulfobacteraceae bacterium
TGCCCGCCTTCAGTCAGTGCCAAAGACAAAAAAATCCAAATTAAAATGGCATCTCTTGCCCCTAAAAACGTTGGATGGGCAAAACATATCCGGGAAATAATTCATCCGGCAATAGAAAAAGCAACCGGCGGCAATGTCAAGCTCAAATGGTACTGGGGCGGTGTCATGGGGAATGACGAGGATTACCTGCAAAAAATGAGAATCGGCCAGCTGCAGGGAGGTGCATTTACGGGCAGGGGAGTTGTTCTGGTGTGTCCGGAGATGGCCGTTCTGGAACTCCCCTTTATGTTCATCAATTATGAAGAGGTGGATTATATCAGAAAAAAAATGTTTCCAACTTTTGACGCGTATGCTGAAAAACGCGGTTACAAGATGATTGCCTGGGCAGATCAGGATTTTGACCAGATTTATTCTGTTAAATGGAAAATGGATAAACTGGAAGACTTCAGAAACGCCAGGTTTTTATCCTGGTATGGTACCATGGAGCAAAAACTGCTAACCAGCCTCGGTTCAAGCCCTTCCCCTGTCAATGTTACGGAACTCACGCCTTCTCTGCGGCAGGGAGTGGGAGATACAATGATAGCACCGGCCATCTGGGTGGTTGGAAGCCAGCTGTATACCGTCATCAAATATGTAAACCCCATTAAGATAAGATATTCACCGGCTGCTGTCTTTGTTACCATGGACACATTTACGAGTCTCCCGGAATCGTATCAGAAAAACATACTGGCAATCCGCGACAATGAGTTGAACACATTTATACAAAAGTCACGTATAGACAGTGAAAAATCATACCAGGCCATGCTCAAATACGGTATGAAGGAAACCCGTATGAGACAGGATGAGTTAACACAAATAAGAGAAAAGGCAAAAAAAATCTGGGCGGAGATGGCCGGCAGGGATTTTCCAAAAGAACTTCTGGATGAACTCCAGGGGTATCTGGCAGAATTCAGATCTGCTTTAAAAAAATAGTTTCACCGGGCTTGATTCAACCCGATTGACAAATTTGATTGCACCGTGTCCCGACTTAGGAAAATAATCTGATGAAAATAATTTTTAAACTGTTTTCAGCTTTAAACAGATACCTGCTTGCCTTTGAAAAAGTTTCCCTGTGTATCCTTTTATTTACCATGATTTTATTTTCATTCGGGCAGGTGGTTGCGAGAAATGTTTTTTCTTCCGGTTTTATCTGGGTAGACCCGATACTTCGTATGGAAGTCCTGTGGATTACGTTTATTGGTGCTTCACTGGCAACAGAATACAAACAGCATATAAAAATCGACTTTCTTGTCAATGTCATTTATTCCGCTCACTTAAAGAGAATTATAAACACTGTCGCACAGGTATTTGCTCTGGCGGTCTGTATCTTACTGTTTTTCACGGCTGCCAGTTATATAAAAATTGTAAGTCCTGATACGGCCAGTACGATCATTCACAGAATTCCCGACTGGATCTTAAAATTGGTTATTCCGTACTGCTTTTTTACAATGGTTCTAAGGTGTATCATTCATATTATGAGGAATTATTTTGGAGGGAAACCCGACTTCCAGGAATTTGACAGCGTATCCTCCGGGTAATTAGCGTTTTTATATATGAGCCCTTTTCTATCGATACTTCTTATAACAACCTTTCTGTGCGCCATACTATGCGGTGCCCCTCTTTTTACTATAATCGGCGGCAGCGCAATGCTTCTTTTCTTCTTTGTCGCCGACGGGAGCATGACTGCTGTCATTGTTGAAATAAGCCGACTGGCAAACGCTCCCGGAATCATTGCAATCCCCCTGTTTATCTTTGCCGGTTTTATCTTTGCCGAAAGCCGGGCATCCACCCGAATGATTAAGGTATCAGATGCCCTGCTGGGCTGGCTGCCCGGGGGTCTTGCAGTGGTTACTGCCATCGTTTGTACGGTTTTTACCGCCATGACCGGCGGTGCCGGGGTTACCATCATTGCGTGCGGTGGATTACTCCTGCCGGCCCTGATCAAAAACAAATACAGCGAAGACTTTTCCCTTGGATTTATCACCTCTTCCGCCAGCTCCGGTATTCTTTTTGTCCCCAGCCTCCCGATTATTATCTATGGAATGGTGGCCCATACAGATATTTCCCAGCTTTTTATTGCAGGTATTGTCCCGGGTCTTTTTATTATGGGCCTGCTTGCCGCCTATGGAATTTTTTACGGCACTAAAATGCGCCTCAAAACAACGCCTTTTTCGGCGACCCATTTGATGAACGCACTATGGGAAATAAAATGGATGATCCCACTTCCGTTTGTTGTGATCGGCGGAATATACGCAGGATTTATTACTGTCAGTGAGGCGGCATCTGTCTCCGTGGTGTATGCCCTTGTCACCGAGTGTCTTATTTATCGAGAAGTGCCGCTAAAAAACCTGATAAAAATTTCAATAACCAGCATGATCACAGTGGGAGCCATTCTGATAGTCCTGGGAACAGCATTAGGACTTACGAATTTTCTTGTAGACCAGGAAATTCCCCAGCTGCTCATGGAATTTATTGTGGACACGATTTCAAGTAAAATAGTTTTTTTACTGCTTTTAAATATTTTTCTGATTATTGTGGGTTGCATAATGGACATTTTTTCAGCCATTGTGGTGGTTGTCCCACTTATCGCACCAGTGGCAGAAGAGTTCGGCATTGACCCGGTACATCTTGGTATTATTTTTCTGGCAAATCTGCAGATCGGGTATATTACACCTCCGATCGGGATGAACCTGTTTATTGCCAGTCTCAGGTTCAACGTTCCCGTGATTCGGCTTTACAGGGTGGTCATACCTGTACTGATCCTGTTTTTAATTGCACTGATCATTATCAGCTACTGGCCGCAGTTCTCCCTTTTTCTGCTTGAACTGTCCGGGCAGCGGGCGCCGCTGCTTGAAATATAATATATTCAGGGCGATTCAATCTATAAACCATCATCAATCTAAAAGTGAGTTGTCATGATAAAACAGAATAAAATAATTTTTGGATTCAGTATTGTTTTATGTCTTGCGCTTTCTACAGGGGGACCTGTTGGCTGTGCACGAATGGGTGTAAACATGTCGGGCCCCATGATATCCGATATGATGGGAAAAGTTGCAGATACGGGCAACCCCCGCCTGGCAAAAGAAGGTCTGGCAGGCCAGGTTTTGCTGATAACCGCTTTGACTGAAATGTCTCCGGACAATCTCCGTCTTTTAAAAGAGTGCGCGTTTGCCTATTGTTCGTATGGACTTTTTGTGGAGGATGAAGATCCTGAATATGCAAAAACGCTGTATGCTACTGGAAAAGAATATGGGCTCAGAGCATTAAAGCAGAACAGCCGGTTTGCCAAAGGGTTACAGAAAGGAAAAAAAATATCCGAGTTAACAGATATCCTGGGGAAGAAATATACGGGCGCCCTTTGCTGGGCAGGACTCAACGGTGGTCTCCTGTTGACTTTAAATCTGGACGATCCCGGGGCATTGATGGAGATGGCTGATATTGTTGCCATGGTAAAACGGTCCATAGCCCTTAATGAAAACTACTATTATGGTGTGTGTAAAATTTTTCTGGGTGCCTACTATAGTATGATCCCCTCATATCTTGATGAAGACGGGGGAGAGGAAAATGCACGAAAAATGTTTCAGGAAGCAAGAAAATCATCTGACGGCAAGTTTCTGCTGGTTGATCTTTTTGAAGCAAAATTTCTCGCCACAACCATAGATGATGAAGCTCTGTTTGAAAAAAGATTGAACCATATTCTGTCTTCTCCCTCAGATGAACCCAAAGGCGTACGTTTGATTAACGAACTGACAAAAATAAAGGCTCAATACTACCTGAACCGGCAGGAAGAACTGTTTTAAATGTATTTACCGTCGTCTCTTATATAAATATGGAGATGTTCAAAAATACAGGCAGAATATTAATCTGATTGACAGTTCATTTATTCGCTATTCCGCTTTTTCCACTGTAAAATGATGATCGAGCCGCATGGTAGTAAACAGGCTGTAAATGTCTTTATCAACATTTATCACCTTCAATTCACCTTTAGCATTGTTCAATGAATTATGTGTGGCGATCAAAATTCCTATTCCTACGGAATCAACCATCTCAACACCGGCAAGGTCTATTAC
Source organism: Desulfobacteraceae bacterium (assembly GCA_030618465.1). GTDB lineage: Bacteria > Desulfobacterota > Desulfobacteria > Desulfobacterales > SURF-7 > JAUXDD01. The sequence continues at coordinate 4,110 of JAUXDD010000086.1, forward strand.
AACCTCCCGGGGTGATTCCTGAACAAGCTTACGGAGTTCATTTCTGAACTCATCGGCGATTGAAGCCACTATATTCTTGTCAGGCTTAACCAGGACATTGTCACCCTCTTTATTTATCTCACTCATAGCTTCACTCCATTTACTTTCATTTGCTACTAAATAGATCCAGAATTTTTGAGGATTTTACATTTGATGATGGGAGTTAAGATTTTGAATCCATAAGCACCATATGAAATAATGCTTATAAAATCAAGCTGGTTAATATAAAAAACAGCATTATTTATTTTTAACACAATTTCCAAGAAATCTCAAACAATTTTATTCCTGACCCCACAATTTTTTTGATTGTTACAAATTCATCATCAGCCGGAGCAACCAGTAACACTTGTGAATTACACACATTAGCAAAATAAATATTGACAGAATTCTTTCAAATGTTAATTTGTGTCTGTTTTTTAAACAATGAGTAATTGATGGTTTCAGTTGCAAGATTGACCCTATTGAAATTTTTATATATTTTTAATTTTGGTTATTGACAATTCAAATAAAAAACAAATATCTCTGGCAATCTTAAGCGGTATTTTACTCACTTTATCATTCCCCAAAACAGGCTTATCCCTGCTTGCCTGGTTCGCCCTGGTTCCATTATTATATTCCCTGCACCTCCGGCCTGAAAAAAACTGTTTTCGCACCGGCTTTGTTGCCGGCTTTGTTCACTTTCTGTCACTGACATACTGGCTTGTACCCACAATGCAGACATACGGTCATCTGCCCCTGTATCAAAGCGTGCCGGTACTTATTTTACTCGCTGCATATCTTGCGCTTTACATCGGTATTTTTTCTGTGGTTTTAACAAAATTCCGCTTTCAGCCTTTATCCTTTTTAATAATGGTTCCCGCGCTTTGGGTTTCGCTTGAATATATCCGCTCGTTTTTTTTATCGGGTTTTCCCTGGGAGCTCCTGGGGTATTCACAATATAAATATTTACACCTTATACAGATCGCGGATATTACAGGTGTGTATGGTGTTTCATGGATCATTATCTTCACCAATGTATCTATTTTTCAGACACTTCTTTATTTCTCGAAAAAAGAATGGCCTGGCTCAAAAATATCGAAACGGTTATGTTACGGCTCATTGTTCACGGCATCGGTGCTTTTGTGTGCCGTATGGATGTATGGAAGTCTGAAAATCAAACAACTGGATGAACTGATTCCCCGGTCTGAATCTTCACAAATTGCAATTCTGCAGGGCAACATTGCCCAATCCCAAAAATGGGATCCTAAATTTATATATGAAACTACAAAAAAATATATCGATTTATCTTCTCGGGTAATTAAAAACAAACCTGCCCTTATTGTCTGGCCGGAAACAGCTGCCCCGTTTTACTTTTATCATGACACTGAATTGACTGAAATTGTAAAAACCGGAATTATCGGCACACAAACCAGTCATCTGGTGGGCAGTCCTTCATATAAAAGAAAAAAATATAACTATGATTTTTATAACAGCGCCTACCTGATCAATCCGGATGGGACACTGAACGGCAAATACGATAAGGCCCACCTTGTCCCTTTTGGTGAATATGTTCCCTTAAAAAAATGGCTGCCGTTTATCGGCAAAATGGTTGAAGGTGTGGGAGATTTCAAGCCTGGAAAAATCGGTCACACAATTAAATGGGATAAATATCAACTGGGTGTACAGATATGCTATGAAATAATTTTCCCGGATCTGGCAAGGGCAATGGTGAAAAACAATGCCGATTTGATTGTAAATATAACCAATGATGCCTGGTATGGAAGATCCAGTGCACCGTATCAACATTTCTCAATGGCTGTATTCAGGGCTGTTGAGAACAGGAGATCCCTTGTGAGAGCTGCAAATACCGGCATCAGCGGATTTATTGATCCTGCCGGCAGAATTACAGGAAAAATCCTATTATTCCAGGAAGCAGTAATGACCCGACCCATGCCGATCCTGACGATAAAATCATTTTATACCCGTTTTGGAGATATATTTGCCTCCATGTGTCTGGTTGCAGTGTTTTTTATACTGATACAACAGTTTGCCAAAAGGAGAAAAAAGACAAAACCTTGAATTTGTTTTTTTTATTTTCTATAATCATTGCATATAAAAATGCAAATACAGGAGGTATTAACCATGTCTGCAGAACTCAAACAGATTATAAAGAAACATTATAAAAAATTAAACCGGATAACGGACTGTCTTTGACCTTGCTGCCATAAAAAAACGACTTGAAGAAATTGAACATCTGACTGCCGGAAAAGGTTTCTGGGATAATCCGGAAGAGACAAAAACCATTCTGAAAGAGCGGGCCGGGCTGGCAGGCAAGGTGGAAACGCATGAAAAATTTTCCGATGGTCTGGAAGAATGCGAGATACTTCTTGATCTTGCCATGGAAGAATCCGACGAAGACACCCTGAATGAAGTTGCGCAACAAATTCAATATCTTGGCCATGATATCGATAAATTCTCACTCAGCCTCATGCTTAATGGTGACGATGACGGCTGCAATGCCATTGTTTCCATAAATGCCGGTGCCGGGGGGACAGATTCCCAGGACTGGGCAGAAATGCTCTTCCGGATGTACACCCGATGGATTGAGAAGAGAGGGTATAAATTCAACGTTATTGATTTTCAACCGGGTGATGAAGCAGGGATCAAAAGCGTAACGTTTACGGCAAGCGGGGAATATGCGTATGGATATATAAAGACAGAAAACGGCGTCCACCGCCTTGTCCGAATATCTCCATTTAATGCCGGCGGCAAACGCCACACATCATTTGCATCTGTATTTGTATACCCTGAACTTGATAAGGAAATCATTGTTGAAATTGAAGACAAGGACCTTCGAATAGATGTTTACCGGGCAAGCGGTGCGGGAGGACAGCATGTTAACAAAACAAGCAGTGCTGTCCGTATTACCCATCTTCCCACAGGCATTGTTGCACAGTGCCAGCAGGAATCATCCCAGCATCGTAACAAGGACATTGCGATGAAAGTGCTGAAAGCACGGCTGCATCAGAAAGAAAAGCAGAAACAGGATGAAAAAATTCAGAAAATGCACGACGATAAGGATGATATTGCCTGGGGCAGCCAAATCCGGTCTTATGTTCTGCACCCCTACCAGATGGTGAAGGATCACCGGACAGACTTTGAAATCGGAAATGTTAACAGCGTGTTAGACGGAGGAATCGATCCTTTTATTGATGCCATGCTTCTTTCCGGGCAGTCGCAACCATCGGGTTAATATGGAAATGAATCCTCTTGATATTATAAAAAAATATTACCCCCCGGAAACCATAAGCCGTGAGATTGTATTACGCCACGGCAGAGCGGTTGCCGGAAAAGCACTTGCCGTTGCCCAGAAAATACCCCACCTGAAACCGGATCTGATATTTATAAAAGAAGCCGCCATGCTGCATGATGTGGGGATTCTTTATACAAATACCCCGGGTATCGGCTGTACCGGAAAGTACCCGTATATCTGCCACGGCTATCTGGGACGCGAACTCCTTGAAAAAAAAGGTTTTCCGGAACATGCGCGGGTATGTGAAAGACATGTGGGCGTCGGTATTACAGCAGAAGAGATAAAAAAATACAACCTCCCGATTCCGGAACGGGATATGGTACCCGTCACCATTGAAGAGCAGATTGTATGCTATGCGGACAAATTCTTTTCAAAAGATAACGAATGTCTGGAAAAGGAAAAAACGATTGAAGAAGTTGTCCATTATCTTAGCGAATACGGAAAGGACAAGGTTATGACGTTTAAAAAATGGATGCGTCTGTTTGGTGATACATGAGTGCATTTGACCTGAAAAAAATGCTTCGGTTCTATTTTATTGCAGGCCACACTGCTGCGCCCGATTTGCCACCTGGCTTATCACTGGCCGGTCAGGTTGACATTGCATTGCAGGCCGGTGCCACAATTATCCAGTATGCAGGCAGAATATTTTCACCCAAACACTTCAAAGACGTTGAAACCATACGAAACCATTGCCAATGCAATGCCGTTCCCTTTATTGTGGACACCAACATACTTCTTGCAAAAGCGGTTGGGGCTGACGGCATCCTCCTTGATATTGACGATGAGAACCCGGAAACAGCCAGGCATATTCTGGGAAGAGACGCTCTGGTCGGCATATCCGTATCCGCTATGAATGATATGGAGCGCATCGATCTTTCCCGATACGACTTTATTCTGACAGATAAAATATCTTCAGGCGGCACAGAATCGGTTACAAACAGGAATTCGAGTCTACCAGATCTCCAACCATTTTCTCAACAGGCCACCGTCCCTGTTGTAATTTCCAGTACGGCAACTGACAGAACGTTAACAAGTCTGTTTGAAAACGGTGCCGACGGCATTGCCTTTAAATGCCAGGCCTCAAATCCTGAAACGCTTCTTAAAGATGCATTGGCAATCGGCTCATCCTGTGGATGCGCCCCCCGTGATAAAATCGATTCAGCATGGAAGGATGAATTTGCCCTGATCCGCCATCTACTCAGGCATGCCGCCAAAAAGCCTGATACTGAATCATTTATACGAATTCCTCCGGGAGATGACGCCGCCCTTCTCCGGTCTTTTCAGAATCCGGTTATTACTACAGATACCCAGAAAGAAGGTGTCCATTTTAAACCGGGCTGGCAATCCCCTGAAGAAATCGGATTCAAGGCAGTGGTGGTTACCCTCAGTGATCTGGCCGCCTCTTATGCCGCACCGGTCAGCCTGTTTATCAATCTTTCCCTGCCCTCTTATATTTCTGAAAACTATGTTGAAGCGCTATATGACGGTGTCCATAAAGCCCTTTTAACATATGACTGCGAACTGGGAGGCGGCAACATTTCCACGGCAAACCAGCTGTCGCTTGACCTTTTTGCAATTGGCCGTGGACGAAAGGGGATTTTCCCCACCCGTTCGGGAGCCCGTGCAGGGGACACCCTGTATTCAACCGGTCCCCTCGGGCTTGCCCATGCAGGGCTTGATTCGCTTTTACGCAAAGACACGTCTTATAACAAACTGTCCGCAGCATTCAAACGCCCAAAAGCACGATTTGACGCAGCCGATGTGCTTGCCAAATACAATGTAAAATGCGTTATGGATATTAGTGACGGTCTTGCGGGTGATGCCGGCCATATTGCCAGGGCATCCGGTATTTCGATAGAGATTGAATCAGATCCTTCGGATTTTGACACGGACCTTGTTTCATACTGTAAAAAATACGGTCTTGTACCTGAAGAGTTGATTCTTACCGGTGGTGAAGATTATGAACTTTTATTCGCCTGCCCGGGGGAAACATTCAGACAAATAAAAAAGGCGATTCCAGAGGCAATCACGGTCGGCAGATGTCTGCCGTTTAAAGGAAGGTATCTTACGAATCTCCCCTCCCATGTGGCTTCGTATCAGCACGGCAGGGAAGATTGAAGGTTGATATTAGTCAATCGCCCTGATAAAACACACCCCGCCCTCGCCAGCCACTTCATCAGAATGAGTAACCACAGTGATATCATCTCCATAACCTGTTCCAAAAGAATTTATCGCATATGCACGCACATGATAGGTTGTATTTGCATCCAGCCCTGTCAGGGAGCTTGAAAACAGCCCGGTTCCTTCCCCGTCTGTGGTATGAATGTCTGCTGTGGTAGGATAGATTTGCGTACCTGCGCATATGCCCCGGGCAGTTACCGGAGACCCGCCCTTAAAAATAACATCGCTACCGCATGTTAAACCCGACATGGATACGGACGGCACCGTATTGATAATAACAATGGGTAAGAATCGATTCGGCTCGATATGGGTAATAATAATCTGCTCATCACCCTTCCAGTAATCGATCCCGTCAAAAAAATCCGTTGTAATATCATAATAGCCGTTATAATTTCCTGAAAACCCCATATTGATGTGGATCATGTCAGTAACACCTGCACGGTAACCGTCGGCAACAACCTCATGTCCTTCTTCATTCCGGGTCCATATTGAAAGTATCACAGGACGGGGAGGAACCGCATTCAACTCATTCTTAAACAATTCAAACCATCCGGATGCAGAATATACATCTCTGAAATTGCGCTGCATCGTGCTTTTATACTTAAAGTATATATCCAGGACATCATCCGCAAATTTGTATGACCCGGATGCATCACATTCATAATATGTTTCAACGGATATGCCTATGTCTGCTATCAATCCGGCTACCGCGTGCTTCTGTTCATTTGTGGAAGTCCCGGTCAAGGCATCCGGCATGATCTCCCAGTCATAGGCAGTGATAAAATCCGTACTCAACTGCATGCCGTTCCACACGTATGATGTACTGCCCACTCCCTTATCCGGCCAGTTCCAGTATTTCATCAGCTGGGACCAGGCAACCGCCACACACCCGGCCGCCGTATTGCTGCATCCGCTTAAGGAAGGTGTTTCCATATTGTATGGAAAGCCCTGCCCCCATGTGGTTGTAAGAAGCGGAGCCTTTACGTCATATGGGTATTCATCTGAAAGTGCGCGGGCAATTACGTTTCCTCCTGTTCCTTCAAACCATCCCCACGCAGTTGCCACCCGCGTGCTGCCCAGCGACCGTTCCAACCCTGCTGTCTTCCTGTTTTCAATATAGTTGCATAATGAATAAAGCTCAGGAATAACCCATGATTCAATTGAAGCAGAATTGTCAATTTTTGAAGGAATAAATGCTGAGGAGGAAGAATAAAGGAAAATCGGACTTATTTCATCAAAGGCAGGTATTAATATGTGCCCCTGTGGAAAAATATTACAGTTGTAGGCCACTGTCACACCATTAAAAACCACTGCCGTGCAGTCTGTTATCCCGGGTGTGTCGGAACCGGCCCATTTTCCGTATGTATTTAGATGATGATCCAGAAAATTCTCAGCCACACGGTTTGCTTTTTCAGGCAATACCTCGCCGCTGAAACATATGCATGGAAACAGTAAACATACCCATACTATTAATGTCAATCGCAACGTCTGTACGCTCATAAAAAGCTCAATTTGAATATCCCGTCTCACCCAAATTCTGCACAATTTCAGGTAGAAACAAGGACTCCGGTCATTTGTTCATTCATTGCGGATTCACATACGGTATTTAAATCATAATACCCGGAATCAGCAGTTTCGTCACGACTATATCGAATCGAACATGTATGTCAATAAATTCTACAGATTACCCGCCATGGACAGCACATTTTTGTGCGGTATCATCTGGAACCGGGACTGGATAAATTCATGATGCCCTTCTTTAAAAAAGATCGGATAATTGATATTTTCGGTATAAATAAAACAGGTTTGAAAATCAAACTCTACATAAAGCAAAATTGACACAAAAAGCAGGTTCTGATACGTGTACCTCCAGTTTTGAATATATTCTTTTCATATATCATATTAAATTGAGGGCACATCAAATGACCAGCAAAATACGTATCGGAGCGCTGATATCCGGCGGGGGTACAAACCTGCAGGCAATCATTGACGGCTGTAAATCAGGTAGAATTGACGGGAATATGGTGTTTGTGGGAGCAGACAATCCTGATGCACCGGGACTTGAGCGGGCAGACAAACACAACATTCCCTCTTTTGTGGTGGATTATCCCTCCATTATCCGGGCATATAAACAGCATCCGGATACTATCTCACCGCCGGATGATTTTAACATGGATGATGCCCTGTCAAAGCAGTACCTTTTTCATAATGATGCTGTCCCTGAAAAAGTAAAAGTGTTTCTCATTACCCGTGCAATTGCTGAAGCAAAGCTCATTGAGGAAATGACGCCGTATCCTTTTGATCTCCTGGTACTGGCCGGTTTCATGCGAAATTTAACGCCCTATTTTATAGATCAAATTAATACCGACCCTGGGAAACCCCGTATCATAAACATCCACCCTGCCCTGCTGCCTTCATTCCCCGGTGTGGACGGATACGGGGATACATTCAGATACGGCTGCAAGGTCGGCGGATGCACGGTACATTTTATTGATTATGGGGAGGACTCCGGACCCATTATCGGGCAGGCATCATTCAG
>JAUXDD010000200.1 GCA_030618465.1 Desulfobacteraceae bacterium
CTTTTTTTGGATGAAATTCAAGAATGTCCGCAGGCCATAGTAGCGTTGCGCTATTTTTATGAAAAAGTCCCTGAACTGCATGTTATTGCAGCAGGTTCTCTCGTTGAATTTGCCTTTAGGAGCAGCGAATTCAGGATGCCTGTGGGACGCATAACTTTTCTTTTTATGGGTCCGCTTTCATTTGATGAATTCCTGGGAGCTCTGGGATTTGACAAACTCAGGCAATACCTGGCAGGCGTAAACATTGGCTCAGGCATTGATCCCTTGTATGACAAAGAGCTTGAGAAACTTCTCAGGAAGTATCTGATTATTGGAGGTATGCCGGGAGTTGTTTCAGAATATTTGAAAGACATTTCTCCTGAAGAAATCAACATGGTTCAGACATCCATTATTAAAACGTACCAGGCTGATTTTTCCAAGTATTCATCGACCGCCAAACACAAGTACCTTAAAGATGTTTTCATATCAGCGCCGCGTATGGTTGGAGAGAGGTATAAGTATTCCCACGTCAACCCGAATGTACAGTCCCGTGATTTAAAAGACGCCCTTCTGCTTTTGGAAGAAGCTCAGTGTTTGAACAGGGTGATACATTCGTCAGGACATGGGGTCCCTCTTGGCGCCCAAACAAATGAAAAGAAATTCAAGATATTGTTTCTTGATGTTGGCCTGATGCAAAGATCGCTCGGATTAGGCGCCGAATTGATGTTTCACGGCAATCTCTTGACTGCGAATTTGGGCGGTGTCATAGAACAGTATGTCGGGCAGGAGAGCCTTGCAGCAATTGATTGGTATGAGGAGAAAAACATATATTTCTGGGCAAGAGACGCAAAAAGCAGTAATGCCGAAGTTGACTACCTCGTGACATCAGGATCAACAGTTTACCCCGTGGAGGTTAAGTCCGGAAAAACCGGAACGCTGAAAAGTATGCGCCTTTTTCTAAAAGAACACCCCTCCTGTCCGCTCGGGATTCGCTTTTCCATGCAAAAGCTTTCATTTTACGACAGAATTCTTTCAATTCCTCTATACATGGTCAAGCATTGGGAGCGCATTGTTAAATCAGTAGGTTGATGCCGTACCCCTTCACGTCAGATACAATTGTGTTGTTCGGTCTTCCGGTTCATTATTTATTTGAAGCGCAATTTTTAAAGCTCTTTCCAAAAAATGTAATTTTTTAGGGGATAACTTACCAATATAGTTTGTCAACATGGATTTTGGTAAACTTACAAGTTCGTCACAATGGATGGCGCTCTCATGTTTAAGACCTTCATCTATACCAACGGCAACCTGGGTTGAGATGCCCTCATAGGATGTGTATACAGGAACACAAATGACGGTCGAAAATCTGGATTCTATCAGAATTTGACGGCTGACGATTATGAAAACTCGAAATTTCTTAGGATCACGCGATGAAGGCCTTTTGACTCTGTAGAACTCGCCACGCCTCATAGAGGAACCTGATAGCCGAGTACATCCTCAGCCTCAGCGTTTAGAGAATCTGAACATTTATTGATAATTTCAAAATCACGCTGCTCAGCTTTTTGTTGCTCCAATTGCGAGATAAATTTACGCGCTGCAATTTCTAAAAACTCCGATCGGCTTCTGTACGCCCCAACGTGTAAATCGATAGCTTTTAATACTTCATCTGATAGTGTGATAGATGTCTTGATTTTCATACCACCAACATACCCCTAAGTATTAAATTTGTCAATCTCCTTCTATGACCGAACCGTTTTGCTCACTTGCCGGAAGAGGAACTCGGTGTTTGCCAGAGCTCCCAAAGCATCTAAAAACCAACAAAATAACAAAAGAGCCGACCCTTCCGGTCAATGTGAAGCTACAGGTTCGCTGTTCACTTTATCTTTAAAATGTAATAAGTGAAGTGGAATCTGTTTTACTTTTTTCCACTCTTTAGATAAGCTTTCAGCAATCCATAAATCATAATTTTTCTGTAAATTTAACCATAAGTCAGCTGTTGTATTGAAAGCGCGAGATAGTCGCAATGCCATGTCTGGTGTGACGGAACCTCTTTCATTAATAATTTTTGATAAAGTTTTTCTGGAAATCCCAAGAAGTTCAGCCATATCTTTGATGGTGATAGATAATGGTTCCAAATAATCTTCTTTAATAATTTTTCCAGGATGTGTTGGTTTTCTTTTCATTTTTCGCATAACATCACCTGTTAATGGTAATCCCCATAATCAACAATGTGAGCATCACCATTGGTAAATTTAAAAAAAACCCTCCAATTTCCCGATACCCTAACTGCATGTTGCCCCTTTTTATCCCCACTCAATTGATGAAGATATGAACCGGGGTAATTCATATCCCTGATATCATTAGCAGCATTAAGTCGGTCAAGAATTTTTTCAAGTCTATTAGAATGTTCAGGCCGAATTCCTTTTTTGCTGCCTGTATAAAAAAAATCCTCCAAACCTTTATGTTTAAATGATTTAATCATGAATTTTATTGTAACCGAAGGGGTTGCGCATGTCAATGATTATATTTGCAGTGAACGCCTCGGCATAAGGCGCGGCGGCTTTTTGCCGTCGCTCTTAATGCTGTTGTTTGGCGATTTTAATAATTTAATAGAAAATAGGAACACACGAATTATTTGAATGGTTGGCATTTCCATATAGATAACATAAAGAAACGGGCGAATAAGTAATTGTCTGAAGCGTAGTAAATTCAAATAGATTTTAAAAAATAAGACATAAAACCCTCATTCTTCGCGGAACTGTTTCTACCTTCCCGGAAAAGTCTATTTTAAGATACAAACTTTCAAGAATTGCATTTTTGTTTTTTTAATCGGTCAAACGCCGGCCGCATGAAGCGCCGCAATATACCCAAACGTCATGGCGGGTCCGATAGTACCGCCTGCACCCGGATATGTATCCCCCATCACTGGTGCTGCGCAGTTACCGGTCGCATACAGGCCCTCAATGGGTGAACCGTCTTCCCTGAGTACCCGTGCGTGCTCATCCGCATCCATACCGCCTTTTGTTCCCAGATCACCGGGATAGATTTCAATGGCATAATATGGCGGTTTTGAAAGCGGCGCAAGGCATGGATTGGGTTTAACAGACGGATCAGCATAATAACGATCGATGGAGGTATCACCTCTTTTAAAATCCAGATCTTTTCCTGTTTTCGTATATTGATTGAATTTCTCTACTTCCGAAGCAAGCCCGGCAGGATCAATTCCGCATTTTTCGGCAAGACCCTTCAGGGTATCAGCAACCTTTACAAATCCATTCTGCTCATATTTCTTAGTTGAAGCTGACGGCATGATGGCAGCCATGGGATATTTCTGATGGAACCGATGGTCGGCAACAAGATATGCCGGAACAGCACTATGCTCATCGCTGTGACTTTTGTATTGGTCATTGACCACGTCAATATAAGGTCCGGCCTCATTTGTAAACCGTTTCCCCTGTGAATTTACAATAATGCTTCCCGGCAATGTGCGATCGACCAGGACCATATAGGGATTTTCCTTATCCGGTACCAGGGTGGTTGACATCCACCAGGATTCTTCCATGAATTTAAAGGTTGCGCCAATTGCTTCACCCATCAGATGGATATCACCGTTATTTTCAGGATTGCCAATGGTCCAGTCAGTTGAAATTGGCTGTCGCTGATATTTCTCACGCATGGCAAGGTTGTGTTCAAAGCCGCCGGCAGCAACAATGACGCCTTTTTTTGCATGGATACTGATTACTTTACCGTTTCTTTCCGCCTTAATCCCTGTTACCCGATCATTTTCAACAACAAACTCTTTTGCCGACGTATTCATGGAAATTGGAATGTCCCTATCTTTCATTGTTAACCGCAGACGGGCGATCAAGGCATTACCCAGCGTCAGATGCGGATCAAGTTTTGCTAAGAATCGTATAGGATTCAGATAATATTTGGAAAGAATTCGGGCGGCTTTTAAACGCCCCATAATAGAAGAATCAAACATTTCACGGAATTCCAGCGCATCCAGCAGTACTCTTTCAAACGCCCGCGCCTGTAAGGGGATGGGGCGCATCGGTTGCCACATTTTACCCAGCTTAAAGGCACTTATCGGTTTGGGCACTATTGTCCGTCCACCTTCCTTCTTGCTGCCCTTTAATGCCGGATAATAATCAGAATATCCGGGAATGATGGCAAAATGCACGTGGGTCCGTTCATGGAGATATTTTACCATTTTTATCGATGCTTCAACATAGGCAAGCAGACGTTCTTCCGGAACCATGCCTTTTGTAATAATTTTCAGATATTCAACTCCCTCATCAACAGAATCCGGCAGCCCGGCTTCTTCCATGAGGTAGTTGTCGGGTACCCATATGGCACCGCCGGACATGGAGGTAGATCCTCCATATTGATCTCCCTTTTCAATAACGAGTACATCACAGCCATTATCTTTCGCAGTAACGGCAGCCGTCATACCGCCGCCGCCGGAACCGACAACAAGCACATCTGTCACTTCATCCCATGAATTCATTTTTCCTCCTGAATATTTAAGTTCTGTTTCTTAAATCTCATGCAATCGTAAAATGTATAAACGATGGCCAAGTAAAAATCTTCATATACAAGGTATACTACTCAAGCGAAGTGCTCCTGATGCCTCACGACTTTTTTATCCCGGCATCCCCAGATCCACCAGTTCATCCCGGATTCGGTAAAATGCATCCAGATAATCCTCTCTGGGTTTTACTGTTTCCAGATTATATATATCCTGAATATCAGCCGGGCCATCCGGAATTGTACCAATGGCTTTAACTTTTTCATCGAATTTTTTCAACATCTGCTGAACGATCCGGTTTGCTTTTTCTTTTTTCATACCGGCCGTTGCGTCCATCACTTCCCCCACCTTTGCGGATTCAAACCCGCTTCCACCCGCAATCCAGGCATACCCAAGACCACTGGCAGTAAAGGCGATCGTCTGCAATACAGACTGAAAAAACCCTTCAGGTCGCCTGCCCCACGGGGTGTGGGGTGCAATTGCCGTCCCTGTGGCAATGTGCAGATTTCGTTCGCATGCACGGTTCACTGCGCAGGCAGTCCAGATGGTTGCATGGTTCGCCCATGATCCGTTTATGTTTGTGGGAAAAAGACTGCACATGGAGCCGTGGGCATAACTGATATGCCCGAGTACATTGGCCATAAGCCCCACCGCTGCATCGGCTGCATCACGACACAACCCCCCGATCAACGACATGGCACTCTGCCATGGAACAATCCTGTGATCCTGGCAAAAATGAGAAAGCAAAAGGCGATCCCAGTCAATTTTTTGTTCCGGGATAATATGCACGCCAATATGGGTGTTTTTATTGTGCCTGAACTCATTATCAACGCACTGCATTGTTGCGCCAACTGTACTGGCGGTGCAAAGAAGCCCTAAGGACATGTCCGGCCGGCCGACCCGGTTCAGCACTTCTTTGAGTTGCTGCTGTTCCCACTGAGCGCATACAATTTCGCTGACGGTACCGGCTTTGGGTTCAATATCACCCACTTTTACAATCCCGCCGGAAATGCCCATCCCTTTTATGCTGCTTTCCTGGGCAAAGGACTGAACAAACGGTAAAAATTCATATTCCTGGATGGTCCCGGCAGCACCACCATAAAGCGCCGGTGGAGTTGTGTCTTCCGAGGTACGATATGCGATGGTGAATTCGTCTTCACCCCGACCCATTGTAATGTTTGCAGGGGCGGCGTTTATCTCTTTAACAAACTCAAGAATTTCTTCTTTAGTATATGTAATTACTCTCTGAGTGTTTAGATGATAGAGACCGATGTCTGCAAGCAGCTCCACCCCGGCATTAAATACAGCATCAGCGATTTTGTCATCTGCA
>JAUXDD010000259.1 GCA_030618465.1 Desulfobacteraceae bacterium
AAGACATCCAGGATAATGCCTGAAAAATAAATGGAACAGACTGTGCCCGTGTGGCCGAAAAACTGAAGAGCCCCCGCCCCGCTGCCACTGTGATTATAAGGCACCATGTCAAGCATCCAGGCAAAAAACAATAGGCCGATTAAATTATCGAAAAATCCGATTAAAATTATAAAATATATATTGATATTAAAATCCTGAATCCGGGACAGCAGCAATGTGGATATTAAGATAACGAAAAATCCGATTAATATGGTCTGTTTTCTTTTTCCCTTGAAAAGCACATCGGAAATATAACCTCCCAGTGGCCTGGAAATGACTCCTGCCAGGGGGTAAAGTGCTGCAAGGAAACCAGCCTGAACCAGAGAGATATCATAACTTTCAAACAAAAAAGAAGGAAGCCAGATCAAATTGCTGTACGTGATATAACACAGGCAAAAAAAGCCAATACTTAAAAAACACATTTTCCTTGAAAAAATATGGTTGTTGATCCCGACAAAAGATTTGTTTTTAACTGCCTTCCGGTCGTTGGACTCGGCTTCAACAGCTTTAGAAGGCTTGTCAACGGAAGGCGCTTTGATGACCATTTTAAAAAGGATAAGTACGGGTATAAAAACCAGGGGTGCGGACCAGAAAACCGAACGCCAGCCGAATGTCTGGCCGATATACCCGGCAAGTAAAAATGCAGCAACATTGAAAACAGCAGTGGATGTCATGACCAAACCCAACGCCCTCCCCCTTTGGCTGAAAGAAAAGTGTTGGTCTATGATTTTGATAATCGGGCTGAACCCGCATCCCTGTCCCAGACCATTGAGGCACTGGGAAGAGGCCAAATGCCCTAATCCGCTGCCAAAACTGAACACTATATTTGAAAAAGCGGAAATCAATCCCCCTGCAAAAATAACCTTCCTGGCACCGAACAGATCACTCAGGTAACCGGCAGGAAGCTGGAAAATTGTATAGAAAACATAAAACAAAGCCCCGATAAGGCCGATACGGGCATGGGAAATATCAAGATCTGACATAATCAGCGGAATGACAGGAGAAAGATTCAATCGGTTCAGGTAAAAAAAACCATATATGAGCCAGCAGTAAAATATAATTTTAAATTTCGCTTTGTCCATAGCATTCCCATAATCGTCAGTCCATGACAATGACTTTTCTATCCTTGAAAACTTTTTTTATGAGCCTTGAAGCATATAACTTGTCACATGAACCGAAATCATCGCTTGTTCCGAAGATGACAATGTCATTATTTGTTTCAAAACGGACATGGGCTCCACCAAGTTCATAAACAGAGCTCTCAAAAAATCCCAGGTCCCTGATTTCATTTTTCGTGTTTTTTAAAATTTCTCTATGCCATAGATCCCCTGATCTAAGACAGACCAGTCTGTTTATAACACCACCCATAATCGCCACCATCAGGATTTTACCGCTATATCCTTCCGGCAGTATCGTTTTTTCAATTATTTTTTCAGGAGCACATCCATGGTCACGACATCTTAATAAGGCATTTATCCTTTGATCAAGCTGATGAGGATTTCGGATTATATCCCCTGATCCTCTTTGCACAACAAAGCTGTTGATAATCCGGTCCATATCTGACGAAGTCAGCATCATATTATGCTGTTTGCCTAATTTTACAACTTCTTCAAATTTAAACGCTTTTACACAGGCTGACAACTTTTTATAAATAACTGTCTTTTTTTGCGTGGAGAATGATGAACCTGTCACGGATCAGACCTTGTCTATACTGATTTCAAAAAGTTCATTAAGATTTGTTATTACACTGGTATACGTGTGGGTTTCGGAATCCGGCCAGGAACGTTTCACAAGACTGTGTTTTATCCATACAGGATGCAGACCTGAATCAGCGGCTCCGCAGACATCTTTTTCAAAGTCATCTCCCACATAAATCGCTTCTGCAGGTTTTATATTCATTTTTTCAAGACACAGCAAAAAAGGTTTGGAATCAGGTTTTGGGGGTAACCCTGCCTCTCCTGCAATAATAATGGTTTCAAAAAATTTCTCAATATCGGGAAAAAGTGCTATACGATGGGTCCCGGAAGTTTTCTGTCCCTGAGTGTTTGTAATCATTCCTAACTGGAACTCTTTTGCAAGTTTTTCCAAAACACTTATTGTTTCAGGAAATGGTATTGTCCGGGACTTGACAATTTCCCAGTACTCAGTTTCCATTTGCGCAAGCTTTTTAGAATCAGCACGGCAATTGAACCGGTCATAAACTGCCTGCCAGATGGCAGGTCTCGAGAAATTTGATTTTGCGTGAAAGCTTTTACGAATCTGCCGGTATTCTGTTAGAAAGGTCTGCCATTGTTTCTCCTTTACATAGGGAAACAGGTTTAAAAATATTTTTTCTTTGGCTATTTTTTCAGCAGACCGGAACCCGTCAGCCGAATCAACAAGGGTTTGCCCAAAATCGAAAATTATGGCTTTTATCATCAGGCGTCAATAATCCATTATTTTGGCCCCGGGGTCATTTTTCAACCCCGGGGTAATATGAAATGACAGTGAATAAAGGAGGGGAGAAAATTCAATCGACTGTCAGTTCATCCACAACTTAATCCCTTCCGTATTGTTCAAAATATTCTCCGAAAAATTCTTCTTCTGTAGGCATATATTTTTCTTTGGGAATGGAAAGAAGGGTGTAGTTCAAAAAATGACTCCAGTTTATATTTTCACTGGTGATATTTCCGGCCCAGCTGCCGCCGCCCAGGGTATCTGTTACGGGAAGGCCGCAGTCCCATCCGCCGCTGTTTGCATGGGCATGGGGAAAATTGCAGACAACACGTCCCACATTGGCATTAAGAGCCAGTTTTACGCGCTGGTCATCGTCTTCAGTATGGATGGAAACCGAATGGCCTTCACCGGAGAATTTAAGAATTCGACCCAGACGTTCCACTATTTCATCAAAGTCATTCCATTTCCAGACGGTAAGAACCGGTGAAATTTTCTCACCGGAAAAACGATCTTCAGGGCCTACTTTTTCACCAATGACCATAAGAAATTTGGTGTCATCAGGAACAGACAGACCCGCATTTTTCGCAATAAAAGTTGCCGGTCTTGCTACAATATCACGGTTCAAATGCTCCCCGTCAGGCCACATATACTTTCTGAGCGTTTCCCGTTCTTCAGTGGAACACAGGTATCCGCCCTGTTTTTTCAATTCTTCAAGCATAGCATTATAGGATGATTCATAAATTGCTACGGCATTTTCCGATGAACAGGATGCAGAATTGTTGGCAATTTTGGAAATCCTGATCTTTTCGGCAGCCACGGCTAAGTTGGCGCTTTTATCCACAATGGAAACGACATTACCGGCTCCAACGGTCTGCGCAGGCTTCCCGGCGGCATATACCACCTTGACCAGGGCGGCTCCACCTGTAGCAACAGCATAGTCACAGGCATTCATCAGGGTTGAGGTTGCTGCATGGCTTGTCTTTTTGATACACTGGACCAGATCCACCGGGGCACCGACTTTTTCAAGTCCCTTTCGAACATGCTGGACCGTTTCATAGGAAGTTTTCTGGGTCCGGGGATGGGGGGTGACGATCATTGCATTTCGGGTTTTAAGGGTACTTAATGCCAGACAGCATATTGTAGATTCAGGATTTGTACAGGGCACAACATTAGCAATAACCCCGATGGGCTTTGCAAAGGTCCTGATGCCCATTGCCTTGTTTTCATCAATCATGCCGCAGGTTTTTACACCGCGTTGATCCCAGAGCGTACCCAGGGTTTTATTTTTAATTTTAGCAATCTTATCATCCTTGTTCCCGATATCTGACTCATCAACCGCCAGGGAGCCGAGCTTTATGCGTACTTCCTC
>JAUXDD010000189.1 GCA_030618465.1 Desulfobacteraceae bacterium
CAATAACTAAAACAATTGCGGCTACTGCGCCTCCGGTATCGAGAGGTGGTGTTCCTAAAAGTGGAAGCACGAATTTTCCTATCAAAAAAATAAATAGGAACTGAATTGTACAAACAGGAAAATATGCGATAATCTTACCGAAAAGCAGAGTGGAAATCGAAACGGGCATCGTTTGAATGCGCATAAAAGTCCCGCTTTCCCTTTCTTTGATGATTGAACCGGCTATGGGAACAACAATAAAAAAAATACCAAAAAGAGTCCATGCAGGAACATTCTGCTGAACCGAAGTGGGCATTTTTTCAAAACCAAATTTTGAGGCAAACTGTTCTTTTATTCCAAGTATCCTGTCATTCTTCATATTAAAACTGATATCCAATGGGTTTTCCATGGCTTCAACCGGCACATCATAACCAATTGCAGCTTGAAATGCAGCATTGATATGGTCTGGTAATATTTCAGACATAAGCCGGATTTTTGTATCCATTTCCATTCCAGATACCACCCTGTGAAGTGCATTGATCACAGCTATTCTGAAAATCCCCTGTATAGTCGGGTCATAATAAACAATCAAATCATTTGTAATATTTATACTTTCCGAAACGTTCTTTTCCTGATCATTTCCATTAGCTGAAAGAGCCTGATTTATCTGTTCTTTAGCTCTTTTTTCCACAGCATCACTGGTGCCTTCGGGTATTATTATGCAAAATTGAAAATCTCCATCAGCAACAGCGTTATTAGCAGTTTTTTCATCAATCCCGCTACCCTTAAACTCAGTGACAAGTTTAATATCCGGTGTTTTTTCCAGTTGTTCCTTTATTTCACGGCCAATATATTTTTTGTCTTTATCAACGTACAGAATTTTTACTGTAGTTTTTACAACATTTTCCTGAACAAGTGAAATCACAAGTACAAGTACTGCAGGCATTAAAAACAGCACAAGGAGTCCTGATTTGTCTCTAAGGAGAATAAGAAGTTCTTTAATTATTACAGAATATAACCTGACCATATTATCCATTCATCGGGATTTACAGACTTCTGCATAAAAGTTCATTAATCCCTTAAATTTTTGCCTGTTAATAATAAAAATAAATCTCCAAGATTACTGCATTCCGGATTCTGTTTCACCATGTGGGAAGGACGACCCGTGGCAACAATTTCACCCTCATTCATAACAGCGATACGCGAACAAAGGGTTTCAGCTTCCTCCATATAATGGGTTGTATAAATCATGGAAGTGCCGGTCCTTGCGAGAAGCCCAAGTTTTTCAAGGATTAAATTGCGTGACTGCGCATCAACACCCACAGTAGGCTCATCCAGAAAAAGAATGCTGGGTTTATGAAGGATACCCGCCACAAGATTAAAACGTCTTTTTATTCCCCCGGAATATGTATAAACAGGTTTTCCAGCTTTATCATTAAGGTGAAACAGGTTCAAATATTCGTCTATTCGATCCTTGAGTACTTTTCCTTTAAGGCCATAAAGTCTGCCAAAATATTTAAGATTTTCAAGGCCGGTCAATTCTGAATATAATGCAATGTCCTGCGGGACAAGACCGATCATTTTTTTTACACGACCAGGATATCTCAATGTATCTATTCCGCATACTGTTACTTTGCCATTAGTTGGTGTAAGCAGAGTACTGATTATTGATATGACTGTTGTCTTTCCTGCCCCGTTCGGCCCGAGAAGACCGAAAATTTCATTTTGAAAAACAGAAAAATTAAGTTTTTTTAGAGATGGCTTTCCCATACCTCTATATGTTTTCACCAGATTCTTAACTACCAGAATTTTATTTTCCGGATATGTTTTTTCAGAACCATGAAATTCCTCTGTCATACAATTTCCGTTGTTTGTGAGTAGAACAAATTAAACTACAATATCTCGAAGATCTTTGAAAAGTTGTTCTTCAAGGTCTGCGCATTCACGAAGCATCTGCGCCATTCCTGGAAAAGAGTCCCTTTTTCTGGCTCTTTTTTTGCAATTTCTTGCACCAGACACAGCAAACAGACGCCATTTATCACCTATCTGTGTTAGTCTTTCTGAAAGTTCAAGATAGTTGTCGTCTTCCAAAACAGATGCTGCCTGCTGTAAAAATGCGGCATACATGAATCTAAACCCTCCGCCGCCTGTTCCAATTTCTTCCTGCATTCTCACTACCTGTCCGAGATAAAGAAGCGCCATTTCATCGCCAAGCTTTTCCGGCCATTTTTCCAGTTTTCCAGCAAGGTATCTGATACCCTTTACACCGATGATCGGAATTGGAGCTTTAAGCATGGCATTACAAACAGCTTTTATACCTTTACGGACAGGTATAACAAGATCGGGTGACTCTGGAACATGTTCAAGAATATAGGTTCGTCCTTTAGGTGCTAAAGTACCTTTGGCAAAACGGGCTTTACATAAGTTAAAAGCTGAACATGTAACAATATCCGGAAAGACAGGATCACTGATAAAATAGGTATCCCCTTCTTTTCCTACAACAATCAGATTGTGCATATTAAAATGGAATCTGAACGCCTCTGGAAAATACGGCAGCCAGAACGCACCTGTCTGACATCCGACAGGGATATTCTGTTCAAGCAGGCTGTCAAGTTCACTCATGGCTTTTTGCTGGTTTCTGAATCTTTTTTCTTTTACAGAAATTTTCAAAGATTTTGATACCCGTTTAAAAATTCCTCCGACACTGCATCTGAAAGTTGTAAGAGGAATCTTGTTAAGTTTTATAAAGGGTATATATCCGAAAAACAGACCTGCGCCTATTCCAAAAGCCATGGATTCTGTTATGTCAAGTCCGTAATGATACAGAAGGTTTGATGTTACACCACTCTCACAGTGGGCAGATTGTTTATGCTCAAATTCGATTCTCATATATTCTTGTCGCCTTTTATTTCAAGGTCCGGAACAGTTTCAAGTTCTTCAATAGATATCTCAAATATATCCGCATACCTTTTGAGAAAGGCTGGTTTTAATTTATTAAACACATCAGCTCTGAGGTGACGTTTGACTCTCCACCTGTAGAAACCGGAATAATTTGCAAGGAGACCCTCATCCATAAGGTTTTTTGTCATATGATAGGCAAGAGGACTTAATTTTCCAGTCCTAATACCTTGAATGGCATCAGCAATATCTCTGTTGATTATATCCCAGGCCTGCTCGTTTGCTATGTTTTTCGGTTCCCAGCCAAGGCTTGATGCGATCTTATATCTCCCGTCATCATCCACAGCATAACAGACTTCGGTCCCATGGTCTCCTATCATGCCCTTGTCCTGTGGAACATCCTTAACTTTCATAATCAATATTCTCCAATTCCAAGCATAAGAATACTGTTATTACCGCCAAAAGCAAGAGATTGGGAAATTGCAATCCTGCCATTTATTTGGGTATTTTTTTTTACCGGAAAACATTTAACATCAGGATCACCTGAAGTAAACCATGTACTGGAAGGTATCATTCCATTTTCAAGGCAGGCAATTGTAAATGCAGCCTCAATTGCTCCGGATGCACCCAGAGTATGACCGGTATATCCTTTGGTTGAATTAAATGGAACTCCCGGAAAAAAATCACCCAATACCAGACTTTCCACATGGTCATTATTCTTAGTCCCCGTGCCATGTGCGTTGACAAAAGCTATATCTTCCGGTGCGATACTGCCTGACTTAAAAACTGACGACAAGGCTTTTCTCAGTCCTGCCCCGTCAGGTTCTGGCGTTGTAAGGTGATATGCATCACATGCAGATCCATAACCTGAAACATAACCACGTACCGGCTTGTTTCTTTTTCTGACCATCTCTTCTGATTCAAGAATAAGTACAGCAGCACCTTCTCCAAGGTTAAGGCCGTTCCTGTCTACATTAAATGGCCTGCATGGTGATGAGTCAATAATCATCAATGAAGCAAATCCATTATATGTAATTCTACAAAGTTCATCAGCCCCGCCTGCAATAACAAAATCACATATCCCGGACTTAATCCATGAGGCGCCTATACCGATGGCATCTGTTCCTGATGAACAAGCATTAACAATTGTTTGCCGGGGCCCGTTTAATCTGAAATGTTTCGAAACGCATGATGCCGGATTGCTCCGAAAAAACCTGCTCACTTCTTCAAGTGCCGGGTCAATCCCCTTTCTATATTCCCTGTAGAAAGACTCATTATTTATAGCACTTCCAACCGTGGTTCCCAGGCAAACACCTACCCGTTTCCCGCTGAGTGTTTCGTCTGTATATCCTGCATCATTCAAAGCCTCCTTTGCTGCTGAAATAGCGAGAAGGCTTGTGCGTAAAATATCAGAAGCGTCATCAGCTTTATCAATTGGCAGATTCCTTTTTATTTCAAAAACAGGATAGGGGAGAGGATGATCGGTAGTGAATTTTTCAGGAGGGGCCGGGTTTCTTTCACCTCTATATATGGAATCCATGCATTCCTGAAGATTCATTCCTGCCCCGCAAAGGCATCCTATACCGGTAATAGCTACAGGAATATCAGGTATCATATCTAATATAATACTATCCCTCCTCATGAATTCAAAAAACCAATAACAAGAGTGCAATTCTATGACGATCAGAACTCACGCAAAAAAAGTTGCTTTTTATCGGGAATAAATATAAAAAATTCAGGTGTATGTCAATATCCAAATTAACACTTGATGTTGTGGCGGCGCTAACTATAGGAAGATGATATACACACCTTTTATATAGTTGTTTAGCCTGTCATATTGAATAAAACTGTGAAATTAACAGAAGAATTCAACGCAGTATAAAAAGCAGAATTCGGTCAAAGGATAAATACGGTAAATTATTATGAAAAAAATATTACTTGTCGCTCCTGCATACAGAACTAAATTATTGGAAAATGTTAGAGTCCTTGCTCTACCTCCTTTAAACCTTACTATTCTTGCGGCTCATACTCCTGAAGAGTACGATGTTAAAATAGTTGATGAATCTGTCGAGTGCATTGATTTTAATGCTAAAGCTGATCTTGTTGGTATTACATGTATGACACCGCTGGCTCCCCGTGCTTATGAGATATGTGAGAAGTTTAGAGAAAGGGGGGTTCCGGTCGTTATTGGCGGTATTCATGCATCATTAATGAATGAAGAAGCTTCGGAGTACGCTGATGCAGTTGTTATTGGTGAGGCTGAAACGATTTGGAAAAATGTTCTTGAGGATTTTGAAAAAGGAAATCTACAGAAAGTGTACCGTGTATCTGAAAGACCTGATATTGAACATCTGCCTGCGCCCAGGAGAGATCTTCTTACAAAGAAATATTTTGTTCAAACTGTTCAGACATCAAGGGGCTGTCCATTTAACTGCAGCTTTTGCTCAGTTACTCTTTTTAACGGTGGTAAATACAGACTCAGGAATATTGATAAGGTGATTGATGAAATTAACGGGATAAAGGACAAAAGAATTTTTATAATTGATGATAATGTGGTTGGTTCGGGTCAACAAAGTATTGAACGGGCTTTTAAATTGTTTGATAGGCTGAAAGATACAGGCAAGGAGTGGGGAGGCCAGACATGTCTTAATATTGTTGAGCACGATGACCTTTTAAAAGCTGCTTCAAAAAGCGGAGCTAAGGCATTCCTTATTGGCCTTGAATCAATACAGCCTGAGACGCTTGCTTCTTACAATAAAAAAGTGAACCTCAGACCAGCCACAAAAAATTTTAAAGATGCGGTTAAAAAGATACATGACCATGGTATTGCAATAGTGGCTGGTATAATGTTCGGAAGTGATCATGATACAAAAGATACTTTTGAACGAACTGTAGAATTTATTCTTGATGCACAGCTTGACGCAGTGCAACTCAGTGTCCAGACCCCTTTGCCTGGAACAGCTCTTTATAAGAAACTTGCAGAGGAAAACCGGATTCTTCTTGATGATTATCCAAAAGACTGGGAATTTTATAATCTGTTTGAGCCTGTGTATCAGCCGTGCAATATGACTCCCACTGAATTGTACGATGGTCTTGTGTCATCGTATAAATGTGTATCCTCCCCGGGAGCATCAATAAAACGCGGTATAAGAACATTTATTAACACCAGAAGCCTTTTCAGTACAGGGATATCCTTTTTTTGGAATTATGACAGCTATAAAACAATCAAACATGCTACACGATTTTCCGGGATTTAGATGAGTTAAAG
>JAUXDD010000142.1 GCA_030618465.1 Desulfobacteraceae bacterium
ATTTATATATATGTATATCCGATTTCAATAGAATCGGAAAAAGCCAACTGACGGCACATATGCCGCTACAAAATTAAATAACTTTAAAATTTAGAGCGTTCAGTACTAAATACAAAAACAAGTTGTTTGGAAGTATAACCGATGGCATTGGATTTAACTATTACTTTATGAAAGGAATGAGGCATGAAAAAAATTGTATTTGTTCTACTGGTTTGTTTAAGTTTAACCGGCCTGATGATTTCCACGGCTGTTGCAGCTGAAAACGGCATTCATTATGTGAGCGGTATTGAAGGAATTAAATGCGGCACCCTGCCCGGCCCTGGTACATACTATAAAATGTACAATGCATTTTATCAGGCTGATACATTCAAAAGGAACAACGGCGATACGGAAACAGATCTTGATTTTGATTTAACTGTTTTTGCCAATGTTCATCGATTTGTCTGGATAACGGAAAGCCCGAAAACAAAAGGCAATTTTGCACTGGGAGCAATAGTCCCCCTTCAATATACCGATATTTCACTTGACTTTCTACCTGCCCAACCTGGAGTTGACGGTGTAGACGAAGACACGTTTGCTGTAGGCGATCCGTATGCTGAATTTATATTTTCATGGAATGGTGCCCGATATGATTCTGCACTTGGTGTCGGTCTCTTTATTCCAATAGGAAAATACGACCAGGATGATCCTTCCACACCGGGTGAAGACATGTGGACCTGTATGCTGAATTTTTCCGGTACATACTATTTTGATCATGAAAAGACCTGGTCAGCTTCAATTCTTGGCCGTCATGAAATCCATACGGAAAAAAGTGACACAAATATCAAACCGGGTCAGAACTTCCATTTTGAATGGGGTGTTGGAAAAACATTGGGGCGCATATGGGACGTTGGCGCCATCGGTTACTGTCAATGGCAGGTAACTGACGACAGCGGTTCAGGTGTTGACCCTGCAAAGAAGAATGACCGTGCTCAGGTATATGCTGTCGGCCCTGAAGTGAGTGTTTTTCTGCCGCCGTATAAACTGCAGATTTCACTGAGAAGCCTGGTTGAATTTGATGCCGAAGATCGACAGGAAGGAAATATCACATCTCTGGTATTTACAAAAATCTTCTAAAACAATTTGATTTTTTTATTTACAATTCCAAGTTTATTCATCCGATTTCTAAGTGTGCTGGGATTTATGCCAAGCAGCTTTGCTGCGCCGTCGCAACCATGGATTTTTCTGTTTGTCACTTTTAAAGCGTGCCGGATATGTCGGATGATAACTTCATCAAGCGGTTTAACTTTGTTTTCCTGCTTATCGGGGATGTCTTTCAGGTCATAACGGGATGGAATAAAAAAATCAAATGTAAGATCAGAATCCTTGCACAGAACAAGTGATCGTTCCACCACATTTTCAAGCTCCCTGACATTTCCCGGCCAGTGATAGTCCATCAGTTTGTTAATTGCGCCCGGGGCAATGGACGGTGGCCTGACACCTCTAATTTCCCTGGTTTTTTTTTCTATGATATATTGCACCAGGGAAGGAATGTCTTTTTTTCGTTCTCTTAATGGTGGAATATTTATGGGAAAAATATTTAATCTGAACCATAAATCTTCACGGAATTCATTTGATGCGACCATGGCTTCAAGTTTTCTATGGGTGGCGGCGATTACTCTTATATCAACATGAATCTCTTCTATGCCGCCGACCCTTTCAATTTTTTTGTTCTGCAAAACCCTTAAAAGTCTGACCTGGGCATTCAATGGCAGTTCTCCGATTTCATCAAGAAAAATGGTCCCTTTATTGGCACGTTCAAAACGTCCGCGCTTCATGGCAACAGCACCGGTAAATGCGCCTTTTTCATGACCAAAAAATTCACTGTCAAGCAGTGTTTCCGGTATGGCGCCACAGTTGACCTTTATCAGTGGACCATCTCTTCTTGATGATGCGTTATGTATGGCATTGGCAAGCACCTCCTTGCCTGTGCCTGTTTCACCAAGCAGTAAAACCGGGTTATTCAGAGGCGCCACTTGTTCGACCAGTGAAACAACTTCCTTTAAACCGGAATCTTTTCCAATAATCTCATCCCCGGAAAGATGCCTGAGCTCATGATGAAGATACTGGTTATCATCTGCAAGCATGTCCTTAAGCTTAAGGAGTTCCTGATGCCTGAGCGCATTTGACATGGCAATGGCAAACGGATCTGATACCAGTGAAAGAAAATCCGCATGCTCTGTTGAATATCGGTTAATGCCGTTTGCAATAACAATAACCACTCCCAAACGTTTTCCTTCAACCATAAGCTGTATAATCAAGGCTGATCGATCAGGTTTTCCAAGAAATGACACTATTGAGCTGGCAACCGGGTCAAGTTCAGGATGATTGACAATCCTGACTTTTGTCATATCTGTAGTTTCTATTTGAGTTTTTGCCTTTTCTGAAACAGGAATGAGTTGGCTGAGGATTTGACCTTTAAAATGTGTGGCATGGGCAATGGATCTTATCGCACTTAAACCAGGCTCATATATACTCATGTACATTTCATCCGCAGGCATATTCTTTTCAATATATTTCAGGCACCTGCACATGGCAACATCAATATCAAGGCTGCTGCATATCTTCTTTGTTACATTCTGGAAAAAAGCATTTTTATGAAAAACGGAACTCATATTTAAAAATCCCTTTTTTGTCATATCCGGTAACTTGCCATATCCGGCAGGTTGTTTTGCCGGATATGGCAAAGTAATGTTTTGATAAAAGCTAACATATTAAAATATTTCAACATACTTGCATGGCATGATTTAAGCAAATAAAAACGCAAGTATTCATGTTTTGCAGGATATGTACGAAACATCAGCAACGAAAAAAAAGAGGAGGTCACAATGGTAAAAAAACTTTTACAAAGCAAATTATTCATTATTATACCTGTTTTATCAATACTATTTCTATCCGGTTGCGCATACCACCATGTCTGCCCAAATGCCTTAAAGAAAGAGTGTGCTTTTTGCGGGGGAACCGGAGTCCATGAATACCAGACTGATTTGACAGGTAAAAATTTTAGTATCATGAAGTGCCATGTATGCAAGGGAGAGGGATCTGTGTGTTTAAAGTTTAAAGATCCGGTAGAAAAACAAATAAGTGTGTCTGCCATTCAATAAAACCCTTTTTCAATCAATCATAAAATCCCCCTCGATCCCCCTTTTCAAAGGGGGAGGCTCCTCCCCCCTTTCGTAAAGGGGGGCCGGGGGGGGATTTCGCGGCCTTCAATAAAATGAATAAACTACAATTTTTAATAGCATTTTTCTTAAATCAACATCATTTTAAAAAAAGAGCTTAAGTTAATGACATTGGTTCCAAACCAGCCCTTAATTTTGCAGCCTGCTTCCGTAAAGTGCAAGTCTGGAACCTGCCCCTACATATTTCAATTCTAAACAACCCCTTAAGAAAACGTCATTGAAATAAAAATATACTTTTCTTCTTTGCGATTCTCTGCGACCTTTGTGGCTTTGCGTTAAAAAGGATACTGGATCACATCAGATTTCCGGTCCCTTTCCGGTTGCCCTGTCCAGTCGTGCCTTCGCTGACAGGTATCCGTAAAGCGCCTGATAATAGTTTGTATCTGCCTGGGTCAGATCGGTTCTCGCATCCAGCACTTCCGTTGACGTGGTGACCTGCTGCTTGTACCCCAGGTTGGTGATGCGCCAGTTTTCATTTGCCCGGCCAAGGGACGTTTTTGCCGTTTCGATATTTTTTTCAGCCACGTTGAGATTCAGCCAGGCTTTTTTAATTTCAAGTTTAATACTGTCTTCGATCTCCTTTATTCTCTCTTCAAGTTCTCTCTTATCATGATCGACCTTATTAACTTTTGCCCGCGTTTTTCCCCACTCAAAAAATGTCCATCTCCCTTCGATCGTTATGCTTGTATTATAATCGTTGGAAAAATCGTTATCTGTCGCTGCCGGATTATCCCCGTCCTGCTGGTATCTCCCGACCAGCACAATTTCAGGGTAATATGCGCTTTTTTCAAGTTGTATTGCGCCCTCAAGGATTTCAAGGCCGAACCGCAGAACTTTCAATATCGGTCTGTTTTTCATTCCTTCGTTGATAAGTGTTTCAAATTGATAATAGGTTAGTGGTATTTCCGTAAAATCCTTGGGATCGGTTTTTCGATTGATATCACAGGCCAGCCACCGGTTGAGGTCGGAAAGCGCCATTTGAGCGCCGGCCCTTGCCTTTTCCCGATCCTGAATCACATTTGCCAGTGCAACCTGTGCACTCAGGAGGTCGTTATACCGGATGATGCCGCCATCGTATAATTTCGTTGCATCGCTTTCGTGGGCCTGTAACGTTTTCACTGCATCATCGGCCACATGGAGAATTTTTCGGATCAGAAGAACATTGTAATAAGCAGTTTTCACTCCCTGGATGACATCCAATACAGCCTGCCGCTGTTGCTGCTTTTTCACTTCACAATCGAGTGTTGCCATGTGATGCTGTGTTGTCAGGGCAAATCCGGCAAAAAGCGGCTGTACGAGGGTGACGTCCCAGTGATACTGATCCTCATGGGCAACCTGGGCCTTCATAATCCCGGAAGGCCCCATATCGATATTCTGAAACGGCGCTTTTTCTAATTTAGTATAGGAATATCCTGCGGATACTTTGAAAAACATATCTGCCCATGTGCTTTTGCTTTCATAGACGGCACCGGCCGCTTTTTCTTTTGCCGCCTTAACGCTCGCGTGGTTTTCAACGGCAATGTCAACCGCCGTGGGAAGTGTAAGTAAAAGGTCATCCGACTCAGTTGAAAGCGTATCATTTGCAAACGCAACAGATGTGATTAAAATGAACAACACTGTTTCTATAACTTTGTACATAAGCACTTTTTCATCCTTATCCTCTTGCTTCCATGGCAGTTATCGATTGAGGAATTTCTTTAACTGCTTTCGCCTTTCGGGGTTTCATGAACAGCCAGTAGAGAACCGGAACTATAAAAAGCGTCAGCACCATTCCGAAAACCAACCCCACGGCAAGTACGCTTCCCATTGGTGCCCAAAGCGAAGACCCGCTGATGATCATAGGCACAACCCCGACAGCCGCCGCCATAGAGGTAAGAAATACAGGTCTCATGCGTCGTTTACCGGCATCTATGGCAATGGAACGAATACTCCGCTTACTTTCCTCTTCCTGCAGTTGATCCGCATATCCTACCAGGATAATTCCGTTTCTGACCACAATTCCGCAAAGGCTGATCATTCCTAAAAATGCCGTGCATGAAAACGGATTATTTGTAATATAAAGTCCCAGTATCGCTCCAAACCAGCTTAAGGGGATGGTGACTACAATAATCAGAACCCTTTTGAGTTCCTTAAACTGAAATAAAAGTACCAGGAATATTAAAATTAGACTGACGATGAGTGATGCTGTCTGTTCTCCCATGGTACTGACCTGTTCTGCCAGTTCACCGCCATATTGGATGGTGACCCCCAAAGGAAGTTTCAGTGCAGCAATCTTCGGTCTGATATCATTGAGAATCTCATTAGGCATCCTTCCCATCTGGGCTTCACTTTGAATGGTCAGGGTACGGATTCCGTTTCTATGCCTGATTTTTCCTGTCTGCCATTCAGGAACCAGTTTTGCGATCTGGCGAAGGGGTATTTTTCCACCGGTTACAGGGGATGTAATATATATGTTATTAATATCTTCAAAATCATTGCGGTTCTCCTCATCAAGTCTGAGAAGAATTTCTATGGGGTTATCACCCTCCCAGAGTGTAGAAATAGGTCTCCCCTTGAAGCTTGCGCCTAACACCTGGGCGATATCCCGACTGGAAAAACCCATGCGGTTAGCCACTTCCGAATTTACCTGGACGGTTATACCGTAATAATCTTCCATGAAATTTGACCGGACATAATTTGTGCCGGGTGTATTTTTTAATATTGCCTTAACCTTTTCGCCAATTTTTTTAATGGCAACCATGTCGTTCCCGACAATCCGTACTTCCACGGGAGCATCCACCGGCGGCCCCTGCTGGAGCTGTTTAACCAGAATTTCTCCGTTTGGAAAAAAATCTTTAAACCGGATAATATACTCATCAATCATCTCCATTGCCGTTTCCGTAGAAACTGTATTGACAAGAATTTGCGCATAGCTTTTATCAGGAGGCTGGGGCGCATAGGTCAGATAAAATCTTGGGGATGATGTCCCTACAAAACTTGCAACATCCTGAACACGCTTGTCCGCAAGGAGTATTGCTTCAAGTTTTTTAACAGCCCTGTCGGTTTCTTCAAGTCTGGTTCCCTGATTCATATATACTTCCAGACAAAACTGATTTCTCTCGATGAGGGGGAACATCCTAATATCCAGCCGGCTCATCAGGCCAACAGTTCCGACAATGGCTATAATACCAACCATAATAGTAACAAAAGGCATTTTAAAAGCCTTTTCCAGCATTACATTGTAAATTTTCTGCGTAAAATCCAGAAACCCTGATTTCGTTTTTGTCCGGGTTGAAGATTTTGATTTCAGACCGGTTTTTATAAAAACATAGCACAGGATCGGGGTTACCAGAACAGCAATAAAAAGTGAAATAACCAGTGAAATTGTAACGGTAAGGGGAAGTGTGTGGAGAAATTCACCTGCATTTCCCATGAGAATAAAATTAATAGGCATAAACGCAAAAATAATGGCAATTGTAGCGGAAAATACCGGCACAAACAAACCTGTTGCACTTTTTACTCCCGCATCCCAGGGCAAAATTCCATGATCCAGGCGGTCAACATAATCGTCCACAATGACAATGGCGTTATCAACAACCATACCCAGCACTGTGATGAGCCCGGCAAGGGTCATTTGCTGCAAGTCAATTTTAAAAAAATCCAGGAACCCAAAAGTAATAAGGATGGTAATGGGAATGGTAATGGCGGCAACAACGGCAATACGAAAAGGCAAAAGGATCATGGTGACCAGAACCACGGCAACTATGGCAACCAGAAGTTCTTTCATAAAATCCCGGATATCGGTATTAACAACCGCAGGTTGATCAACGATCTTTTTGACGTTTACATCGGGTGGAATTTTTTTTACAGCTATCGTTAACCGTTCATCCACCTTTTTTCCGAAATCAACGATATTGTAGCCCTCCTGCATTTCCACGGAAAGCATGAGTACTTTTTTTCCATTCACCCGAATAAAGGATTCCGGCTCCTCATATCGTCTTTCAACATCTGCCACATCCTTCAGGCGAACTATCCCGCCTTCGGGGGAGAGATAAACCAGCTGCTCTCTGATCTGCTGTTCGGAATCATACAAATCGGTGGTATGTATTGGATGCTCCATACTATCAGTCTTGATTTCCCCTGAATAGGTAATGGAATTCATGGATTGAAGCGCATCAATAACCTGGGGCAGGCTGACGCCGTATTGGGATGTTTTCTGTGAATCTGTAGTGACGTAAATCTGCTCCTTCTGCAACCCGAACCGTTTAAGCTTGGAAGCCTCCTTAATCGGCCTAATTTCATCTTCTATGATTTCAAGGTAATCTTTTAATTCGGTGTAGGTATGACGATCCGATTCAACCGATATCAACAAGGCAACAGTATCACCAAAATCACTGTTGATGATCGGCCCGACGGTACCCGTGGGCAGGCGTAAATTTTTAAATTCATACAAGTCGTGGCGAAGCTTGGACCAGAATTTATCACGATCCGTCACCCAGTCCTGCAACGTCACTTTAATGATCATCAGTCCGTCTGATGTTGTGGATTCTGTTTCGTCTTTATCCACCTCACTATAACGGGAAAGAAACGCTTCAACTTTTTTTGTCACCTGCTCTTCAACGCGGATTGCCTTAGCACCCGGAAAAGGGATGATGATCAATCCTTCCCTGATTGTCATCTTAGGATCTTCTCTTCTTGGCATGTTCACCAGGGAATACACTCCCACCGACACAAGCATAAGCGTAACCAGCAGTGTAACCAGGCGATGTTTCATGGATACGTGGACGATGTTCATTGGGCCGGCCTCATATGAGAATCGATAATGACGATGCCGGCGCCGTCGGTTAATTTATG
>JAUXDD010000186.1 GCA_030618465.1 Desulfobacteraceae bacterium
CCCATACAGGCAACTGGCATCCGGTAACCATGATCTCACACATGCTGGACTGCCAGCTTTACGGACTTGATTCCGGCCAGCATCATATGACCAGCCTGCTCTTCCATATACTCAATACATTACTGCTGTTTTATGTGTTTTTTAAAATGAGTGAAAATTTGTGGCAAAGCGGGTTTGTCGCTGCCATGTTTGCCCTGCATCCATTACATGTGGAATCGGTTGTATGGATTGCGGAACGGAAGGATGTTTTAAGTACTTTTTTCTGGATGCTGACAATGGCAAGTTACGTCCGCTATATCAGGAACCCCTGTTTCAGCAGATATTGTCCTGTCCTGTTGTTTTTCATACTTGGATTGATGTCAAAATCAATGTTGGTGACATTGCCCATTGTTCTGCTTCTGCTTGATTTCTGGCCGCTGGGAAGGCTTCGCACAACGCCTGAGCATATTACCACCTTAAAATCTGTTCACCCTGTTCCGTCTCTTTACCCTTTGATTCAGGAAAAAATTCCTCTGTTTGGTATTGCCGCTGTGTTTTGTTTTATAACCGTTTTTGCTCAAAAAAGCGCAGGTGCAGTAGGAACACTGGAATTATTTTCACTGGGTTCAAGAATTGCCAATGCTCTGGTTTCATATGCAGGGTATATGGGAAAAATGTTCCGGCCGATTCATCTGGCCGTCTTTTACCCGCATCCTGCGGCAATACCCATATGGAAAATAGCTGGAGCCGCAGTATTGCTGACAGGCATAACCATATGGGCAATCAGGGGAAGAACAGTATATCCCTATTTTATTACAGGGTGGCTGTGGTATCTTGTAAC
This sequence comes from Desulfobacteraceae bacterium, assembly GCA_030618465.1. GTDB lineage: Bacteria > Desulfobacterota > Desulfobacteria > Desulfobacterales > SURF-7 > JAUXDD01. Next base: position 821 of record JAUXDD010000186.1, read on the forward strand.
GCTTTTACCTGTGATAGGCCTTGTCCAGGTCGGTTTGCAGTCCATGGCTGACAGATATACATACATACCCCTTATCGGTCTTTTTATCATTATTGCATGGGGGACGCCTGATTTTGTTGCTGGATGGCGTCACAAAAAAAGAGCGCTCGGCGTAATTTCAACGCTTCTCCTGTTAATTCTTATGACAACATCATGGTTGCAGGTAAAATACTGGGGAAACACGATTTCACTTTTTGAACATGCCATAGAGGTTACGGAAGACAACTATTTTGCTCACCTGGGGCTTGGAAACGAATTGACTAACCAGGGGAAGCTGAACGCGGCGGTTGAACAATACAATAAAGCACTTATGATCAGACCTGAATTTGCAACCGCACATTTCCATCTTGCCAATGTACGGGTAAGGCAGGAAAAATTTCGTGAGGCGATACACCACTATATGGAAGCAATACGTATCAAACCCGATTTTGCGGAAGCATATAATTATCTTGGATATGTTCTGGCGAAACAGGGCAAAATAAATGAAGCAATCAATCATTACCAGAAGGCGCTTTACATAAAACCCGATTATGCCCCGGCCCACTTTAATCTGGGTATAATAATGATGTATAAAGGCAACGTTGAAGCAGCGGCCAGTTGTTTCAGTGAAGTACTGCGAATCAGGCCTGATTATCATGAAGTACGAAAGAACCTGATGAACTTGCAGGCAATTATTGAAAAAAGAAACAAAGCAAGATTGCTTGACAGGAAAACCCGTAATAACACGGATCAGAAAGATTCCGGCAACGTATCACCCCGCACTTCCCATAACTGATAATCAGGGGATGCCACAGCCACCGGTTTAAAATAGGTATGATCCCATGTGTGACGGAGAAACAGCTTGTTAAATACTGATTCTGATATATCTTCATCCATCAGCGCCCCAAAACCAACCGGTTTAAACACTTCAAGCCTGGCGCCTCTTTTTCTTTCATAGGATTTTATTTCATAGTCCCCAATCTTTTTATCACCTGCAATAAGAGCGGTTTTTAAAGGAATCATCTTTGAATCCCATGTGAAAATCCCGTTGCCAAGGTTAATATTCGCACCCGGCTGGTTATTATCCGGGGTTCGCGTATCTGATTTTTTATTTATTTGAGAGTTATTCCTGGATATTTCTATGTGTTTGATAAACCTGTAGAAAGGGCGCGTTCCGGTTTGTTTTGAGATGTCCCAGGTGCCAAACCAGTACCAGCCGATAAAAGACTTCGTCAGCCGATTGTCCAGAAACAGGTAAACCGGGCGTTTTTCTTTGGGAAAAAAGAAAATCAGCCAATCGTGTGATGTCTTCCAGTTCCCAACAGGATGAAGGGATAAATCTTCAATTATGAAGGATGCCTGCTCAGGGCCGACAGATAATATTTTTTTTAAGGCACTGTATCCCCTGGACGGATCATTTCCAACTGCTTTGTAGAATTTATTAATTCCTTTTATACCTCTTTCAGAGAAAAAATGTATGAAATTCGCCGAAAGCCGAAAGTTTTTTGAAGCCAAAGGCAATGCATTATATACTGACCGTTCCCCGCCATGATTTGATCCATCTGAAATAGTCGCCCGCCTTGACCAGTAATTCATGAAGTAACCGTAATCCCACCATGTCCATATGACAGCATCCGGTGAAGTGGTTTTTGAAGCTGTATCCATCCCCGCAATAATCCTGGGGTGTATAGCAGGTATGGTTTTGCTTTCAACAGCCCTGTAACAGAAATTTCCAAGTACGGCGATCAGGATGGCTGGGGCAAGGATACCTAAGGATTTGTACTTATTTCGTTGTTTCCAGACTGAACAGGTAATGTATCCGGTTCCCAGGGCTGCCAGCGGAATCAGAAAGATTTGAAAACGGCCGGCAAATATGAATGATAGTCCGCCTATGAGTACCAGTGCCAGATTAAAAAGCCATGTTTTGGGGTGTTTTAGGATAAGCAGGATGAAGCCTGATAGTGCGATAAAAAAAGCAGGGAGACCGGTCATGATGGATGATGCAATCTGATGAAACCGGGGCCTGATCTGTTCGGTTACGGTAACCCCCGGATTCGGAAAATAGTGGGATGCTTTTTTTGAAATATAGGAATAGTGTGAATCAACATCTTTAAAAAGACGAAAAGGCAGGTCAACCCCTTTCCACGTGAGAACGATTGCTGTTACGGAAAGGACCGCCACGAAGAAAATAATTCCTTCTTTTCTGGAAGGACGGTAAAAAAAGATGACTGAAAGGGTAAAAGGGATTATCCAGAAGAGGGTCACTGCATGGGGTGCCTGGTCCCACCACCAGAGAAAAAGAATAAAAACAAAAATGCCCAACCCCAGATAATAGTACCGCCGTTTAAAATCTTCCACACCGAATTTCAGGAAACAATAGCTCAATGAGGTTGCAAACGTCACATTTAAACAGTCTGTATCAAACCAGCCCATATTACTCCTGAAAATATAAACAGGACAGAGGACTCCCACTGCAGCGGCAACCAGCCCTGTAACCGGTCCGCCGTAATAACGTCCCAGTCCGTATAGGGGTAGTGCCAGCAGGGGGCCAAGGAGTGCAGGCAGGAGGGTACCGACCCAGTTCAGGGATATATTTGTCAATTTAGCAATGACATATGCAAGCGAACTTAAAAGGGGAGGCGGCATGGGGCGGCGGGCATTTTCAGGAACGCATCTTTTTTCATCAACCGGATGATAGGTTCCTTCTATCAGGTCTCTTGCAAGGTCCAGATAAAATGGGCCGTCTGCAGTTGTTAAAAGGGGTTCGCCCTTGAATAATATATGGTCAGGGGATTTTTTCCAGTTTCCCAGATCTTCAACTCTGATCCATAATCCAAGAGTAAGAATTAACACAAGTATGAAAAATTCTGTCTGGCGAGTTGAATTTGATAATGGCGTACTATTTTTTCTAAAAAAACTATTAAACGATATGCTCATATTATTTAATACTGACTCACGGGTTTCATTTTTTTTACCCGGTTACTGATTTCCAAATAGCATTCAAAAGCCCTATTGGGTTTGTCAAGGGGGTCTTTATAATAGCCCTGAATTTTTCCAAGAGGGAATTTCCCCTTTTTAACTGCATAAAAAAGCTTGTTTCCCAGCATATACCCCAGCTGAGTACTGAAAATCCTTGGGAGTGATGACCTGTTTTTGTATTGGGTGTGAAATTTTTTTATAAATTCTAAAGGGTCACTGGTTTTTCTCTGCAAATAGAAATGTTGCAGGATGCATCGGGCTACCTGGGGAATTTTCGGGTCCATATCCGGAAATTCGCCCTGTTTTATCTGGCCCAGAAATTTTCTTAACGAGTATTCTGATTGTGATTTTCTTTTTTCATTGATAAACTTGCTGCCAAAAAAACCAAGGCATTCGATGATGACGTTGCGATAAAAACGGTCAAAGGGATTCAGGTGAAATTTCAACCGCCCTCTCAATACGGCATTCACCAAATGACTGGCCTCTTCAGCCGCCTGGTTGATATTGGAATTTGGCAGATAGATTAAATAGGTATCGGCACCCGCACTTTCATATTCAAGCAGAAAGCCCTCTTCCCGTTTAATCTTTTCTTTAATAAGCCGCAGCCGGCATTTTAATTCCGGAATTCTGCTGATAAAGTCCATGAAGTCAAGGTTACTTGAATAATAGATGGATAGTCCATTCAGGGCTTCAGGCGGGAGTTCCAGTTTAAGAATAGAGACGATGGTTGCCACCATTTTCTGAACAGTCAGCCCCTGGCCCTCAAATCCATCATCTTCCCAGTTCTGGTGTACAGGATAGTAAGCGTCTTCTGAAAATTCCAGCCAGTTCAAATAGGACTGCACTTTATTTGCAGGAAGGGTATTCATCACACAATATCTGTTTTCACTGATTTTCAGAACATCTGATTCTTCTTTGCCCTGCTGGCATAACTTCCAGTATAGATTCTCCACATTTTGATAAATAAACAGGCGTTTTGCATAAATGTCCAGAAGTTCCAAAAGATTACCTACATGCATGGGGAGATGATTCGGGGATATGTGAAAATCGCCGTCAACCACGTATATTAATTTGCCGGGATTTCGAATTAATGATTTGACAATAATACGGGATGAGTATTTATCACGATCCCTGAGACTTTTAGGGCCGTTTCCCATCTGGGAGTTAATTCCAAGGACCGGGATTTGATTTTCAATACAGAATGCAATGACAGGTTTCCAGTTATTCCATCCGAACGGCCATTTTTTTATGTAATGTATTTTATTTAAGAAGGATTCCTCGGATATATTTCCTGCCATAAAAGAGTCAATCAACTTCTGGTCTGTACCGTGAAACATTTCCAGGCAGAGAATAATCTCCCTTTTCCCGAGGATATCTCGCAGGATTCGAAGAATGGACTGCTGCGATTGTTTTAGAGTATGGTAGTCACCATGAAAGACAATATCGGCGGATAAAACCTTTTTAATGAGATCTGTCTTATTTGAAATTTCCTGATAATTTTTTAACTCCCGGAAAAATTCTTTTTCATATATGTCAAGGGACGCATTGTGTGCCAGGCTTTTTCTGATCAGCTTGACGTTTTTTCGGTAATTTTGTCGCTGAATTTTAATAAGCTGTTCTCTGAGTTTTGACATTTGTCTGGGAATCCTTCAATAATATTAAACAGAAGGTATGTATTCTAGTGATAATATGATTTTTTGTCAAGAAATATCATATGTTAGACATACTCATTGCCATGTGCCAAATGAATATAAAATTTTGATCTTGAAAATCCGTATCTCTTTTCATATGATCGCTATACACTGGCACATCAATAACGGGAAGGTATTAATAATGGAAGACAATCCTTATTTTTTCTGGGTATTAGGTACGGATATAGTTATACTTACGGCGGTAACCATCTATTTTGTCAGAGAATATCGATCAAGGAAGAAAAATGATTAATGGTATAATTATTATCATTAACTTCACACTAATTAAGCCGCCACATCCTTATTGTAACAAATCCTGCAACAGTCCAGGCATCGATTGGATTCGTATTTGGCGTCCTCTTCCTGGATGACAAGATCCGCTTCTTCAAAACATTTGATCCTTTCATCAACCGGAAGTTCAGGCATTTCCGTTCGTTTTGACGGTTTAATTCCGGCAACAGACTCAAAAATTGTACCGGGTATATGCCGTTTGAACAGAGAATTTGGGGCCGGGGTTACTGCCTCTCCTGAAAGGTACTGATGAATGGAGCGTGCCGCCCGTCTGCCGCCGCCGATGGCTTCAACAACGAGAGATGCGCCGGTTGCCGAATCACCGCCGGTAAAAATATAGGGGATCGTTGACTGGAGCGTATCTTCATTAACCTGGTCGATGGTGCTCCATCGGGTTA
>JAUXDD010000221.1 GCA_030618465.1 Desulfobacteraceae bacterium
CACAGCCATCTCTGCAGAAGGCATACTCTCATGGGCCAGATGGAGATAGTCGTCGCGCCGCTCATCTAGTCCCTGCAGTTGGGCGGCCCGGTGCATACGACCAGAAAAACTTGCACGACAACATTGTTCACATCGGTTGCGGACACTTTCCAATCCGGTTCTGCCATGGCAACAGCACCCAGTAGTGCTAAATTTTCTACCAATACACCGGATGCCAGCATAATGGGTATCAACACAATGCTGCCGGAATGAAAATATTGAATAATCCACCTTACACCAACATATAACCAGAAATAGATGGTAATATATATCCCAAAAGGCCCACCGGTAAAAGAATCCATCATAAAACCGGCAATGAATACAACAGGAATCCCTTCAGCAAGGGAACGGAAAAGGGCGAGGAAAAGAATAATTGGAATCAAAAGATCGTAAAATCGGTCGAAAATTAAAAAAACCGACAAATCTGTGGTTTGAATGATGACCAGAACTATACTGGTGATGAGATACAAAAGATATGTCATTATTTTTTTACAAACTCATCGTTATGCGTTTTTAAAATAATCAGGACCTCTTCAAGTTTTTCAAAATCAACAGTGGGTATAACAGCAACATCCTGAAAAATTCCGGAATTCCTCTTGATAACTTCTGAAACATTTCCTATTCGCAATCCCTTTGGATAAACGCCGTCCAGCCCGGAGGAAACAACCATATCTCCTACTTTGACATCATTTTTTCGTAAAACATAATTAAAAATATATCTGTCAACCGACTCACCTTTTATAATGCCACGAGCTCTTGTTCGCTGCACCAGGGCGTCCACAGCGCTGTTTCTGTCAACAATCAGCAACACTTTTGAATAATGAGAGGAGACATCAACTACCTGTCCGGCGATACCTTCCGGGACCACAACCGGAAACCCTTTTTTAACGCCCTCTGCCTTACCTTTATCAATAATTATGGTTCTAAACCACGAGGAGGGATCTTTGCCTATGACCTCAGCAGCAAGGACTTCTTCAGATTTGGTTTTCCGGAAATCAAAAAATTTCCTGATACGTGAATTGGCCAGCTCGATCTCTATACACTGATTATTTCTTTCAACAGCAAGGTTTAATGCTTTTTTAAGTGCATCATTTTCTTTTGCGGCTGAAACCAGAAAAAAATAATGTTCCCAGACGCCTCTAATAGAACGAATAGAGCCAGCTACAGCATCCTGAATCGGGGCTAAAAGAAAAATAGCTATCCGACCGGCACTGCCCGGAGAAGAACCTCGACTGCCGGTTATTGAAAGGACTATGATATTAACAGCTATCAGAACGATCACAGCAACTGCCATCACCATTTTTTTGGAAAACATGAAATTATCTAATCATAACCTGTTTTAGGATTTCAATGCTGTCAAGTGCTCTGCCGGAGCCAAGGGCCACTGTATCTAACGGATTTTCAGTTATCGTAATCGGAAGTCCGGTCTCCTCTCGTAAAAGCTTATCCAGATTTTTCAGCAATGCACCTCCGCCGGTGAGCACGATCCCCCTGTCAACGATATCAGCGGAAAGCTCCGGGGGGGTCTGTTCAAGAGCGATCTTCACAGTTTCGATAATCGCATCAACCTGCTCGGTAATTGCCACTCGAATCTCTTCAGAATCAATGGCAAGTATTTTCGGGATTCCTGAAACCAGATCCCGGCCCTTAACTTCAATAGTTTCCAGATTTTGAGCGTCCGGATATGCATTTCCAATGGTTGTCTTGATAATTTCCGCTGTGCGTTCACCAATCAGCAGATTATATTTTCTTTTAATATACTGTGCTATGGCAGAATCCATCTTATCGCCGGCCACCCGCAAAGATCTGCTGTAAACAATGCCGGCCAGTGAAATCACGGCAACCTCCGTTGTCCCGCCGCCAATATCAACGACCATATTACATGTGGGTTCTGTGATGGGGAGTCCGGCACCGATTGCCGCAGCCATGGGCTCTTCAAGTAAAAATACTTCGCGGGCACCGGCAGATTCTGCGGATTCCCTGACAGCACGTTTTTCAACCTGGGTAATACCGGATGGTACGGCAATGATAATTCTAGGCCTGACAAACGTCCGCCTGTTGTGAACCTTCCGGATAAAATGTTTCAGCATGGCTTCAGTGACTTCGAAATCAGCAATAACACCCTCCCGCATTGGACGAATAGCAACAATATTGCCGGGAGTCCTGCCGAGCATATTTTTTGCTTCAAGGCCTACAGCCAGAACCCTGTTCTTCATTCTGCTGTCCGTCCGTACTGCAACAACAGAGGGCTCACTCAGTACGATTCCCTTCCCTTTCACATAAACCAATGTATTTGCCGTACCAAGATCAATGGCGAGATCATTTGAAAACATACCAAGAATTGAATCCAAAAATAAATTCATGACTCCTCATTTTCGCACCAAAAAGTGCCTTTATTCTGGTTAAAAGTATATTTGATAACAGCTATCAAAGATATATTATCTTTTCAAGGAGAAAATATCACCCGATATCTCACACCTGCATTTTTATTAATCCCTGAGCCTGACATTTTCATGTTGAAAAAACTTCCTGCTGTCCGACTTCTCAATAAAGAAGATCAAAATTTTAACCGCAGGCGCCCCGAAGGAAGTGCCCCAGGGGTGAATACATGTAGTATTTTGAGGATTAAAATTTTTATCTGACGCAGAAATTGGGTGAATTAGGCGTTTTCGTTCAGGCACTAAATACGCTGCATAACTGCGTCATGTATCTTCGGTCTGAAATCTTTTATTTTTTCATTTTCCCTGGATGGATGTACCCTGTTTGTTAACAAAATAACTATAATTTTTCGGTATATATCCATCCAGAAAGAAGTTCCCGTGAATCCAAGATGCCCCACTGAATTTTTAGAAAAATATTTTCCACTGCTTGACCCGGAAAAAGAGGGTTTGTCAAATCCAAGAGCCCTGCCTGCCTGCCCCTGTTCTTTTAAAAAAAGTTGAATGATATCACTTTGGAACACCCCTTTTTCTGCAACTTCGTAATAGCCTGAAAGCAGTTCTGACAGAAGCGTATGCACACCGGCTGCGGTTCCGAACAGCCCTGCATGTCCTTCTATCCCACCCACTACATATGCATTGTCGTCATGCACCGCACCTTCTAGTACCATCTTTCTCCACGGACATTTCTCAGTGGCTGCAAATTCAAATCCACCTGTATGTGCCACCGGCTCCCTGTTTGACAAGTCTGTACGTAAAAAAAAAAGATCTTTTATTCCAAGTGGCCTGTAAACCATTTCATCAATAAAACGATCAAGACGTATTCCTGATATGTTTTCAACAATCCAGCAAAGAATCATAAAGCCCAGGTCACTGTACAATACTTTTTTGCCGGTGGGATAAATCAGGGGCTCTTTTAAAAGATAACTCCTCAGTTTATTCTTTCTTTCACTACGGGGTATTTTTTTTAATACTTCATAATATGGACGATAGTCAGGAAGTCCTGAATTATGGCAAAGCAGATGACGTATCGTTATCTGTTGTTTATCTGTTCCTGAAAAATCCGGCAGGATCGTACCCAGCACCATGGCAGGATTCAGTTTTTTCAATTGCACCAGTTTCATTACCGCCAAAGTAGTTGCAAGTGGTTTTGTTAAGGAGGCCAGGTCAAAAACCGTTTCATTTGTCATGTGCTTTCCGGAAAAAATATTTGTCTGTCCATATGCTTTAAAAAAAACAACCGAGCCTTCTTTTGACGCCAGCAGTACGCCACCGGGAAAAACATTCTCAGCCACTGCCTGTTTCATGAAATTATCGACCGGTTCCATAGTTGCCATTGTACTCCACTACTCCATCCCGGATTACATGGTATTAATTCGATTCTTCACTGACGGCTGCTTCATGGAATTTCAGCATATGCCTGTCAGCATCTATCGTTACGCTGACGCCCATTGGAATTGTCAAATTTGTATTTCCATGGCCGATATTAAAACCACCGAGAATAGGTATTTCATCATCAATAAAAATTTTTTCCATAACCATCTGGATACTATCCAGACTTCCGCAGTTCTCAAACGAACCCAGCGCAAGGCCGGAAAGTCCGTCAAGGCAACCTGACAGTTTCATCTGAAAAAGCATGCGTTCAATTTTATATGGCTCTTCATTTACATCCTCGATAAACAATATCTGACCGTTCAGGTCGGGTTCGTATGGTGTGCCCACAAGATGACACAAAGTTGACAGATTTCCACCCATAAGTGTGCCGGTTGCAATCCCTTTTTTTATAGTGACCCCCTTATCAGGAAAAATCTCAATAGGGGTTGCTGTTGTAAGCGCGTAAAGCATTGCATCTTTTGATTCCTGATCCGCATTCCCAAGCGTTGTCACCATTGGGCCATGGAAAGTAATGATACCGCATTTTGACAAAAACACCGTCAAAAGAACGGAAATATCACTGAAACCGACAAATATTTTTAAATTATTGCGGATTAAATCAAAATCCAGAAGGGGCAGAATTCTAGCTGAACCAAATCCACCCCTTGCACACACAATTGCTTTAACCGTATTATCCGAAAAAAGGCGGTTTATCAATTCAGCCCGACGGGCATCTGACCCGGCAAGGTATCTTTCCTTTTCAAAAAGGGCTTCAGGTACATATACTTGAAATCCCATTTTCTCAAGAATATCTACTCCCAGCTGAAACGCTTCCAGATCAAACGTGCCTGCAGGAGCAACAACTCCGATTGTATCACCGGAAACAAGCCGGACGGGTTTCAAAGGTGTTATTTCATTTCTTGACATGACTTTTTTATAATGATAAATGTCTTCCAAAATTGACGTCGGGGCGTAGCGCAGTCTGGTAGCGCACTTGAATGGGGTTCAAGGGGTCGGAAGTTCAAATCTTCTCGCCCCGACCATATGAAAAATAAAAAGGTTACAGTTTTAATTGTAGCCTTTTTTTGCATAAAACCCGAACAAGCACTCCCTTAAACCCTTATATCTCATCGAGGCCTTTGAAAAATACCCTCTTTTGCCCAATTTCTGCGTCAGTTCCCACATATTACGGCTGTTGTTCTTAATATTTTTAGAAAATAAATATAATTATATATAATTAATTATATATAATCAATCAAATTTAGATAGTTGAGGCAATCATTTCAATAAAGAAGCTTTTTGTCGGCAGAAACTTAAAGGAAGCTGTATAAAAAAGCGGGGAATGAAATATAAAAAATTACGTTGATCAACATATTCTAATCATCAACAGGTACTGCCCAAACAATATGGTTCCTGTTTATAAATATGGTCTTATGTTCAT
>JAUXDD010000253.1 GCA_030618465.1 Desulfobacteraceae bacterium
TTGCACCCGAAAACATCGAACAAAAATTGACAGAATTCCGTACATTGGAAATCCGGATAAAACGCACAACTGGCTTGATATTTGGCATATTCAGCGTTTGGGAAACCCGGATATAGCCAAAAATAGGGACACAATTGGCAAATGCTGATAATCACAAGTAGGCCGCTTTTGATCTACCACACAGAAAGCAGTCCAGCATAATATAGTAATGGATGAAAAACGATTTCCAAAGATAATAAAGAATTTATATAAAAATGTGGCTGAACTGGAAAAGATGTTTCCGGGAAGGCCGTTTACACCTGACGGGCATATGGTGGGGAGTATAGGTGAATGCATTGCCGAACACTACTATAATTTGAAACTCGTTCCTCCATCCAACAAAGGCTATGATGCAGTCAAAGGAAAACTGAAAATAGAAATAAAAGCAACCCAGGCAAAAAGCATTGGTTTACGAAGTAAGCCCCAGCATCTGCTTGTTCTGAAAATTCACAAAGACGGCTCTTTTTCTGAAATATACAATGGTCGAGGCAACAGGGTCTGGGACCTGGTATCATCCAAACCGTTACCCAGCAACGGTCAATACCAAATATCAACAACCCGTCTCAAAGAGTTGATGAAAACAGAACCGAAACAGTACCGGGTATGAAGAGACGATCTGTTCAGCGTAGGCTATTTTTAATTTGGTTTGAAAATGCATGGTAAATTGCATCTCCTGGTTTAATATTTAAATTTTTGTGTCCTGGCAGGATCAGAGAAATTCCCGCTATTTGATAAAATGAATGGATTCCTCAAGTCCGGCTCGTCCGACCCGGCATTTGTTAGCCTTGTTTTCGGTGTCTTCATAACCAAAAGAGATACCCAACAGGAGTTTGAGGGCCGGATCAATATTCAGAATGTCCCTGACAATATCCGCATGGAAACTGAGTGCTGTCTGGGGACAGCTTGCAATACCGTGAGCTGTCATGGCCAGCATCAATGTCTGCGCGAACATGCCGATATCTGCCGCCTCCCGGATACCAAACTGTTCAGGAATAAAAACAAACGCCGCATGGGGCGCATCAAAGAATGTGAAATTCCGAAAAAAGGCATCATTCCTTTTTCCCTTTTCATCCCGGGTAATGCCCATGGCGCCATACAGCCGGGCCGCCGAATCATATTGACGTAATTTGTATTCACCATCGTATTTCCCATCATAGGGGAAATCCATGCTAATCTGCATTTTCATCATGGCCCCGGGCAGTATTTTTCTGAGACTTTCACATTTTTCACCGGACACCACATATACATGCCAGGGCTGTGTATTACAGTTAGAAGGTGACTGCCGGGCAAGTGTGAAAACTTTTTTAAGAATGTCATCGGGTACCGGCTGTGGAAGAAAACCGCGAACCGACCGGCGGGAATGGACGACGTGCTCAAATGCTCTGGTTATTTCCGGGTTTATTCGGGCATTACTCATTTTTTTGGCTCCTTCTTGTTCAAAAAATATATCAGGGAAGGCTCATTTCGTTATTTTTTCGGCCCAAGCCATTGATGTGCTTTTTCAAGCCATTCAGGAATGGAGAAATCCTGGGGGCACAGGTCACCGCATTCCAGGCATTCGGTACACCTATCTGCCTGTTCCTCGGGCGGGATCAGCCGGTAATGGAACCGCGGTGCATTGGGCTCATTGTATATGACGGCATCATTGTACAGCTCAAAGATGCGAGAAATATTTACACCATTCGGGCATGGCATGCAATATTTACAGTTGGAGCAGGGCACAGGGGTGAGTTTGCGGTATTCTTCCCGAAGTCGATCAATAAGGGACAATTCATCTGTGCCAAGGCTGTTTGCACGGGCATTTTCAGCACTGGCAAGATTTTCTGTTACATGCTCCATGGCAGACATGCCGCTCAGCACCATTGATACTTCCGGATGGTTCCACACCCACTGCAATGCCCTGTCAGCCATAGTTCTCTGGGTAGGGGCGTTTTTGCACAGCTCTGCAATCGACTCCGGCAACTTTTTGGTTAACTGGCCGCCGCGCAGGGGTTCCATAACGACAACGGCCATCCCTTTATCTGCTGCATATTTAAGGCCCTTTGTACCGGCCTGGTATTCAATATCCATAAAGTTGTACTGGATTTGGCAAAGGGTCCATTTGTCATATGCATCCACGATTTGCTTGAAAATATCATATGTATCATGGAATGAAAATCCAAGATGATGAATTCGTCCGTCAGAAATGGTCTTCTCAGCCCATTTAAGGATGCCCATATCGCGCAGTCTGGGCCAAAATTCTTTATTCATGCTGTGCAGCAGATAGAAATCAATATGGTCGGTCTGTAACCGTTTCAACTGCTCATTCAGATAGCGGTCAAAATCATCATGGGATTGTATGTACCAGGTCGGCATTTTTGTTGCCAGTTTGATTTTATCCCGATAACCGTCCCGCAGCGCTTTTCCCACAAAAATTTCACCTTTGTCCATATGGTACGGGTAGGCCGTGTCCAGGTAATTGACACCCTGATCAATAGCATGACGGATCATATTCATTGCTTTCGGTTCATCGATATGTGAATTGTCTTTTCCGATCACCGGCAGTCGCATGGCACCAAAACCCAGGGCGGATACCTTCCAGTCCAGTTTTCCAAAACGTCTATATTTCAAAAAGCCTCCATTAATTATACCTTTTACGAGATCATCAAATATTGAATTTGGAGAATTTATAGGTTAACATAATAACATATGACAGGAATACACAATATTTATATTTTTTGTGGTAAGGCGGAATTGAATCCTCTGCCCCGGAGACAGAATCATTCAGAGAATTATATAATAAGGATAAATACATGGTCGAATTAACCAGGTCGCAGAAGGCAAGGCATGCTGTACGGGATTTTAAAATTATAACTGATGCACTGGGAATCAGGGGATATTATCGTCCTTCCGGAAAATTCGGTATGTCACTGGAGACCTGTTTGAAAAACCTGAGCCCTGAAATTTACGGTTCCATGAATGATCCTAAGGTTGTTGAATTAAAAGGGTTAGAGTATGTGATCGATCGGCTTCCCAGGGGAATTGAGTCATGCACGAGAACAATTCTGACTGAAGAAGACCCGTTTGAAAACACATCATTTGAAAAAATTATACCTCTTAAAAGGCGAAGAATTTCCTACCGGATAAGTGAAACGGAAACCTGTTTTATCATTTCAAGAGGGTTGAGCGAAATATACGACATCCTTACCCACATGACGTTTCTCAACATAGAAGCAAATAAAATTTTCAACCGGATGAAAGATGATACGGGAAGTACAACCATTGAGTGGAATGATCTTGAAAAAGTTGTCAAGAAAACAGGTAAGTTGAAAAAAGGCGATCTGGATTCGGCATTGTGGAACCTGAGCATTATCCTTGGACGGACATACCAGGAAACAAGGGCAACATTTGAATATTTCGAGAATACAAAAAAAGAAGAAAACAGCAATAACGGCCTTTTCTCCCTGATCTACAGTCTTGGCAAACGGGTGGAACATGAGATGGAATCAAGAGACGATGCCCTGGTGATCTATTTAACACCATCATTGATGAATATAATCGGACATCAGAAATATGGTAAACTCTGGGCCAATAATATTAAAGAAAAGCTTGTTGAACTTAATCTTCAGGGTCGTCCTGTCCATATCATCAGTGCAAATCTGCACAGCATCATAAATGTCATCTACGGGTATGCTGCTGTCAAAAAGAAAAAACTGAAAGTAAAATCCAATAAAGATATGTACGATTTTTTTCACCAGTTACGTGATGCTGGTGACGATATTGTCAGCTATGCCGGCGGGCACGGATTATATGAATTCCCTGACAATTCAGGGGCAAATATTGATTGCCAGGTGATAGATACGTCACTCCTTAAATCAGTTACGTTTCATCCAGAACTTAAAATTAGAAAAACCGCTGGTTCAGATGAAGAACCGGTTATTCTGGTTATGGATTATGCATTCGGGGCACAGGCATTTGAACTGATGGAAAATCTTCTTAAACCGCTTTCAGAGGATGAGACCGAAATTCGTTTTGATCTGTCTTCCATATCCATCATGGGTAAAGCAGGAATTTTGTCCGGCGAAAAGGGGGATATCATGCTGGCCACCGGGCATGTATTTGAAGG
>JAUXDD010000008.1 GCA_030618465.1 Desulfobacteraceae bacterium
GACATGTTAATAGCTGCTCATGCACTTAGCAAAGGATTAATATTGGTTACAAATAATGAAAAAGAGTTCAAGCGAATAAAAACATTAAAAGTCGAAAATTGGGTAAAATAATACCGGCAGGAAACACCCGCTGGCTTTATAAAAAGCCGGGTGTGGCCTGACAGGTGGCTGTGTCGCGTTGATCCTGGTGAAAGCCAGGATCAACGTACATTTGCCTCCATCATCTGGAGAAAGCAAGCTCAAAGACAACGGCGCTATTTGATTTTTGTGGTTTCTACGGCGGGCAGGTAAACAGTCGCGACTGTGCCCTTCCCCACTTCCGAGTTAATATAAATCCAGCCATTGTGGTTTTTCACAATACCGTAAGCTGCAGCCAGACCGAGTCCGCGACCATGAAAATAGGTTGTAAAAAAAGGTTCAAAGACTTTGCTTTTTGTCATATCATCCATACCTTTTCCATTATCCTGAACAATCAGACAGACATAACGTCCCGGTTTAAATCCGGCTAATTTTTCTACAAATGTTTCATCAACATCTTTTATTCGTGCGCTGATCTTTATGCGCCCTTTCCCATCAATTGCTTCATCGGCATTTGCCACAATAGCTGATAGTACCATCTGCATTTGTATCAGATCGGCTTCAATATAAAATTCATCAGAAGGGATATCTGTTTCCAATCTAACCGTGGGGCTGATTTTATGTTTTGTAAGCATGATGGTCTCTTCAATCAGTTCATTAAGGGAAATTACACATGTCCTGTATTTCCCGCCCTTGGCATACGCAAGCAACTGTTTGGTCAGCCGGGCCATCCTATGAGCTGAAGCGAGCATGGGTTTTAGATATTCATCCATGGGCTGATAATCAGGAAGATCCATCTTTAAAAGCTCAATATTCCCTGTAATTCCAATCAGTGCGTTGTTAAATTCATGAGCAACACCACCGGCAAGCGTGCCCACCGCCTCCATTTTTCTGGCCTTCTGAAGTTGCAGCTCCAGCTTCTTTCTCTCACTGATTTTAGAAACAATAACAATAATGGCGCTGTGCTTCTCCTCGTTTACCGGTAGTAATTTCATGGAAACCTCTTTGCCGTTTAATTCGACAGGAAGGTCTTCAGAAATTTCCACAGGTGAGCCATCAATTTCAGAGAGTAAATTTATTATCCGGCTGTGATGGTTACCCAAAAAAAGATTTTCAAAATCCTGACCGAGCAACTGCTCCTCTGAAATGCCGATCACAGAAACGGCTGCACTATTCGCAAAAATTATTTTTTTTTCACTGGTAAGCTCCAGTATGCCTTCTGAGATATTGCTTAATATGACCTCGGAGTGCTTTCTTACAGTCAATAACTCTACGGTTACTTCACGACGATATATATCTTCAACCCCTATAATCTTTTTTTCAAATCCTACGAAAGCGTCGCTATTCAACTTTTCTAAAACTTCAAGAACATTTTTCTCTATTTGATTGAACGGGCCTTTGGCAATGCATACATCAGCACCGAACTCCGTGTAATCCATATCTTTCTCAATTGCGATACCGGACAGTATGACAAGAAAAATATGGGATAATTCGGGCCGGCTCTTGATAATACGGCACAATTTTTCACCATCAATATTCGGCATTATCAGGTCGGAGAATATGATATCCGGTTCAAAGGTCTCCATGCAATCCAATGCAGAAAGGCCATCATTGGCAGTTACAACTTCATATCCGTTCTTTTCAAGGAGCTTAGCCATGAAATTCAGCATTAACGGCTGGTTGTCCACTACCAGAATTTTCTTCATTTTTATCTTCCTTTTTGCTAAAATAGTAAAATAGATTGTTAAAATGCAGTAATCATTTACTGGATCAAAACCGAAACATCTTATACCTCAATTGAGGTTATAGTAAATAATTTACATTATAGCACAAATTTCCTATAATAATAATATGAAACCCACAGGTTATGAAAAATGATTTTCTTTGCACATCGCGGTGCGAGCGCTTATGAACCCGAGAATACATTGCGTGCTGTCAATAAAGCACTGCATATGGGCGCAGAATGGATCGAGATTGATGTCTATCCTGTGGAGGACCAGCTGATTGTCATTCATGATGACACACTGGAGCGTACAACCAGTGGCACAGGATATGTTATGCACCAGTCGCTTAAATATCTCAGGTCACTTGATGCCGGAAAAGGGGAAAAAATCCCCTTTCTTTATGAAGTATTTGATACTGTAGGTAACCGGGCAGGAATCAATATAGAGCTGAAAACCCCGCATACAGCCGGGCCTGTCTGTGCTTTGATAGATGAATATGTCAGCTCCCATAGCCGGTCATATAACCGATTCCTTGTATCTTCGGTTCATCACCAGGAGATACATCAAGTTAAGACACTTCAGCGTGAAATCAGAATTGCCCCTATAATAAAGCCCCCTTTTTTAAAATATGATCAACTGGCAAAAGACCTGGAAATTTATTCAGTTCACCTGAATCACATGGTTATCAACAAAACACGTGTTGAAAAATTTCACAGCAATAATCATAAAGTTTTTGTTTATACGGTAAACGACAAGACCCGCGTAAAAAAACTGATATCGCTCGGAGTGGATGGTGTTTTTACTAATTACCCTGAACTGATGGAATCGGTATAGATTGACGAACAACTGATAAGGGTCACATCTGATTTCAAGCTGGCTCAGCATGGCCAATTAAAATGAATGAATACATATTCTTTGTTTTCTATTCAATCATCAAATCTTTATCTATCTTCCACACAAAAATATTTTTTGCTATTTCCGCATCAAGTGCAAGTTCGGTATTTTCAAATCGAATACAAAAAACCGGTTTTTCTCTGTGCACAGTTACTATGATACCGGGTTGCAAACCTATGGATATCAATTGATGTAAATTGGAATGACTGCCCGGTTTAATGTATGTAATCTTTCCTTTTTCACCGGGCTTGAGTTTAACCAGGCTGACGACTGTATTACCAATCACTTTCAGCCTGTTTTTACAGCATTTGCCTTCCGGAATAGGTTTCCCGTCAGGGCAGACCGCGGGATGGCCTAGCAGCGTACATATTGATTCCTCTACTTCCTCCAGGAGACAGTGTTCAACCTTGCAGGCAATTTCCTCCATCGCGGAATTTCTGAGTTTTAAAATACTCGATACAAGGACTTCGGCAATACGGTGACGACGCATAATCGCTTTAGCCGTTTCCTTTCCTTTACCTGAAAAAAGAATCCTGTCCTGCTTGAAGAGAATCATGCCCATCTTTTCAAGCTCTGAAAGATCGTCTTCCGTAAACTCCACAATGCATCTCTTTTTTATTTCATCAATGGAATATTTTTTATATTCAGCGGCACACCAGATGGCTTCCATGATCTCTTCCTGCTTTTCATTCAGCATGATTGCCTCCCATATCTCAATAATTCTAACCTCAATTGAGGTCTAAGAAAATGTAACCCCCAGAAAACGACATGTATAATTCACCATACTCCCGATTAAAACAGCATAAATGATTACGGTTCCAATAATGACAACAGCTGTTTTTGTCCCGCGCTCTTTGAAAAGAACAATCATTGCATTCATGCATGGTGTGAGAAAAGTCATCACCAGTAAATTTACCACAAGCTGAACATTGTCATAAATACTGCTGAGATGTTCGATTTCCACGGCACCGCTTTCTCGTCGGATAATAGTTTTAATAAATACCTGAACACTTTTCTCCGGAAGTCCCATAAAACCGTTAATAACCGGTTTCAGCAGCCGTTCCAGCACTTCCAGGCCACCCATTCTTTCAAACAGGAATACAATAAGAGACGCCAGCATAAACACAGGCACCGCCTCTTTCATGAAAAAATAGGTTTTTGATGCAGCAGTTCTTATAACCTGTAAAAGTTTTGGGATACGTAACGGTGGTATTTCCATAAGAAACGGTGTATGTCTTCCCGGAAGAATTTTGTTTGCTAAAAAACCGGCAATAAATATCTGGAGAAAAATCAGTCCGAATACGGTTATCGCAGCTGATACCGGCATTTTTCCCAGAATGATAAACATTACCGCCAGCAGGGGAGCACACGGCATGCCAAGAAGAAGGAGAAATGTTGCAATATTTTTTTCCTTCTTTGAATCCAGCATTCGTGTTGTGAGAATGGCCATGGTAACACAGGAAAAACCCATCACAAGGGGAATGACGCCCTTTCCGTTCAGGCCCATTTTATGAAACACTTTATCCAGCAGCATGGATAATCTTGGAAGATACCCTGAATCCTCAAGTATACCAAAAGCAATATAAAAGCAGAACAGTACCGGCAGCACCAGCCCCAGGGCCAGAAAAACGCCGGTGGGCAGTATTCCGAAATCCGGATCAGCAATCATATCTCTGAAAAATACACTGGGGATGGGATCAATCAGTTTGGTCGTCCATGGAATCAAAAATCCTTCAAAAATATGTCCGTTTATTAGATCCACCAGAAATGTTGCACCAAATGATCCGACAAATAAATACATCATATATAAAACCGCAACAGCAATGGGAATGCCTGTTGAAAGCTGGGTACACCAGTCCCCCATTTTTATCATGAACGGATTTTTTGAAGGTGGCTCAACCACCTGAATTTCTCTAATAATTTTTTCAGCCTGGTTAACATAAAGGTTTGTTAAAAGGATGCTACACATTTCCGGACCATCTTTTCGGTAATTTTCTGCCAGATCCTTCAACTGTTCCAGCATTCCGTGTCCGAAACGGCCTTCAATATATGCCTCAACACTGCTGTCATCTATCAGCAGTAAAATACCGATCGCTCTCGGTGATATATAATCTGTTCCGATCAGTTTTGAGACGTCATCCAGGAACCGTTCAAGCCAGTCAGGATAATCAACAAGTTTCCCGGGAGCTCTCATCCGGGAGAGACCGGCAATCAATTTTGAAACACCGATTCCATCCCTTGCAATCGTCGTAAATACATCCATACCAAGAATCGCTGAAAGTTTCTCGGTATCAATAGTTATCCCACGGGCTGTAGCTTCGTCTATCATGTTAACGTCAAGAAGCATGGGAATGTCATATTCGGCATACCGCAGGGCAATCGCAATAGAACGTTTTAGGTTCTTCGCATCTGCCACCAGTATAATTCCGTTGATGTCAAAGCCGGTTTTTCCGGGAAGGAAAATATCTCTTGACGTTCGTTCATCTTCATTGGTTGAAAATATGGAAAATATACCCGGTGTATCCAGTGCCACACTTGCTGTCCCCCGGATATGTCCCATATTTACAGAAACCATGGTTCCGGGCATTTGAAAATGACCGGCCTCATTTTTACATATTTGTGAGAACAGGGAAGATTTTCCCACTTTCAGATTTCCGATAATTGCAATTGCCGGATTGCCCTGGACAGAGCTGTTCGCGCTTTCTTTTATTTCCTGACGACTTTCCAACGGCATTCAATAAATTCCTGTGTCTGATTCAAATATATACACAAACAATTATTTGCTTATCTTTTGTTTGATACACCAAACTTTTTTAATAGTCAAATATAAAGTTTATAATATTTTACATTATTTCGTTTGACTAATTTTTTTATATGTTTTAAATTACTGGTATATTCAATACAGGAGGCATTGATGAAAAAAAGCATGGAACTTTCTGAGAGCCTGGAAGATTACCTGGAGGTTATCCTGGAACTGGAATTGACCCGGAAAGTGGCCAGGGCAAAAGACATTGCTGAAAAAATGGGGGTTCAGCGCGGATCTGTTACCAGTGCGTTAAAAAATCTGGAAGAAAAAAAACTGATAAATTACGAGCCATACAGTTTTATTACTTTAACCCGTAAGGGTAAAGTCATTGCTAAAGATATCTCCCATCGTCATGCCGTACTGAAGGATTTCCTGATAAAAGTCCTGCAGATTGATAAAAAAACAGCCGAATTAACTGCATGTCGCATGGAACACAGTATCGATAAAATAACCATGGAACGATTTTTAAGCTTTTTTGAATTTATTTATGACTGTCCGAGAACAGGAGATGACTGGTTGCAGTCATTTTTGAATTTTTGTGCTTCCGACAAAAAAGACTGTAATAAATGCATACATGACAGCATGGCGGAGTATCTGAAGTGATGCTGGCCATTCGTGATGCAAGAAAGTTTCTTCGAGTTCCCTAACCTACTCAATTCTTTATATCAATTTGCTTTTACTGAAACTGATATTATTGGATTTGAAATTCAGAGATAATCAAATAAACTGGTGAGGCTTTTTTTGACCTGGTTTTGATCTGTTTTTGACAGGTGACCAATTTTTCTGAGGATAAATCTATTATCTAAAGTAAATAGTTTCATCCTTACTACAGATGGGGCTGTTAATCCAGACTGCTTCTTATTTTTGATGGAAACATCTAATGGCCATGGATCATTTTTCTGGCTTGTTATCATTGCCAAAACAGATTGCTCAATTTTTGATCCAAAATCAGTTTTTTGTGACAAAACGAGTGCAGGTCTTCTCTTTGTTTTTGATGAATCAGTAAATGGAAACGGGATAACTATTACATCAAACGGTTCATAGATCATTATATGCGTCCTCATCATTTTGTGATTTCCATTCACTCAAGGTAGGGACTAAAGCGGAACTAAACTCAATATCAATTGGTCTTGCTTTCCGGAGTTTAATAAAATCGTTTTCAATATCAAAGGCAATTACGTCACCAGCTTTGAGTTTGAGTTTTTTTCTCACTGTTTCAGGTACTGTTGCCTGATATTTTTTAGTAAGTTTACTTGTAGCAGTCTGCATAAAATCCTCCATATTTGGAATATGTGTAATGTGGTAATACTACCATGCCAAGTAATACTGGTCAACAGGTAATTCAATATATTTCTTTAGCGCATGATACAATACGTTGCCACAATTTTTTATCAAATGGATGCCAATTGTTTTGCTTGACGTTCCGACTGTATTCATTGGTCGACAATGATTTATATGCTCCCACCACATCACCAACCGTAGGGGCAATCCCTTGTGGTTGCCCTTTTCGGCATTCCCTTGTGGATGACCGTCATTTAGGGTACCCACAAGGAGTACCCCTACGGTTGAATCATTTTCCCTGAATCATTCAAAATCATTTTTTCATATTCAATTTTTCCAAACAGACACAACCGATTATTCGTACAAATACTGATTACTGATCTCTACCCTAATACATCCCCCAGGACCCGGACATATAATACCTATACAGGGCCGGATTCATTTCTGAATTAACACTTATTCCCTCATAATGTTCCCTGTCAAAAACCCCTTTCCCAAAATGAACCATTGAAACAACAGCCTCCCTGTTTAAAAAGCGAGTCTCAATATCTGAAAAATCCAGCGCCATTACAAGGCCTTTCATTTTATTTTCATCACCATCGGTGTCCTTTATACCCAGTGCCCAGCCCCACTCCCCCATTGAAGGGATCTGGTTGTGATACGGAAGAACCGAAAATCCTGCTTTTCTAATGGTTTTAACAATACATAAAAACGCATCTCTGGCAAAATAAGGGCTTGTGGCCTGTGTCACCAGGACACCGCCTGTTGCCAGATGGGTTCGAAGTGTTTTGTAAAAATTTTCAGAATATACATGCATCAGGTCAACGGCATCCGGATCCGGGAGATCAATAATGACGACACCGTACAGATGGGAATCATTTTGTATAAAAATCCCCGCATCTTCATTAACGATCCTTACTTTTGGATGATTCATTGATCCCTTATTTATAGCAAGGAGCACGGGATGATTCTTTGCAAGCTCTGTCATTTTCGGGTCCAGATCCACAAGGGTAACAGACGTTACGTTTTCATGTTTTAAAATTTCGCGTACGGCCAGGCCGTCACCCCCGCCTAATACCAAAACGTCACCCGGATAATGGGACAGCTTCATGGCCGGGTGGACAAGGGGTTCATGATATTTCTCTTCATCATAGGTGGAAAACTGTTCCTGGCCGTTAATATAAAGCCAGTAATATGTTTTCCACCGGGTCATCACAATTTTCTGAAAGGGTGTCTGCGTTGAATATATGACATTGTCCCTGTATTTAAGCTGTTCACCATAGCGAATAATGGGTTTTGCAAACACGCCGACGGCAACGAGAAACAACAGGGTCAGAGAAAAAACAACCGGAAGCATTTTTTTGTGTTCAATAAGATGAAACAGCCGAACGAGGAGAAATGAGGCGACAAAAAAATTGATACAGCCCAGTACGATCGGTGTGTAGGTAAGGCCTAAAAACGGAAGCGCTACAAAGGCAAAAACAAGTCCGCCAAGAAGCGCGCCATAGTAATCTTTTTCCATAATCCCGGAAATATTGATTCGCAGGCTTTCATATTCCTGGTTGAGACGGGTTACCAGAGGAATCTCCAGACCGATAAGAATGCCTATCGCAATGGCCTGGCTATATATAATCGGCGCCGTATAACTGGTAAAGGATGCCAGCCCGTAAGCCAGTTCGGCTGATATGGCGCACAGTATGGAAAGGAGAAATTCAACCAGGATAAACGTATCTAGAAGATGTTTATTAAAATACCGGCTGAAACGGCTGCCAAGTCCCATTGCAAAAAGCATAAGGGACATGACGATAGTCCATTGAAAAATTGCATTTCCTAAAAGGTAGGTGGCCAGGGTGGACAGGACGTACTCGGCAACAATGCCCGCACATCCTGTAGCAAAAATCGATATTTTAAGGGCAAACCCTTTCTTGAAAGTTCTATACACACCAGTCAATGATAAAAGCGGCAGCTACGTAAGAAAAAGCTTCAATGTAAGCGGCACCGAGATTTGGTTTTTCCTGTCCGGCGATTTCATCCGTCAGTTTCACAGTGGGTAAAAGGACATTGTCTGTAAGTATCCTGACAAAGGGAAGGAGGACCAGTCCTGAAAAAGCAATTAATATATAATCAAAAAGAACATCAGACCACGTTGTAAAATCTCCTTCAGCAGCCAATCCCACAACAATACCCATGGCCACAAGGGCTCCTGCGAAGCTCACACCGGCAGCAGCGTTATCTTTCTCAATCTCATCGTGAATACTATAAGGCGTAATCATGTTGTAAACAAGACTTGCAAGCACCAGCATAATCTGCCCCATTGCCCAGAAGCATATTGCCGTCCAGATATTGCCGCCCTCCCCTGCAACTGATCCGTAAATAATAAGCCCGGATGCAATGCAGACACCGCAGGTGATGGCGCCTGTACCCTGGTTTTTGTCCCTTATGAGTTCATCATTTACCTTGAATTTGTAAAGAATCAGTTTATCACAGACAAACCAGGAAAGATTTATTAGAATGATACTTAAGGTGCCGTAAATACACAGATCAAGAATATCTTCCACGATCCCGTTACTGGGCCCCACCAGTGTACCCCCGATCCCCAGGACCAGGCCAAAATAATAGCCGGCTACACTCAGGGCCAGTGCAGGATTATCCTTCTCCACAAGTTCAACAATCAGGTTATATTCCGTGTGGATTAAATCATGGACCTTTTTCCCTATAAAAAAAAGAATATAAAATACAACAATAAGAATGATAGCGGTGAGCAGATTATCAATATTCATTTTTTATTTCCCAAAACCTCCGGACCGGCCTCTATAACCTGTCCTGGAACGTCCAATACGATTGGAAACCCTGTTAGAAAATCCCTGCTTCCCGGCCATATTTCGTGAATAAAAGTCAGGCTTGTTCTTTTTTGCAACAGATCCGCTGGTACCGAACTGGTTGTTTCCTCCAAAATAGGGTCTGTTCTGTGATCTGTACCGGCTGTATGTCCTATAGTCATCCCTGTAAATGGGACGATACCACCCGCCAAACATTGTGGAAAAAAATGCATACTGTCCGTAAAACTCCCAGAAAGAGCGCCCCCTGTGATCGGTCCGCCACTGTCCGTACTGTTTATCTCCTACATATTGATAACCCGGTGGTGCAACTGATGCGATTTCCTCTCCATCTTTTTTGGCAAAAAGACTCATACCAAGAAATGTTTTATTGGCCCTGTAATATTTTTCCGGCACCTCAAGCCAGTCTGTTTTGCCTGATTCCTCAAGCTGTACAATTTTGTATTTATGATAATACTGCTTAACAAAATTGCCTTCTTCTTTCATGTCCTCAAGTATTATGGAATATGTGGGCGTACCGGCGAGTGATTTTTTTATTCTGTTCAGGGGAAGGTCACCGGTAAAACCGGAACCGCAACCGGCAGCAAATAGGGCTGCCGTCATAGCAAATAAACAAAGGATACAATAATATAAATTCCCGGGTAATCTGGCCATCCTGGTATGATGTCCTCATGTATAAACTAATTAAACAGTTAGATTTTTCAAATTTGTAGCAGAGAATAATTTGCCGGTCAAGATAAAACCTCAGATGGTTGAATAGTGGAGAGGAAAACAACCAGCGGTACAACATGTAGATCCCTCGACACTTCACGTGTAGCACCAACTTCCCAGCCGGAACATCGGGCATGACCCCTGAGCAGATTTTCAATTTCTCCTATTATTCCTTTTATATTTATAATCGGATGACGTGAAAAAACTTCGGGGAGGCCATAGGTAAGATTACAGGCCATGCATTTACCCGGCCTTTCATTTAACAGGAACTCAAATAAGAGCCTGTCCTGCCTGTGTTCCTTAAATTCCAGCATGATGTCGTACGCGCCCTCTTCTGCATCTCCGTATAGTGCATCAAAAAACTGTTTGGATCTATCAGCCGGAAATATTTTCTTTAATGTTTCCGTTGTAAAAATGCTTTGAAGGTTTTCCTCTGTCATTCTTATATTCTCCCCCTGAATTGCAGGTCACATTGAGACCCATTCGCGCTTCCCGATTTTTATAAAATTCAGGCGAAAAAATTACAACAACTGGCGCCACAGGTCAAACGCAAAATCAGATCTTTTTAAAAAATTATTTTTTCTTCGAACTTTTATTGATTATTGTCGATTATATCTATAATGAATATATTCTTTTTTACTATCAAAAAAAAGTATCTGCCACAAAAGAAAAAAGGCTGAAAATGAAACTTAACGACCATTTGTTTTTTTATCCTGAGAATGGGATTCTTGATTGTAATACCTATGTAATCAAGGATCAAAAGGCCATGATTGTGGATGTGGGCCTGGACAAATATCTTCCGTTAAAAGTGAATGCCATGGAAAAAGACGGCATCAATCCTCACAAAATTGACATTATTGCCAATACGCATCTTCACATGGATCATGCCTGGTCAAATGAGGATTTTAAAAATAAATACGGATCAAAAATCGAGATAGCACCGGTACAAAAGCAGTTCTATGATGTGAGCGTCCGCCAGACTTCACAGTTTTTTGGAATGGATCCTGTGGATTTTCAGGAGGATGGCCTGCTACCGACGCCGATTAATCTGGGAACCATTGAAATTGAGGTAATCCCCACACCCGGGCATTCTCCGGACAGTGTCTGTTTCTATTGCGGACAAATCAAGGCTCTTTTATGCGGGGACCTGATTTTTGAGCAAAACACCGGGCGCCCGGATCTTCCCGGTGGAGACTGGGAGCAGCTTAAACAGTCCGTAGAAGACGTATCAAAACTGGATATTGATCTTATCCTGCCCGGTCATATGAATATAATTTCCGGAAAGAAAAACGTGAAGAAAAATTTTGACTTTCTGATGAATAATATATTTTAACCTCAATTGAGTGAAACTTATACATTATAATATCTGGAAGGATCATGAACGAAACACACATTTCTACCATAGCTGAAGAACAAAACATTAAAAACTCACAGGTTCTTGCCGTTGCCGATCTGCTTGGACAGGGGGCAACCATTCCTTTTATTGCACGATACAGAAAAGAGGTCACCAACAGCCTTGATGAAGTTTCAATAACGGGAATAAGAGACCGGTTGAACCAGCTAAAAGAAATTACCGACCGTAAAGAAACCATATTAAATTCATTAAAGCAGCATGGCCATCATACGGACGAACTTGAGAAAAAAGTTATTCAAGCCCCCACAATGGCTATTCTGGAAGACATTTATCTTCCATACAAGCCTAAACGAAAAACAAAGGCCACGGTCGCAAAGGAAAAAGGCCTTGAGCCACTTGCACATCTGATTCTTGAACAAAAAGGTATTGATCCTGTCTCAGAAGCAGGATGTTTTGTGGATTCTGAAAAAGGGGTGGAATCTGCCGATGATGCGCTGTCCGGCGCAAGAGATATTATAGCGGAAATTATTAACGAAGATGAGCAGGTGCGTGCAGCAATGCGTCGTCTTTATACGGAAAAAAGTGTTTTAAAAAGCCGTGTTGCATCAGGCAAGAAATCTGAAGGCGTAAAATACAAGGATTATTTTGAATGGGAAGAATCTGCCATAAAAGCCCCCTCTCACAGGATATTAGCCATGCGTCGGGGTGAAAAGGAAGACATCCTGAACCTGGACATTGCTCCTGATGAAGAAGAGGCCTTAAACATACTTGAAACGCTCTTTGTAAAAAGTGATGCAGAGGATTCCAGCCAGGTAAAAACGGCAGCACATGATTGTTACAAAAGGCTTCTTTCCCGATCAATGGAAACCGAGATCCGACTGGCCACGAAAAAAAAAGCAGATTCAGATGCGATAAAAATATTTGCCGAAAACCTTCGCCAGCTGTTACTGGCATCTCCATTAGGCCCGAAACGGGTTATGGGAATTGATCCCGGATTCCGGACAGGCTGCAAGGTTGTCTGTCTTGACCGGCAGGGAAAACTGCTTGAAAATGATACAATTTATCCACACACCTCTGAAAAGAAAAAAATAGAATCCGCACATAAAGTAAAAAGTCTGTGCAATCACTACCGGATTGAGGCGATCGCCGTTGGCAACGGCACGGCTGGAAGAGAGACGGAAGCATTTATAAAAGAACTCCCTCTTTCCGAAACCATTCAGATTATTCTTGTAAACGAGGCGGGCGCCTCTATTTACTCTGCATCGGAAGTGGCCCGTGAAGAATTCCCGGATCATGATCTGACCGTGCGGGGCTCTGTGTCAATCGGCAGGAGATTAATGGACCCCCTGTCTGAGCTTGTTAAAATTGATCCAAAATCTATCGGTGTCGGTCAGTATCAGCATGATGTTGATCAGACTGCCTTGAAAGAAGCACTGGATGATATTGTAATGAGCTGTGTGAATGGGATAGGTGTCGATTTAAACAGGGCAAGCGTTCAACTGCTCACGTATGTTTCGGGATTGGGACCACGGCTTGCAAAAAACATTGTGGCCCACAGGAATGAAAACGGTCCGTTTTCTTCCAGGAAGAAACTGGTGGACGTTCCCCGTCTCGGCCCCAAGGCATTTGAGCAGTCCGCCGGCTTTTTAAGAGTAAGTAATAGTGAAAATCCCCTGGATTCAAGCGCCGTTCACCCGGAATCCTATCATATTGTAGAAACCATGGCAGCTGATCTTAATTGCACGGTTTCGGACATTGTGGATGATTCGTCACTAAGGGACAGAATTGATATTTCCAGATATATAAGCGATACGACCGGTATACCCACGCTGAAAGATATTATCGAAGAACTGGCTAAACCCGGGCGCGACCCAAGGGACGCATTTGAAGCGTTTTCATTTGCAGATGGCATTGAAAAAATTCAAGATCTGCGATCCGGTATGAAACTTCCCGGTATTGTAACAAATATTACAGCGTTCGGAGCATTTGTAGACATCGGTGTTCACCAGGACGGACTTGTGCATATCAGTGAAATGGCGGACAGATTTGTAAAAGACCCGGTAGATGTGGTCAAGGTGCATCAGAATGTTTTAGTTACCGTACTCGATGTGGATCTTGAAAGAAAAAGGATCTCACTTTCAATGAAAACCGGTAAAAAGACAGCCGGTTCTGAAAAAAAACGTTCACCCGTAAAGGATGCCGGCATTCAGGGTAAAAACAAACAAAGAATTAAAAAACAACCTCAACAGAAAAACAACAGTGAAAAAAAGCATCCGGCGTTTCACAACCCGTTTGCTGAGTTTTTTAATGATCTATAGACCTCAATATTTCAGGAACAAAAAACATGCTTGCCGTAGTTCAGAGGGTAAAAAAAAGCACCGTAACTGTTGACGGTACGACAGTTGGAAAAATCAACAACGGTCTTATGGTACTTTTAGGGGTATCAAAAGAGGACACAAAAACGGATGCAGATTATCTTGCAGACAAAATTGCACATCTGAGAATCTTCGAAGATGAAAATAATAAGATGAATAAATCCCTTATTGAAACCGGTGGTGAGATGCTTGTTGTGTCCCAGTTCACATTACTTGGTGACTGCCGAAAAGGCAGACGGCCGTCATTTATTAATGCCGCCGGCCCGGAAAAGGCGAATGAACTTTACGAATATTTTGTTAATTCGATCAGGGAAAAAAATATCCGTGTTGAAACCGGTCAATTTCGAGCCATGATGGATGTCTCCCTGGTAAATGACGGGCCGGTTACATTGATTGTTGAAAGCAAATAACCCTGGGGAATGTTATTGAATCAACGACCTTCCCGTCATCTGTTCCGGCTGAGCAATACCCATCAGTTGAAGCACGGTAGGGACAAGATCACACAGGCTGCCGTTTATTAATTTTACCTGTTTCATGGTATCGTCGATCAGAATTACCGGAACCGGATTAAGGGTATGGGCTGTATGGGGTTTGCCGTTCTCATCTTTCATTTTTTCCGAATTCCCGTGATCGGCAGTGAGAAGGACGACTCCCCCCTGCTCCTTAACTGCTGTCACCACTTTTTCCACACATCTGTCGATTGTTTCACATGCCTTTATTGCAGCATCCAGAACACCGGTATGGCCAACCATATCCAGGTTGGCAAAATTGATGACAATTAAATCATATTTATCTGACTTGATTCTTGAAACAACTTCTTTCGCAACTTCAGGCGCGCTCATTTCCGGTTTCAAATCATAGGTCGCCACCTCCCGTGGTGACGGGATCATGCACCTGTCTTCATCTTTAAAAGGATGTTCTTCGCCGCCGTTAAAAAAATAGGTGACATGAGCGTATTTTTCTGTTTCCGCGATCCGTAACTGATTCAAGCCTTCCCGGCTGATCACTTCCCCTAAAATTTCTTTCATATGAACCGGCGGATACGCCACCGGTAGAGTAAGGGCTTTATCATACAGAGTCATGCAGACAAATTCAGAAAGTTCTGGAAATGAATCCCGTTCAAATTCATCAAATCCCGTATCCGTAAAAATACGCGTAATCTGCCTTGCCCGGTCGGCACGAAAATTAAAAAAGATGACTCCATCGCCGTCGTTAACCGTACTTACCGGATTTCCGTCATTGTCCGTAAGGCTGATCGGTTTTACAAATTCATCTGTTTCTCCGCGGTTGTAAGCATTTTTCACCGCTTCAACCGGATCGGTTTCCTTTTCACCGTCACCCTGTGTATACAGTTGATAAGCAATTCGGCTTCTGTCCCACCGTGTATCCCGATCCATGGCATAATACCGCCCGCATATAGTGGCAATACGCCCGAGGCCATTTACTGCAATGTATTCCTGCAGCGTCTTTACAAAACCGATTCCACTGTCAGGGGGCGTATCGCGGCCGTCAAGAATGGCATGTACAACAACCTGATTCAGCCCCTTTTCTTTGGCCATTTCAAGCAGGGCAAACAAATGCCTCAGCTGACTGTGGACACCAGCATCTGATACAAGACCCATCAGGTGAAGGGTAGAATGTCCGGCTTTTACGCCGGCCATGGCCTTGCTCAACACTTCATTTTCAAAAAATGACCGGTCTTCGATGGCTTTGTCAATTCGCAGAAGATTCTGGTAGACAATTCTACCCGCACCGATATTCAGGTGCCCCACCTCGGAATTTCCCATTATCCCTTCAGGCAGACCCACGGCTTTTCCCGAGCACAACAAGCCGGTGTTGGGATATTCCTTAAAAAGGCGGTCAAGAAAAGGAGTTTCAGCGATATAACAGGCATTCCCCTCTGTTGAAGGACTCAAGCCCCAGCCATCCAAAATCATCAGCATGCATGGTCTTTTTTTATTCATCGTCTGACTCCTCTTGATCTTTCATATCTTTATTCGCCTGTTTCATACTTTTGGTTTCAATTCGTTTGGCATCCACCCATAGCCCTTCAAGATCATAAAAATGTCGAACCGGTTCATAAAACACATGGATAATCACGTGCCCGTAGTCAATCAACACCCAGTGCCCTCCCTTTAAACCCTCGGTGTTCAAAGGCTTCACACCCTGTTTTTTCAGCTCCGCAATAATGAATTCAGCGATTGCAGAAACCTGGCGGTTTGAACGGCCACTGCAGATAATAAAAACGTCAGCAATGGAAGTAAGCGCCCTCATATCAAGTGCTACAAGCCCCACTGCCTTTCGACCCAGCGCCGCCCTCACGTAAATTTCAAGAGATTCTTTAATATTTCCAGTCATAAATAAAGTCCGATAGTTTTTATATACGCTTCTACTTTTGAAGGCACCATGGATTCAAAAGGCCTGTCCTCTTTTATCAGTTTTCTGATTTTTGTGGAAGAAATATCAATAGCCGTAACATTAAATATAAATACAGGGGGGTTGTCCTTATGAATAAAGCATGATTCCGAATCAGAAAACGCATACCCCTCTGATACCCGGCGATGAAGAAATTTTTCAACCGTCTTACACACATCAACATCGTCATCTTTCAGAGTACCCGCCCGTGTCATAATAACCACACGAATACTGGAAAAAAGTTCAGCATAGGATTTCCAGGTATCAATCTCAAGAAATGCATCCATACCCATGATGAGATAAAGAGATGATTCCTCTTGAGATAAGGTTCTGAAATGTTTTACCGTATCAATGGTATAGGAAGGGCCTGATCGTTTCAGCTCAATATCGGAAACAGTTAACTCCGTATCCCCATCAAGGGCCCGGCAAATCATCTCCAGTCGATCGTCTGAACCGGCAATCCCTTCCGGTTTTTTATGGGGAGGTATGGCAGACGGAATTATATATACCATGTCCAGGTCAAAACCGTCCTTCACTTCCTTGATGACCCGGAGATGTCCGTTATGTATCGGATTAAATGTACCTCCAAAAAGACCTGTTCGCATGATGTTCAGCCAGATTAAGTTTGAAATTTACACCCTCACCTGCCCATCCCCGAAAACCACAAACTTTGTCGTGGTCAATTCATCCACACCCATGGGCCCGAATGCATGCAGTCTGGACGTGCTGATGCCAATTTCAGCGCCAAGCCCAAGCTCTCCGCCGTCATTAAAACGTGTTGAGGCATTTACAAGAACAACGGAAGACCCCACCTCTTTTACAAAACGTCGGGCCCTTGAATAATCGGAAGTCACAATAGCTTCTGTATGATCAGAGCTGTATTCCGATATATGCGAAACAGCCTGATCCATGTTGTCGACGACTTTCACCGCCAGAACAAGACCAAGATATTCAGCCGGCCAGTCTTCCTGTGTTGCTGCAGAGGCATCCGTCAAAATCGTGCAGGTTTTTTGGCACCCCCGGATTTCAACATTAGCATCTTTAAAACGTTTTCCCATGGAAGGTAAAAATTTATCGGCTAAAGAAGCATGCACCAGCATTGTCTCCATGGCATTGCAAACGCCCGGGCGTTGCACTTTTGCATTAAAGCATATATCTTCCGCCATTTTCAGATCAGCGCTCTCATCCACATAGACATGGCATACACCCTTATAATGCTTTAAAACCGGTATTTTTGAATTCTCAACAACAAACCGGATCAACCCTTCCCCCCCACGGGGAATGATAAGGTCGATATGCGCCTCCTGCTTCAGAAGGATATTCACAGCCTCCCTGTCACGGACGGGTACAACCTGTGCCGCATTCTCGGGAAGGCCGGTTTCTTTTAGTGCCCTGCTAACAACGGAGGCAAGTGCCTGGTTAGAATGATGGGCTTCTGATCCTCCGCGAAGCACAACTGCATTCCCGGCTTTGAGACAAAGCCCTGCGGCATCTACGGTAACATTAGGCCGTGATTCATAAATAATTCCAACAACTCCCAGAGGAATACGCATACGCGATATTTCAAGCCCGTTGGGTCGTGTCCAGGATTTGATTACAGCCCCCACGGGATCATGGAGTCCGGCCACCTCTCTTAATCCGTCACCCATGGACTTGATTGTGGCGTCCTTTACTGTCAGCCTGTCGATCATTGCATCTGAAAGTCCGTCCGCTGTTGCCAGTTCAAGATCCTTATTATTTTCTTCCTGAATATGGGATGACGCTTCTTCAATTTTATCGGCAATCCGAATAAGCGCCTTATTTTTCTTTTCAGACGGACACGTTGCCATCTTTCCGGATGCAGCCTTTGCCGCTTTTGCCATCGCTATGATTGTTGATTCAACAGACATCTCAATTACCCCTTTTCTTTAATCCTCATTCGACACCGGTTATCGCCAGGTTGTCCCTGTGTATCACTTCATCATAAGGCCTGGAGCCCAGGCAGGACTCTATCTGGCCTGTACGCAGTCCTTTGATTAATCGGACATCATCAGCACTGTAGTTAACAAGACCGATACCGATTCGTCTGTTTTTTTTGTCAACAAATTCAACCGGTGCGCCAACACCGAAATTGCCTTCCACACGGACAATACCGATCGGGAGAAGGCTTTTGCCTTTCTTTGCTATTGCGTTCACGGCACCATCATCTAACATGAGAGCCCCTTTGGGTTTCAGGGTATGGGCGAGCCAGCATTTCCTGCTGGGCAATTTCTTTTCTTTTGGAACAAAAAATGTTCCATGCTCCTCACCGGCAAAAAGCATTGTCAGTATTTCCGGCTCTTCTCCTTTTACAATAACCATGGGTATGCCGGCATCCGTAACTTTTCTGGCGGCATTTATTTTACTGAGCATCCCGCCTGTTCCCAACGGCCCTGGGATGTCACCCGCCATTTTTTCTATATCTTTCCCAATTGAATGAACAGCCGGAACCAGCTCGGCATCCGGGCTGGTTTTCGGATTCTTTGTATAAAGCCCCTCAATATCTGTCAGAATAATCAGCATATCCGCATCCATGAGAAGGGTAATCATGGCGGCAAGGTTATCATTATCACCAAATTTAATTTCATCAATAACGACCGTATCATTTTCATTTATAATGGGAATAACATGCCATGACAGCAGGGTATAAATTGTATTCCTGGCATTCAGGTACCGCTCCCGGTGATTCAAATCGTCGCTTGTCAAAAGAATCTGAGCTACTTTTTTATTATATTTTGCCAGTGCTTTTTCATATTCAATAATCAGTCCCGGCTGTCCCACAGCAGCTATCGCCTGTCTCCTGGGAATTTCATCAGGCCGTTTGTTGAAACCAAGTTTTTTTTCCCCGGAAGCCATCGCGCCTGAAGAAACTATAATAACCTCACATCCGTTCTCAACCAGTGTATGAACCTGTTTACTGACAGACCGGATTACACTCACATTCAACATCTTGGATTCAGTCAACACACCGCTTCCAATTTTTACAACAACCCGTTTGGTATTAGCAAAATAATTGACCCTGTTATTCTTCATAATCCCTGTCCAGCATCCTGGCAAGCCTGTTTTTTAAATCCTCAACACCTTTTCCGGTAGCTGCTGAAATCAATTCAACAGTGTTGTTCCCGAATGCGGATATAAATGTTTCTGCAAGAACTCCGGCATCTGTCAGATCCATTTTAGTGAGGACCACTACCTGACGTTTTTCTGAAAGCTTTTCACTGTACAAAACAAGTTCTTTATTTATTGCCCTGTATCGTTGCAGTGGATTTTCCAGGTCAATTGACGTTACATCGATGAGGTGAACAAGAATTCGTGTACGTTCAACATGACGTAAAAATTTTATTCCAAGACCTGTACCGCTGTGTGCACCTTCAATCAGACCGGGGATATCGGCTACTGCAAAAGGTTCACCCCATCCGGCCTGAACCATGCCGATATTGGGTGTCAATGTTGTAAACGGATAATCTGCAATTTTTGGGCGCGCAGAAGAGATAACACTTATTAAGGTGGATTTTCCGGCATTGGGAAAACCGATAATACCCACATCGGCAAGAAGTTTCAGTTCCAGTTTAAGCTTTTGGGTCTCTCCGGGTTCCCCGGGTTGGGCGAACCTTGGTGCACGGTGGGTTGACGAAGTAAAATGTTTGTTTCCCCGACCGCCCCGCCCCCCTTTTGCCACAACAGTTTCTTCATCGGGTTGAATAAAATCGTAAATGATGTCGCCGGTATCGGCGTCGCTGATAATAGTGCCGGGTGGAATTTCAAGAATCAGGTTTTTGGCACTTTTACCGTACCTTTGCTTTCCCTGACCATGACCGCCTTTTGGAGCATTAAATAATTTTTGATTTTTGAATTGGTAGAGGGTTCTTTTCCGGGGTGATGCCTTAAAAACCACATCACCGCCATTCCCGCCGTCGCCACCGTCAGGTCCGCCGCGTTCAATAAACTTTTCACGCCGGAAGCTTACACAGCCTCTGCCGCCGTCTCCGGAACTGACAGTAATAATGGCTTCGTCAACAAATTTCACTCTGCATATACACTTACTTTTTTGCGGGAACGGCCAAGTCGCTCATAGGAGACCTTGCCTTCAATTTTGGCAAAAAGTGTGTAATCATTACCCATTCCAACATTCTGCCCGGGATAGATGCGTGTTCCCAGCTGTCTTACCAGAATATTGCCTGCATTTACTTTCTGCCCGCCGTATATTTTTATGCCGCGCCTTTGACCATTACTGTCGCGACCATTTTTTGTACTTCCGCCCGCTTTCTTGTGTGCCATTATAAAAACTCCTGGAAATATATTAAACCAAAAAAATCAACTGAAAAATTCAAATTGATTACACATCAATACTATCAATTTGTACTGCCGTAAACTGCTGGCGGTGTCCCTGAGTGCGTCGATATCTTTTCCTGCGTTTGTATTTAAACACAATAATTTTTTTAGCCTTGTCCTGTTCCACAATATGGCCCTGAACAGCAACATTTTCAAGAGCGGGCTGACCAACCTGAACGTTTTCCCCGTCTGAAAACATCAATACATTATCAAAAGAGATCTTGTCCCCGACCTCTCCGGAAATTTTTTCCAACCGTAAAACTTCACCAGTCTCAATTTTATATTGTTTACCACCGGAGGCAATTACTGCATACATGGTTTGTTCCCCTTTAATACATTAAATATACTCACTTCTTAAAATCGATCTATATTAAAGGTTTTATTATTTTTGTCAAGAAAAAATAATAACTTTCTTTGTTTTATATTTAAGAATAGTACTCAAGATACCATGAGATAAATTTATTTATCCCGTTTTTTACATCTGTATCAGGTTTAAAACCAGTATCCCTGCTCAGGTCATCAACATTTGCATAGGTTTCAGGCACATCACCGGGCTGCAGTGGCAAAAAATTTTTCCTGGCCTTCTTTCCCAGCGCATCTTCAATAGCGGTTATAAAATCCATCAGCTGTACCGTATTATTGTTTCCAATATTATATATTCTGTATGGTGCCGGGCTTGTTCCCGGATCAGGTTTATCCCCGCTCCAGGATTCATTTGGCCCCGGGCTCAGTTTCATAACCCGGACAACCCCTTCAATGATGTCATCGATATAAGTAAAGTCACGTTTCATTTCACCGTTGTTAAATACATCAATCGGCTTGTCTTCCAGAATTGCCTTTGTAAACAGAAAAAGGGCCATGTCAGGTCTCCCCCATGGACCGTATACGGTAAAAAACCGCAGCCCGGTTGTGGGAAGCTTGTAAAGATAACTGTATGTATGGGCCATTAACTCATTACTTTTTTTTGATGCGGCATAAATACTGATGGGATGGTCAACATTATCATGGACTGAAAACGGCATGTTTGTATTCAGGCCATAAACAGAACTGCTGGAGGCATATACCAGATGGGACACATTGGAATGGCGGCATCCCTCAAGAATATTCATAAAACCGTTCAGGTTGCTCTCCACATATGCATATGGATTCTCTATGCTGTACCGGACACCTGCCTGGGCGGCAAGATTGACAACGATATCAAACCGGTTGTTTCCGAACAGGTCTTCCATTCCTTTCCTGTCAGCCAGATCTCGTCTTACAAAAGAAAATTTTCCATACGGGGTTAACTGTTCTATACGGCGGTGTTTCAGCCGCACATCATAGTAGTCATTAATATTATCAATGCCTACAACATGGTGATCATCACTCAACAGACGTTTAGACAGATGAAAACCGATGAATCCTGCTGCTCCGGTTACCAGAATCTTCATTTTGCTCCTTAAGTCATATAAGTCAGGTAAGAAATTCAAACGTAAATTGAAACAATTATACCAGAAAAGATAATCCCCGTCCAGCCGCAGTGAATTGTTTCAGCAATTCTCTGTGAAAATAAAATTTTTTTCAAATGGATACTCAGTAACTGGATACCTGCTTTCGCAGGTATGACGAGGTACTCCCCAAAATTCTTTATAACGAAAAAATATTTTTTGGGAAATAATGGAATCAGACAGCAAATGAGAAGTATTTATGACTTGCCGGATACAAAATCATCCAGAATCCGTTCTGCCTTTTTAATCGAGGAAACTGATTCGGCACTGTACCCCACTTCTTTACCTGTTTTCTCCAGCGCCTGAGTTCCCGGCTGGTATCCAACACGGACAACTTTTGCCATACCGATGGATAACAGATAGTCCTGAATTTTTTCTATCTGTCCTGATTCATGCTCTGTTAAATCCCCTAAATCCGTTATCCGTGTAATACATGTAAATCCCGGCCTTAACTCCCAGGCAACTTTTTCAACATCCTTTGATATATCTTTAATTTCTTTCGAGAATACCTTGCCAATTGTTATATACAACCGATTTTTTAACAAACTCGCTTTAACTTCATACATTGCATCCGGTTCCTTTTACACATGTGGATAATTCATCTATATTTCCCAGCAATCTATTAACGCCTTAATTCCACTCTCTTGAAAATA
This sequence comes from Desulfobacteraceae bacterium, assembly GCA_030618465.1. Taxonomy (GTDB): domain Bacteria; phylum Desulfobacterota; class Desulfobacteria; order Desulfobacterales; family SURF-7; genus JAUXDD01. Next base: position 22,966 of record JAUXDD010000008.1, read on the forward strand.
TTGTCTAAAACCCATGGTCAGAACTCTGCGTGTTTCATAGCCTATATTATGTTTTCTCGGGTTAAAATCACCAAGTAATTTATTCAGCTTCAGCAGACCAATCGGATCATCCCCTGCTGTTGATTGTTTGAGCATTGCAATAAGAGTTTCAAGGGCATGATCCATCTTCTCCCAGTCTTCCAGCTCAAAAAAGCTGCTGCCGGCAGCAGCAAAAAAAGCATTCATCACACTCTGATTTCCCATAAAATCAATGCCGGCCGGTTCATGTTTTGACGGATAAATCCTGCATAGCTCGGCATCCACTTTTGAATAGCTCTTCAGATAATTTTTGAACGATTCGATGGTTTCACCGATAACCTGGGCACGAGAACTAAAAATATCATTTTCAACATAGATATGGGCCTGAGGATTATCGATTGATACTTCCGGTGTCTTCATCAGAAAGCTTAAAAATGATGTGATAACCCGTTCCATACGATATTGTCGTGGTTTTCGCCTTCCCTCATGCGAATCATACAGAATCTTCAATCCACGGATATCATGTTCAAGACTGCTTTTAATCGTGAGAAAGACAAGTCTTATCCGGTGGCGGAAAGACATGGGTTTATGCCCGGAATTCAGCACAAAAACACGGTATATGAAATTATAACTATTTTTTTCAACCCAGATTTCCAGATGAACGGTCTGCCCTCTCTTAAAGGCCGGCAAATCTTTTTCCAGGTCCTTTAATATGTATGTGCGTTGAAGACCGTCAAGGATATTTACCCGGCCGGATTTGCTGAGGATATGTTCAATCCCCTTGAAATCATCATCTTTCAATAATGGAAGAATCATGGACACAAATTCCGGTTTTACAGAAAGCGTGATAGCCGGTACTAAAGCGCCTGCCGCTATATCCTGTTTCATCCTTTTGTATGCAGGGTGATCTTCCCGTTTTCTCTGGGCTTCGAATTTATTAAATGTATCCCCCACAAGCGCCAGATAATCTTTCACAGATATCTGGGCATACACAACATGCGTTTTTGTCCTTAAATCTTTTGCTTTCCCGAGAACATGTAATTTCATTTCCACACACTTTCATCAAGATTGGTAAAATTTTCGGTTATTTTAAAATCATACTCAGGATATTCAAAAATCGGCATTCGCGGTTCGGTTTCACCGATGGAGTAGCCAAACACATCAATGTATTCTTCTTTATTTTCCCCCATATCTTCAAGTTGATCCAGATAGGCACTGATGCTTTTTGATTCTATGAGTGTCATTTCGCCCATTTTTTCAATAATCGGACTGTGTATCCGTGTGGCATCGTGATCAAATTCAAGAATCCGCCTGCCGTCACTGGTCAACCCTATGCACCGGAATGTCATGCTTTTGCCCACACCGGGAAGATTGAGAACATTTCTGTCCGTTGCAAGAAATGGAAGATTTGCTTTCTTCCTCAGGCAGTCAATATTTTCTGTAACTTTTTTTGCGTCAATTGCAAACAGGCTGATTTCTTTATAATATGTTTCAGGAATCACACCCACAAATTTTTCTTCCATCTGCTCCTGAACAGCCCTGGCGTTTGTGGCAAAATTGAAACGGTTTTCAAGGTATCCCTTAACACTGAATGTATAATACGTCAGCACACCAATATCATTTAGAACCTGTCGAAGTTTGGCCGTATGCCCCCGCCGCGAAGAAGCGGATGTAAATACATGCTGGTTGGTAACAATCCATCCTGAAGAAATAAGCGCTTTTACAGCATCCCTGGATTCAGGTGTCACTTCCATTGCCGTTTCATAGTGGGTCTGGATAACAAACTGTTTGATGCCGATATCCAATGCCTTTTTCCTGAATTCCGAAAGAATGCGAACCAGTTCCGGTGTAATTCTCTGGGGAAGATAGACAGGCAACCGGGTTCCCAGTCGAATCCTCAGTATTTCAGCATATTTTTCTCCCTTATTTCTTTCCCGGTTGGCTTCCTTTTTTTGAAGAGCCATTTCATATATGGCATCCAGTATCTTTTTGATGGAAGCATCGGAGCTCATCAATGCATCACCGCCGGTTATGAGGATATCTCTTAACTGGGAATCATTTTGAAAATATTCCATGAGGGTATCAAGCCTGGCACTCCATCCTTCCCCGGGTTTCAGTTCTTCAAGATCAAAATTCAACTTACCATCCTGGAAACCGTACATGCGCTGGCAGGACGCACACAGCCCGCCGCAGGCACGCCCCATTGTTTCAGGAATAAGAATTGCAACATCCGGATACCTTCTGTGAATATTGTGGTGCGGAACGATCCACCCGGCCGCATTGGGCTCGCCATGCCTGACCTCATCCTCCTTTTCCCAGGCGGCAATCCTTCCAAATTCATCCACAAGCCCTCTGGAATACAGTACATACGACCGTATGGCAAGGTCCGCCCCAATATCATATTCATGTGTTTCCACATCAAGAAGAGAAAGATAATAGGGATTTACAAAAAACGGAATCCCCAGCCTTTCAGCATCATAAAGTATTTTCAGAACGTCCGGATCAAGGGATGATCCAAGAAGGTCGTTGAGCATACCAGGCGAACGAACAGCGAATTTCAAATGAAAACGACTGTCCTGCCACCAGTTGCATGCCTCATTAAACTTCTGTTCCTTTGTCAGCCCCGGTTCAAACCTGTATTTTGTATCATGGATTTCTCCCCGATCCATTTTTTCAATAATAATTTTAAGTATTCGTTCCTTATTTTTCTCTCTCAACTTGATAATCCGGGGATCAATTCCTGACGGATGCCTTCCCATCCATTCTTCCACTATGGTTTTTGATGAAGTAAGTGTTTTCGGTTTGTTGGAAAACTGCCTGAACAGGTGAAGCATATCTATAAAAAATGCAGGTTTTGCTCCGCCTGTACCCCGTTTTACAGCAAGCCACAATAATACAAGCGGATTGTTCTCTACAATTACACCCCTCATATTGAGATCTTCAATCTGCCTGCCGGAATAATCAATATAATCAAGCAGTCGTATGGCTGCATAGTCAGACCATATTAATTGATCAAATGCATTTCTGCCGGTAGTTTCTCCCGTATAATATGTCAGGGCATTCGGGTGTAAATTCATATGTTCCATCACCCATGTTTTAATGCCTTCAAACAGCGTGGTTTCCGTTTCTGAGTTTTTAAGAATATTTCCAAGCCTGGGATTTTCGTTCAGCAACTGATTAAGGATCCGGTATGATTTTACACTGATAGCAATTTTACTCAGGGCATCTATCGTCTGCATGAAATTATCCTTAATGACAACAATCTGTATTAATAATAAGTCAGTTAAAATGTGAACGAAAATGAAAACCCAAACTGACAGTGATAACTGCTTCAAAGTCAGTAAAAAACAAGGTCAATTAAAAGGTTTCTTTTTAATTTATAATAGGATGCAACATATAGTCAAGGGTTTAGAATTTTTTGCAGCAATTCCCGGTGAGAATAAAAAACTTCTCAAATGGATACTCAGTCACTGAATACCTGCTTTCGCAGGCATGACAAGGTGCTTCACAGGTGTCATTCCCGTAAAAAGATACTTTTTACGACACCATCAATTTCATGATTTATCAACAGGCAGAGATATAGTAAAAACAGCGCCCCCGTCCGAAGTATTGCCCACACTTATTATTCCCTTATGGTTTTCAATAATTCCATGGCAAATGGACAGGCCGATTCCCATACCCATTTTCTTCTTTCTGGTAAAAAAAGGATCAAATATTCTGTCCCGGACATCTTCCGGTATGCCCGATCCCGTATCCGCTACGGTTAAAACGACATTGTCACCAACAGAAAGTGTCTTGATTGAAATTTCACCAATGGAGCCGGACTTACTTTTTTTCCCGTTTCCTGCTTTATAATCTGAAGTTATGACTTCAACCGCATTGTTTATGAGGTTCATCAAGACCTGTCCTATTTGTTGCGGGGAAGCAGTGATGGCAGGCATGTGGGAGCATAACTCCATATTTACCCTGATCCTGTTTTTTTTCATATGGTTACGGACCAGTGCCGTCGTACTTTCTATGATATCATTGATATTAACATCCTGCTTTATTTCTTTTCCCGGTCTGTTCAAATCCAGCAGATTTTTTATAATATTACGGATATTCTCAATTGCATTTCTGATCAGATTTACATTTTCCTGGTATTCCTGATCATCTTTACCGTTATCACTTATTTCGGCAAGCAGTGATAATATCCCCTGCAGGGGAGAGTTAATTTCATGGGCCAGTGAAGCAGCAAGCTGACCGGTTGCGGCAAGCCTTTCAGTACGGATGATCCTGCCCTGCATCAGCTTTTTTTCCGTGATATCTCTTTCAAATATGGCAACGGATGTCGCGTATCCATTTATATCAATTATCGGAATAACATCCCCCTCAAAATAATTCCCGTTAAGGTGATCTTCAAAAGGAACGGTTTTTTTGAAAAGCACTGCCCTCTCCACCAGTTTTATTCTTTTTTCGGCAATATCCGTTAAACAGTAATCATCTACTGATTTGCCGACAATTTCCTGCGGACTCTTGCCAATTCTCTCTGCAGCCTTATTATTCAGAGCAAGGACAGTTCCGTCCATGCTGATAAGTGCGGCCATATCTGCGGGGGCATTTAATAGTACATTTGTCATCTCTTCACTTGCCCGCAGGGCATTTTCCACCCGTTTTCGTTCCTCAATTTCCTTTACAAGACGTTCGTATGAGCTTTTCAGGTCCCGACTCATTTGTACAAATGCTTTTGCCAGGATTCCCACTTCATCCCTGGAATCGATATGAATATCAAAAGGATCAGGGAAATCACCGGTGGACATTCTTCGGGTCATCCGGGTTAACTGGATAATGGGGGTTGAAATCTGCAGGGACGCAATATAGACAATAATAAAGGAGATAAACAGAAAACCGGCTGACGTTATAACGGATCGGCAAATAATTTTTTGTGTTTCTTCATTGATCTGCCTGCAGGCTGTCGCAATTTCCTTTTCAATATATTTCAGTGTACAGATCAACCTGATTTCACCCCATGGCATCGTGCTGGTCTGCAATGGGCTTTTTATTTCCAGTACAGATTCACCATCTTCCATAAACTCCTTAACCCGTATTGACGAATTAACAGACGAATACAGAAGTTTTTCAACAGGAAAAATTGTGTTTATCATCTCGGAATCCCTGGTATGAATCAGTACCATTCCGTTTGTATCCAGAACGATGGCATATTTTATCTCTTTATTTGTTCTGACAATATCTTCAATTTTTTCAAGGGCGCCTGAAAAGTTAAAAGAAGCAATATCATTTTCAACATACTGGGCAAGATTTACAATAAAACTCCTTCCACGTTCTATTAGATTTTCTTTAATCAGGGATATTCTTTTTGTGAGTTCATCTTCCATCATTTTTGTCTGTGATGAAACCTGGAGATAGGTCAGTATCGTAACCAGGCTGACCAACAAAACGGACAGAAGAACCATCATCTTCCATTTAATGCTCCACCGTATCATATATTTATCCGTCTTTTCCCCTGTCAAAATATTCTTCCTGATTCCCTATTTTATAACGTTGTTAACCGGGTTCAATGCTTCTGTACGGAAACAATAAGGACGGCACCGTAATTAACAAATGCGTTACAGTATGAAAAAACCGGCATGTGCCTGAATCGGCATGAAAGTCAGTTATACATTTTAACAATTTAAGATTGAAAATTTAAGGTATTCTGTCAATTTTTATAAAAAACAGAGCGAAGTTATTCCACAAATCTTCAATCTTCAATCAATATAACCGCGCCTGCATATTTACCACATGCCGTTAACGGCTCGCCTTTAACAGCAAAGTAAGCATTCGCTCCGTTTGGCAATCCGCATCCCTTAACGCCGGTTTCGTAAATGGCTTCCCCGTTCAGTAGCTTTTTTATGACTGCAGAGCACCTGTCTTCCCTGAACGCCAGCACTGTGGAAATATCACATCCGATGCAATCATTTACAGCTGTCTTACCGGCAGTATATTTTTCCAGAAATAAAGGACTCACGTTTTCTATCCGGCCAACCTTATCAATCCGGATTATCGATAAAGGGACTGTCTGAAAAAGGCCCATGAATTTCTCTTCAGAGTCTTTTAATGCTTCCTGTGCTTCTATTTTTTCTGTGATGTCAATAGCTGATGCAAGGATCTCCGAGTCACCATGATACCCGATTTTAATTACATAGGCCTCAATCCACCGGCTTTCTCCATCTTTCCGAACAGCTCTATGCTTCAAATACAATGACTCCTGATCAGTTTGAATGAAATTATTAATACGTTTCATTATCAGCGGCTGCTCAGCCGGATGCATCAGGCCCAACACTTCATCATGGGATAAAGCCAGTAGTTCATCCGTTGTATATCCCATCATTTCTGCAACAGAAGGATTCACGAACTGGAACTGGAAATTTTTAACGATCATAATACCCTGGAGCGAAGACTCCACCAGTAAGCGATATTTCTGCTCACTCTCCCAGAGTTCCCCCTCGATTGTAATACGTTCATCAATTTCATCCATCAGCTCGTCATTCATTTTCTTCAGTTCTGCTGTCTGTTCTTTAATCTTTTTCTTCAACTCAAGTTTATTCAGGCAATTTTCCACCCGAAAAAATATTTCCTCCGGTTCACACGGCTTTATCATATAATCATCCGCGCCGAGCCTGAGTGAGTCCACAGCTGATTTCATATCAGCATAACCGGTAAAAATGATGACCATGGAATCCGGGTTGAGTTGTTTTGCCCGTCTTAGAACTTCAATCCCGTCAATTTCATCCATCGCAAGATCCGTGATCACAAGATCGAAACCGTTTCCGTCAAGCATGTCAAGAGCTTCTTCACCATTTTCAGCAGTTGCAACATACCAGCCCTGCTTATTCAGGTTTTTCTTTACACCTTTCAGGATGACAGGGTCATCATCAACCAATAATATTTCATACTTTTTCATTTATTTTATTTTTCTATTGAATCGCATCAGTTATTCCATAACAATTTCAAAGGATCTTTCTCCCATGAAATATCAAAACAGATCCCTTGTACAATAACAAAATCCATGTGGCAAGTTAAGATTCTCACCTGGGAAAAAAGGCCACTCTTTGCACACCCATCTTATATTTCTAATAACAAAAAGGACATCTGCCATATGATACCCATAATTATTACATTGATTTCTTATTTATATATAGATATATATTTCCGATTTCAATTGGATTTAACTATTACTTTATGAAAGGAATGAGGCATGAAAAAAATTGTATTTGTTCTACTGGTTTGTTTAAGTTTAACAGGCCTGATGATTTCCACGGCTGTTGCAGCTGAAAACGGCATTCATTATACAAGTGGTATTGAAGGAATAAAATGCGGTAGCCTTCCCGGCCCTGGTACATACTATAAAATGTACAATGTATTTTATCAGGCTGATACATTAAAAAGGAAAAACGGCGATACGGAAACGGATGTCGATCTTGATTTAACTGTTTTTGCCAATGCTCATCGATTTCTATGGGTAGCCGAAAGCCCGAAAACAAATGGCAATTTTGCCGTGGACGTTATAATTCCCCTTCAATATACTGATGTTTCGATTGATCCGTTGGGTATTGACGATGACACGTTTTCTGTAGGCGATCCCTATGCTGAAGCCATTCTTACGTGGCATGGCGCTCAATATGATACGGCAATTGGCGCCGGCCTCTATATCCCAATAGGAAAATATGATCAGGACGATCTCTCCACACCGGGTGAAGACATGTGGACCTGTATGATGTCATTTTCCGGAACCTATTTTTTTGACCCGAAAAAAACCTGGTCAGCATCAATTCTTGGTCGGCATGAAATCCATACGGAAAAAAGTGATACAAATATCAAACCGGGTCAGGATTTCCATTTTGAGTGGGGTGTTGGAAAAACATTGGCACGCATATGGGACGTTGGCGTCATCGGTTACTGTCAATGGCAGGTAACAGATAACAAAGGTTCAGGTCTGAATGACCCTGCAACAAACCCTGCACTGAAGGATGCCCGTGCTCAGGTATATGCTGCCGGCCCTGAAGTGAGTGTTTTTCTGCCGCCGTACAAACTGCAGATTTCACTGAGAAGCCTGGTTGAATTTGATGCCGAAGATCGACAGGAAGG
>JAUXDD010000050.1 GCA_030618465.1 Desulfobacteraceae bacterium
TCACGGGGGTACGTAATTAATGTCGTTAACTTAAGGATTGCTATCAATCATAAAATCCCCCTCGATCCCCCTTTTCAAAAGGGGGAAGTTTTACTCCCCACTTTCGTAAAGGGGGGCCGGGGGGGATTTAGCAGTCTTCAAAATAATAAACATACTCGTTCTCTCCGCAGGACATGTAATTTATTAAACAACTTTCCTAAAATAATCTATTGTCTTTTTCAACCCCTCTTCCAATTTTACTTTCGGTTCCCAGTTTAATTTTTCTTTTGCCAGACTAATATCCGGCTGACGCTGCATGGGGTCATCCTGCGGCAGGGGTTCATAAATAATTTTTGAACTGGAGCCGGTTAATTCAATTATTTTTGCAGCCAGTTCTAATATGGTAAATTCTCCAGGATTCCCCAGATTTACCGGCCCGACAAATTCATCCGGCCCGTCCATCATACGAACCATACCTTCAATCAGGTCATCAACATAACAAAAAGATCGTGTCTGGCTTCCATCACCATATACGGTTATGTCATTGTTTAACAGCGCCTGGACAATAAAATTACTGACAACACGACCGTCATTCGGATGCATTCTTGGGCCGTACGTATTAAATATCCTGACAACTCTTATGTTGACTTTATTCTGACGATAATAATCAAAAAATAACGTTTCGGCACACCGTTTTCCCTCATCATAGCAGGATCTGGGGCCAATCGTGTTAACATTTCCCCAGTATTCCTCCTTTTGCGGATGAACCCTGGGGTCTCCATAAACTTCACTGGTTGATGCCTGAAGGATTTTTGCATTTACACGTTTTGCCAGCCCCAGCATGTGTATGGCACCCATAACACTGGTTTTTATTGTTTTAACCGGATTGTGCTGATAATGAATGGGAGAAGCCGGACATGCAAGATTGTAAATCTCATCAACTTCAAGAAAAACAGGGCGAACCAGGTCATTACGTATCAGTTCAAAGTTGGGTTCTTTTAAAAGATGTACAATATTTCTTTTACTGCCTGTAAAAAAATTGTCCAGACATAATACTTCATATCCTTCAGAGACAAGACGTTCACAAAGGTGAGATCCCAGAAAACCGGCACCGCCTGTAACCAGAATACGCGTAATTTTGTGTAAATTCATACATTACCTATATTTATCAAATAATTTTAAACCAGATTATATTATTCATCTGCTTTGAACGTATACCTGTTTTGCAGAAGCCGGCCTTTAATCAAAATGTGTCATTGAGGGTTTTCCAATAGGAAAAACATTAAATCCTATCCCGAACAGTTTTTTATGGTCTAAAATATTTCTACCATCAAAAATAAATGCCGGTTTATTCATTGATTGATAAATTTTATCATAGTCAAGTTCCTTATATAAGTCCCATTCAGTCATCACTGCTATTGCATGTGTACCGGAAGCCGCTTTATAGGGATCTTCAACATAGCTTATCTTACCCCCCATATCTTTAAGATCTGCTTTTGCGTTTTTTAACGCTTGTGGATCAGAGATCACAAGTTCAGCATTTTCATCAATTAACTTTTGTGCAATTGTAATGGCCGGGGTTTCTCTGGTGTCACCGGTATTTGCTTTAAAAGCAAAACCCAAAAGGCATATCTTTTTACCTGCCAGGGTATTAAACATGGCTGTAAGCATATTGTATACAAATCGTTCTTTTTGATAATCATTGATTTTCACAACGCTTTCCCAGTAATCCGCAACCTCATTTAATCCATAATGTCTGCAAAGATAAACTAAATTTAAAATGTCTTTTTTAAAACACGACCCGCCAAAACCGACACTTGCATTTATAAACCGGTTCCCGATTCTGCAATCCATACCAATGGCATGGGCAACTTCACTAATATCAGCATCTGTTTCTTCACAAAGACTGGAAATTGAGTTTATGGATGATATCCTTTGTGCCAGAAAGGCATTGGCAACAAGCTTTGAAAGTTCACTGCTCCAGATATTTGAAGTGATGATATTATCCGTTGTAACCCAGTTGGCATATATTTCAACCAGTTCATCCCTGGCCTTTAAACCGCTGTCCGTAAGGGATGAACCGATAAGCACACGATCCGGTTTTTCAAGATCCTTAATTGCCGTACCTTCGGCCAGAAATTCAGGGTTGGATAGAACATCAAAATGAATCCCCTTGTTTTCTGAATTTAAAATTCTTTCCATGGCAAGGGCGGTCTTTACAGGAAGTGTACTTTTTTCGACAATTATTTTAGGGGTTTTTGCGCATTGAAGAATCTGTCTTGCTGTTTTTTCCCAATATTGTAGATCTGCAGCCATGCCGGCACCCACGCCAAAAGTCTTTGTCGGCGTATTGACACTTACAAAAATAATCTCTGACTCGATTATCCCCTTCTCAATGTCTGTGCTGAAAAACAAGTTTCTATCCCTTGAGGCTTTTACCACTTCATACAGGCCGGGTTCATAAATAGGCAACTCATCAGAATTCCATTGGGCAATACGCTCGGGATTGATATCCACAACAGTTACTCTATACTGCGGACATTTATAAGCGATCATTGCCATGGTGGGGCCACCCACATACCCGGCGCCAATACAAAGTATATTTTTTTCAAAAATCATAGAATTCCCCTTAAAAAATATTACACATGGAATTATAAATCAGGATAAAAAATTTGACCGATTATTCATATTCAGCAAAAAAGTTAAAGATGGTTTGCATCAATCATTCTTCATTAATATCTGAAATCATTTCTGCAATCTGGGATGCCATTCTGGCTACATTTTTATTTTGATCAATTGCTGTCCCGGGTGCATCAGACACATCAGATGGTGAAAATTCCCGTGTCCCATCTTCATCTATATCCTTTTCGTTGGTTTCAACTGACGATTCTTCCAGTTCATTTGTCTCTTCACCTGACGGTTCAGTGACATCTTCTGCTGCCATTACTTCCAGGCAATCTCCTTTTCTGTTAAACAGCACTGAAACCTTTACTTTAATATCAAAATCAAGTTTATAAGCGATCTGATCATTATGAACAACAATGTCTCCTTTCTTGTATTCAACATCATCACTCAAAATCAGATTATGTTTTTCCCTGAAAATTGTTTGAATCACTTCCCAGTTGAGATCACCGGTTATTGCATCGATCAAGTCCCTCTCGCCGCTTTTAATTATTTCAGAATCTGTAACTTTCACTTAAACCCCCTCAAACAATTCTGTTTTTTAAATCAATAATATTCATCAGTTCAAAAGATAGACTGAAATAGGATGCAGCTCCTGTTGATTGAATATCATCCAGTGCAAAAGGTTTACAAACACCTGAATTATTATGATACTTCTCACTATAAGGTATTGTAACAGAAAATAAAATATCCTTGATACCTTTAATATCATTTTCAGAAAACGTGCTTAACAACTCGTTCTGATTGTCACACATTGTCAGGAGTATACCGGCAATTTTCAGGTTTGAATTCAGTTCATGCCGCACCATTTGAACCACCTCAAGTAAATGCCGGAATGATTCAAGTGCATAATACTGACACTTGAGAGGAACCAGCAACCAGTCAGACGCTGCCATGGCACAAACGGTAAAAAAACCTAAAGATGACGGGGAGTCAATTATTATAAAGTCGTAATCATCAGATACATTCTGTACCACCCGATGCAGAATCATCTCTTTCCCGGGTTTTAGAGAGAGTTTGTGTTCTGCCCGAACAAGGTTGAGCCGTGAAGGAAGTATTTTTAAAAAATCCAGCCCGCTATCCACAGAAACATCTTTTTCTGATGTTTTTCCCATAAAAATATCATATAGATCGCTGGAAAGTTTATTTTTTTCAATTCCCATGCAATCGCCGGCATCACCTTGAGGATCGCAATCAATAAGAAGTGTCTTTTTTTCGAAAAGTGCAAAAGAGGTGGCAATATTGACTGCAGTAGTTGTTTTTCCAACGCCAGCCTTTTGACTTGCAACACAAATTATTTTAGACATGATTCCTTATTAACATAAAATATGTATTTTGAAAAGTTGCATTTAATTTCAGGATATCACTGTTTTTATACAATTAGCTACAATTTATTGAATTAATGTATATAATATTGTATTAACACTGCTTAATAAAAGGAGACATACTTGAATAGCACTAATGAAAAAAAAATTTTCCGCCTTAGAGAATCCCTCTCAAAGAACAAAATAGACACGGTTATAATTTTAATTGAAGAAAACCGCCGCTATTTGAGTGGATTTACAGGTGAAGACACCCAGTTTGACGAATCCGCAGGCGCATTATTTATAAATGAAAACAAACTGATTCTTGCAACCGATTCAAGATATGACCTCCAGGCAAAAAAAGAGGCCCCGCTTTTTGAAATATATTGCTATAAAAAAGGCCTTTCCAAAGAAATGGGGCAAATCCTTAAAGGCATGCATACAAAACGGCTGGGTTTTGAAAGTATGCGAATGTCCTATTCGCAGTATAAAAAAATCAATGAACAATTTGCGTCTGAAAAATTAGATATTGAACTGGTAGGAGCAGACGATATTTTAGAAACGATACGCATTCGTAAAGAAGAGTCGGAAATTGATATGATAAGAAAATCACTCTCCCTGGCTGAATCTGTTTTTAATTATATGCTGCCGGAGATAAAACCGGGCATGATCGAAAAAGATGCTGCATGGATGATAGAAAGGGGACTCCGTGAAGCAGGTGCGGAATCCGTATCATTTCCTGCAATTGTCGCATCAGGTCCCAACAGCGCCCTGCCCCATGCCATACCTGAAAATCGAAAGTTTAAAAAAGGCGAGCCCATTCTTTTTGACTGGGGTGCCCGGCTGAATGGGTATTGTTCTGATATTTCAAGAACATTTGTAATTGGGAAACCCGATGAAACATTTACAAAAGTTTTTACAACTGTATATGATGCTCAGCGTATGGCTGTAGATGCTATAAAAGCCGGCGTCAGTTCAAAATTAGTTGACGACGCTGCACGAAAACATATTGAAGGAAAAGGATTCAAAGGAAAGTTCGGTCATGGTTTGGGCCATGGGGTCGGCCTTGCCATTCATGAACCGCCACGGATTGGTCCTTTAAAAGACACGACGCTTGAAGAAGGGATGGTTTTTACGGTTGAACCGGGGATATATCTTCCTGGCTGGGGTGGGATTCGCCTTGAGAATATGGTGGTTGTCAGAAAAGACCACGCGGAAGTGCTCAACAATACAGACTGCCTGAACAACCGGATCGGAGTATGACAAAATGGCCTCTCTTATAATCGGCATTGATGCTTTAATCGACCGCTATGTTAATTATCTGCTTATTGAAAAAGGGCTTTCTCAAAAAACAATTGAGTCATACACCAATGACCTTTCACGCTATACAGAATTTTTAAATACTCAACATATAGCGCATGTATCAGGTGAAGATACACCGGTAATCATGAAGCACCTCATCGATCTCCGTAAATCAGGCCTCGGTGCGCGTTCACGGGCAAGACACCTTGTCAGTATCCGGGGATTTTACAAATTTCTCGTGTATGAAAAAATTATTAAAAGCGATCCTTCCCGAATTGTTGATTTGCCCAAAACCGGCTTTAAACTTCCGGGTATTCTTTCTGTGGATGACATCAACAAGCTGTTACATACACCGGATACTAAAAAACCAAGGGGCTCAAGAGATGCGGCAATGCTGGAACTTCTTTATGCAGCCGGCCTGAGAGTTTCCGAACTTGTAAACATTGGACTTCTCAATATTAACCTTGAAGCCTGTTTTGTAAGAGTTTTTGGTAAGGGATCAAAAGAAAGAATTGTACCCATAGGCATGTATGCAAAAAAAAAAATTGACCGCTACATAAAAAAAGACAGGCCGGTACTTTTGAAAAATATCACGAGTCCTTACCTGTTTGTAGCGAGGGCGGGAAACCCGATGACCCGCCAGGGTTTCTGGAAAATAATAAAACGGTATACATTACAGGCAGGGATCGAAAAGGAAATTACGCCACATTCAATCAGGCATTCATTTGCCACCCACCTGCTGGAAGGCGGGGCAGACCTTCGTTCTGTCCAGATCATGCTCGGGCATTCAGACATTTCCACCACCCAGATTTATACCCATGTGGCCCAGGAGCACCTGAAGCGAATGCATGAAAAATATCATCCGCGAGGATAATAATTCATTACCACTCCTTGACATTCATAAAACCATCTGATAATCAAATTTAGATATGAATCATTACACATACCATAAAGATTTTTTTAATAATTCCGGGGGTTGCTTTTTTGGCCTTTTTATATTTATCAGGATCTGCGGCCTGGATGGTATGCGTTGACAGAGTAACCAAATCCACATAAAGGGCCGCAGGCAACAGCTTGCGGCCTTTTTTATTTTTAATGACCGAAAAGGAGGAATTATGCATCTTGGTAAAAGTGTTCGTCTTGAAAGAATTTTCAACAGGAATACAGGAAAAACAATAATTGTTCCCATGGATCACGGGGTGAGTGTTGGTCCCATTTTTGGGATTGTCGATTTTCGTGATGCAGTCAGCAAGGTCTCCGAAGGGGGGGCAAATGCCGTGCTTATGCATAAAGGCCTGCCGCGCAGATCTCACCGCGGAAGCGGAAAAGATGTGGGGCTGATTATCCACCTTTCAGCAAGTACTTCCCTTTCTCCGTATCCCAATGCGAAAACACTGGTGAGCAGTGTTGAAGATGCAATCCGATTGGGTGCGGACGGTGTTTCTGTCCATGTAAACATTGGTGATGAATCTGAAAGAGATATGCTGAGAGAACTTGGCCAGGTCACCTCCATAGCAGACAACTGGGGTATGCCCGTGCTTTCAATGATATATGCACGGGGACCGAAAGTTGAGAATGAATATGATCCGGAAATTGTTCAGCACTGCGCACGTCTTGGTGAAGAAATCGGTGCTGATGTTGTAAAAGTTCCATACACCGGTGACAGGGAAACATTCGCCCAGGTTGTTGAAGGTTGCGATATCCCGGTAGTCATTGCCGGTGGCCCCAAAATGGAAAGCAAAAAGGAAATTGTGGAGATGGTCCATGGTTCAATTCAGGCGGGTGGAGCCGGACTTTCTATTGGAAGAAATATTTTCCAGGCAGATAATCCAACCCTGCTTGTCAAGGTACTTCATGGTGTGGTACATGAAGGCTGGAGTGTAGATCAGGCCATGGAATTGTTTGAAAATTAATACGAATCCATAAGGAAATATAATGCGTCCCAAAACCGATACGAATAGCCATTCAATCCAGGAACGACTTAAATCCATCCGAGAAAAAATTGATGCAACCGATGATGACTTGCTGGACATTTTAAACCGGAGGGCTGAATTTTGCCTGGAAGTCGGCAAAATTAAATCTACATCCAAAGACAGTGTTTTTAAACCGTTCAGAGAGAAAGAGGTCCTTGAACGCCTGTCAGCAAATAATCCGGGGATACTGCCGGAGGATCATTTGCTGTCGATTTATCGGGAGATTCTCTCTTCATCCCGAAGGCTTCAACGTCCACAGGAGGTTGCCTACCTTGGACCGGAAGGAACGTTTTCCTTTTTTGCCGGCATTGAATATCTGGGGCACAGCACTGATTTTAAGCCCTGTAATAATCTTATTGATGTTTTCCAGGCTGTTGCGGTGAAAGATGCTGAACTTGGAATAATCCCCCTTGAAAATTCACTGCAGGGCAGTGTCGGTCAGAGCCTTGATATGTTTCTCAAATACAATGTTTACATACAGGCAGAGATATTCTGCAAGATCAGTCATTCACTGCTGAGTCTGGAAGATTCCCTGTCAAGCATTACTACCGTATACTCTCACCCGCAGCCCCTTGCCCAGTGTTCAGAGTGGCTGCGCAGGCATCTTCCGGAATCAATGGTTGTTCCAATGGAAAGTACGGCAGCAGCGGCACGAAAAGTTGTTGGAAAGAAAAACTGTGCGGCAATCGGGCACGTTAAACTCGGTGAGATGCTGAATCTTAATATTATTTCCAGGCATATTGAGGATTTTACCGACAACTGGACACGATTTCTGATAATAGGCGCAACCCGGTCACAGGAAGGAAGTCATGATAAAACATCGCTTTTATTTACCCTTCCTGACAAATCCGGCGCACTGGTCGAAGTACTTACGATTTTAGCCAAAAAAGGTATTAATATGAAAAAACTGGAGTCACGGCCGCTGCGATCGGAAAAATGGAAATATGTTTTTTTTGCTGATGTTGAATGTGATCTCTCCCGGAATGAATATTCGGAGCTGAAAAAAAATCTGGGAGAAAACTGCCACAGTCTCAGAATTCTGGGAAGCTATCCAGCCGGGCCATATTTAAGTGATGTGTGACTTTTAAAAAAATAATCATTTTTTTGCTTGACACATTATGTTCTTTCTCCATATATAGCGCCTTTAACAAAGCAGGTGAATTTTCACCTGAATTATTATAATTTGATTGGATTCTAAACGTATATGAAAGTTGCATTAATTGCACCACCTTACCCTTTGGAAGAAGCCCCGTCACCCCCACTTGGTATCTGTTATGCTGCTGCTGCATTTGAGTCAGCCGGAGCTGAGGTCATCATCCTTGATTACATTGTCAGCCAGTATACCCCTGAAAAATTAAAAAAGGACATTGATGCCTTTAAACCTGACATTGTCGGCGGTAATTCCGTAACAATGAATTTTCCGGGTGCAGTAGATATCATTTGTACGGCCAAAGAACATAATCCTTCCATAATTACCATGATGGGCGGTCCCCATGTGTCCTTTGATGCTGAGGATACCCTGACAAATTATCCCGGGATTGATATTATCGTTATCGGAGAGGGTGAACAGACGATAAAAGAACTTCTTGAAGTGATTAATGATAAATCCGGATGGAACACGGTTAAAGGTATCGCATATAAAGATAACGGTCGTATTGTAAAAACGGAAAAAAGGGACTTTATTCAAGATATTGATACCCTGCCCCTGCCTGCCCGACACCTGCTGCCCATGTCAAGATACCAGGCCCTTGGATTTCCCGTGAGTATTATAACAAGCCGCGGATGCCCGAACCGATGTATTTTCTGCCAGGGGAGAAGAATGGTCGGTATGAAGGTCCGTTACCGGTCTGTTGATCTTGTGCTTGATGAAATTGAGCATCTTCTCTCTTATGGTTTTACACGGATCAATATTGCGGATGATTTTTTTACATCAAATAAAAAAAGGGTCCGGAAGTTTTGTGATGAAATTCTGAAAAGGAAAATTAATTTCAGCTGGTGTGCGTTTGCACGCGTTGATTCCGTTAATACGGAAACCCTTAAAGTGATGATAGAGGCCGGTTGTGACACGGTCAGTTTTGGTATTGAATCCGGTAATCAGGAGATGCTCAAACGGGTAAAAAAAGGCATAACCCTTGATCAGGCAAGAGAAGCGGTTAAATGCTGCAAGGAAACAGGCATGAAAGTGTTTGCCTCATTCATGGTAGGCCTTCCCGGCGAAACCATGGAAACAATGGAAGATTCACGAAAGTTTGCTGAAGAGCTTGACATTGAATACGGATATCACTTTCTTGCGCCGTTTCCCGGAACAACGTTGAGAGAGGAACTGGAAAATTATGATATTGAAATCCTCACAAACGACTGGAGCCAGTATGATGCAAACAAGTCTATTGTAAAAACATCTCAATTAACCCCTGAAGAGATTGATGGATTTGTAAATGAATTTACGGAAAAACAGCAGAAAATATGGAAAGAGACTGAAAAAAAATTCAAGGAAGGTAACTGTTCGAGACATGAAACCCTTCTGATCCTGGGATATCAGAGAATGGACCTTATTTTTCAGCTTCTTTCCAAAGACATTTTCGAAGAATATGGCACGTATCAGGCAGACAATTCATCAAATAATTATGTGTCCGGGTTGATTGAAAAAATAACCGGTATGATCGGGAATGAACTCAAAGTAATGGAAATGGAAAACAGCTTTGTGGCTGAAACAATAAAAAGTCTTGTTGATGCCGGTTATATAAAACATAAGGTATCAGGAGATATGGTCAGCTGGTATTGGACCCATAATAATAAAACAACCTCTTTTCCGGAGTTATGCTGCAATGAGAAAAACAGCTGAGTTTCGTTGTCAGACACAGGAAGACACATTGGAAATTATAATCAATGAGTTCATTTCTCACCCCTTCTATGATGTAAAAGATGAAAATGATAACACATTGGGAATAAACATTATTCTTAAACATTTTGGCCCCCTCTGGCGGATGACATTAGACAGAATGGACCATCAGATAGACGGTTATTTACTGTCAATTCAGTTCAAAGGACAAAAATTCCGGGTATACCGTAAACATAAACAAAACCGGCAGATTACAAAACTGCATCTTGTAGTACCCTGATGTATCCATTTGAGAAAATTTTTATTCTCACCGAAAATTGCTGGCAGGAAAAGTAATTTTTTGACTTTACACTGATTTTTGTAGTATAATCAGTGTAATCAGATCTGAAATCAATCAATAATTAATCACATCACAACTTAAGGAGAATCATCATGCGCGGTGCTTTCCTCATTACTGTCCTTCTATCATTTTTAATTGTAGGTTTCCTGGTGATCAAAGACTTTCAGACAGGGCCAACAGAGGATACAACAAAAAAAGAAGCCATAGAACAGGCTGAAAAAGCAAAAGAAGCGGTCAATGATGCAATGGACAAAATCAAAGCTACAACCAAACATCTTAAGGACTCATACTGATGCTCAGGAATAAACCGAATAATATCATATATCTCAGTGAAAGAAGAAAGCATCCGCGGGAACTCTTCCTGACAACCGTGGATTATGATGTAAAGGGTCAATCCTTTAAGGGATTTATTCAGGATATCAGTGCTTACGGTGTTTTTATTCAGACCGCCCGTAAGTTTAAAGTCGGCCAGGAGATTACAGTAAAACTCCCCCTTCCAAACAACAAAAAGTTTTTTAAATGCAAAGGAAGAATTATCCGGATCACGCCAGATGGTATAGGTGTGCGATTACAGTCGGTTGTGGATCACCCTGCCAGGCATATAGTTTAACCTCAATTGAGTGAAAGTCGAGCAATAAATTTCTTGACATTCGGGCACAATTTTACGCTATAATGGTATTCATTCACGGGGGCACTTAATTAATGTCGTTAACTTAGTAGTCATCATTTTCATATGATCTTAACGCTGAATATACCCCCTGAATAGATACCTATAATGGTTTATAAATATATAAGAGGCTTATAATATGGTTTCGTCCGGCAAGAGTACAACATCTCATTCATCGCAAGCTGAAAAACGAAAACACCCAAGGAAAACCTACGATGCGAAAGTTAATTTCACGTCTGATGAAAAATTCGGCACTGAATATATCAGAGACATTAGTTTGAAGGGTGTATTTGTTGAAACTGCTGAAGAATTTATCATGGGGCAGATAGTTAGTCTCAATATTCCATATGAAAGCATTGAAAAATTTGTAAAAATTAAAGGCACGGTTGTACGAATCACTCCTGAAGGAATTGGTGTGGAATTTTTATAACAAAATTTACAGATAAAACCTTAGGGCTCGCTCAAAAATAACTTCCCATTTTAAGCATCCCAGCTTCAGGCTGCCTTTGCACGATTTTAAACCACAAAAACATTGAAATAGTTATCGTTCTTTACGAAGTTCCTGCTGATTGAAAAAATCCTCGGTCAATCCGATATTGTATTTTACATCTGTTATTTCAAAAATCGTCCTATGACCGGTTTTCAGATTTTCCATTTCCATTTTCATTAACGTCCAGTACCCGTCAACTTGTCTGATATCCGTTGCATGATAGACTTTGACGGGGTGACCTTTTTTATCAAACATTTCAGTTTTGATCAGCATATAACTATCCTTGATAATCCAGGAACGTGTCTTTGAGTACTGGTACTTTTTCCACGATTTATATTCCGGATCACCGGTATATGTTTTGTGAATATTTTCAATCAGCCAGCATTGTTTTCCATCCACTGTTTCTTCCCCCAGCAGTATATCCACAAATTCCTCCGGATGAGGCAGGATCATGTCATTATATGAAAAATCAGATCCCATAAAAGACTTGTGTTTTTCAGCAGAAGATATTCGGCGGACACGTTTTATTGCCGGTAGATACAGCCACTGGTCGTCATCTTTGTACCTGTGTTCCCATGTTAAAAAAGCAACACCCTTGTCCATGGCCGGTTTTCTGAAGACCATTAAACTTTTATCTTCATCTCCCCGCTCAAGTTTCCAGAAAGTCACTTCACGAACGCGTTTCTTCCCGCTTTTCTTTATCAACTCCATCCGCATGTCTGATGTATTATCCCTGCCCTGATCAATATAGTAGTTTTTTATCATGATTTCATGGGCATCTTCGCCATATGCGGTTACGTTAAAACACATGCAGACCAGTACCAGTGCGACTGTTTTAATCCTTGATTGCATAGTTTCTCCCTGGGTAGTAATCAGTTAACAGATTAAAAAATCAGTTCTCAGTTAATGGAGACGAATTGCTGATAACCGATGATTGATGGCTGACATCTAATGAATCAAATTCTTTCCCAAAAGGCTTTGTCAGTAATATCAATGCCGGACAGATAAAATAATCAGACAGAAGTGCCACAAATATACACATGGAAGCCAGCATACCGAAATAGTGCATGTCATTTATTTTAGATATCATGGATGCGCCAAAGCCCATCATCAGTATAATTGTTGTAATGGTAATGGCACGTCCCACATCGCTCATGGTGACGTCCAGTGCTTTTTCATAGCTTCCCAGCCGCTTGAATTCCATCTTATATCGAAAAATGAAATGAATGGTGTCATCAACAGCCAGTCCAATGGCAATGCAGGCAATCAGCGTCCGGACATAATCCAGCCAGATACCGGCCAGCCCCATGAATCCCAATGTAACGACTATAGGAAAAACATTGGGCAGCATGGAAACCAGCCCCACTTTGATTGAACGAAAAACAACAATCATCATCAACGATATCACGCCAAGTGCAAGGGTAATGGATTCAATCTGGGTTTTTTCAATATGTCCCATTGATTTGACCAGCATATAGGAGGCACCGGTAATGTTATATGTATATCCTTCCGGCAGGATTGTTGGAATATACGCTTCAAGCTCATTATTAAATTTTTCAGCGGTTTTTGTATCGGAATATTTTGTAAGGATCGTCAGTCTCGCTTCAGCAATATCTGCTGAAACCAGTTTTTCCAGGTCTTCACCACCAGACATTTCATAAAGAAGGATATATTGAGATACCGCCTGATCAGAATCCGGAATCCTGGAATATGCTTTGTCATTATTGTTTAAAGACTGGTTCACATCTTTGATAATATCATTAATGGAATTGGTCTTTCTGACAAAATCGTCTTTGCTGTCTATAAAACTCTGTATTTTTTCGAGTGTCTTTGCGAACTGAAGGGTTTTTACACCATCCGGTTCCCCGGAGTTCAGCAAAAGCTCAAAATTTCCTGATCCCCCCATTTTGTCATCGACAAACCGGTAGTCCTGGTATATTTTTGCAGAATCGCCGATCTCTTCAAGATAGGAGGAGTTTATCTCAAGCCGTGTAATTCCGTAAATACATATAGCGGAAAAAATTCCCACGACGATAAGAATTTTTCCATAATGCTTTTTGTTTAAAGCTGCAATACCGGCAAGTAACTTGTCCAGAAAAACCAGGTGCTGCCGTCCCTCTGAATTTCGTTTTCGCTGTTTTTCAAAATGCCGCTCCGTACGTTTTCCGGAAACGGCAAGGACCACAAGCATTATGGTGAATGAAAACAGAAAAATCCCCATCACACCGAACATGGAAAACCGGCCGTATTCCTTAATTGCCTTAACGGGCGAAACTGTCAGCGAACCAATGCCCACGGCTGTGGTAATTGTTGTAAACAGGCATGGGATGCCCACAAGTTCAACGGATTTTAAAATAGACGATCGATTATCATTTCCTGCCCTTAAATGGATCTGATATTCATTAATCAAATGTACGCTTGTTGCAACACCAATAGCAATCAGTAAGGACGGCATCATCTGAAACATGGCTGTTATTGGATACCCCATAACACCGATAAATCCCACAACAATCAGGATTGAAAACATAACAACCAGCCAGGGACCGAAAAATGCTTTTGTCTGTCGAAACAGGACAACCAGAAAACCAAATGTTAAAACAAATGACAGGCCGGCAATGACAACAGCGCTTTCTTCAATCAGTTCGTAGAATTCAGAATTAAGGACGGGTTCACCAACCGGCCAGAACCTGAAATCCTTAAATTCGGATTTGCCAAGGACCTGTTTTAATCCATGACCAATTTTTTGATGGTAATTGGGGTCGTCATCCGGTTTGTCTTCCACTTCACACAACACTGCGGCATATTTGCCGTCTTTGGAAATAAAGCTTTCCACATAGATGGGTTTCGCCATCAGTTTTTTCTTTATCTGATCCGCCTGTTCCTGTGTTTCCGGGAAATCCGCCATTAAATCAAAAATTTTAAGGTCACCCAGCTCATTGCTCTCCATAAATTCCACATTGGTCAGGCCGTGAATCTTTTTAACAAAAGGCACCTCCTCAAGATCGGCAACCAGTTTCTGTGTAACCTTTAAGACATCCAGGTTAAATACATCTTTTTTATGGGTATACACAATATACAGGAATTCATCGTTTCCGTATTCCTTCATAAAATCTTTATAATAGGCAAATGACGGATCATCATTCATAAAATAAGCTTCAAGGGAGTTATCCATGACAAGGTCAAGTGAAACCGCAATACTTCCACCACCAACGAGCAGGCAGAATAGTACCACAAGTATTTTATGGTCAACCACCCAGCTTGCAAATCGAACCAGTTTTTGATTTTTTGAATTCCCATTCTGATGTTCCATGAAATGCGCCTCCTGCTTAGGTTAATAGATGCAGCTAACAGAAATATAATTTTAGACAGGCTTTACATGATAAACATGATTATTTCCTGTGACAACTTTTTAAATAAATATGATGACTTGAATACATTAAGGACCCGACTGCTATGTTGAATATATCAAGTTATTCATGAATGCAAATATCTTTTATGTATTTGTTAAAACATATCATTTTTTCATTTCATCAATATCCAGCGGATCACCTTTTGCCGGGTCACGACGCATGGTAATGGCGTCCGCTTCACATGCATTTTCACAAACACCACACCCCATACATTTTTCAAACCTGACGACCGCCTGTTGGTTTTTCTCATCCATGTAAATTGCTTTAAAATTACATGTATTTTCAGCGCAAACTCCGCATCCGTTGCATGCATCGTTAATCTCAGCCACATAACCCGAAGGCGCAATAAAAGGATTCTGGTCATCCATATCCATCAGGTTGAACATTTTGAGCCCTATGCAACAACAATCACAGCAGTTACAAATAACATCCATCCGGTCTGATGCTCCTTTTTCAAAGTACGCCGTATGGACAAATCCCTTTTTATGACAGTCTTCAAGGATGCCCACTGCTTCATCCTGTGAGATTTTGCGAAAATTGGCATTTTGGCCTGCGATAAAAGATGCATTGGGTTCGCCCGGCCAGATGCAGACTTCCATGGGAGGCGGCAGGCAAGGTTTCTCCGAAACCATCCGGCAGGGACATGTTCCCACAGAAATTGTTTCCGGACTCTCTAAAATCACATCCCTTGCGATCTTAAAGGGAATGACTTTTTCTGACGGGACCAGATGCAGGTCTTCTTTCTGTGTCACAAGTTTCAGTACATCCGGCAGAGTTAACACTTTCGCATGATGTGTGCTGGTTTCCCTGCTTGCGCCGGCCTCAAAAATCTGATGAACAAGCAGCTCGATCATTTCGGTAATGCCCGGGTCCAGCTTTGGTGTCGGTTCTTTGCAGGGCATACCCATCATTTTAAACATCTCTGCAATAACGTACTCATAGTATTTCATATAAAGATATCCGGAAAAAGCATCACTCTTTTTTTGTAATGGGAATACATTATACAGGGCCTTGTTTATTTCATTGTGCATGATATCCTCCTTAAGATAACGAATAATGTGTTGCTGGTTGGCCAGTTTGCCTGTTGGTTGTATGGCCCGTTCTGATTGATATCCTCGGCTAACGGGATATCAACACAACTTCTGAGTCCATATTTAACCAAAACATAATACCAATAGAACGAATAAAAACGATCCAACTTATTTTTATTATCACATACAGGTAATGAATTAATTTTTACTTAATGTTAAATTAATGAAAGAATTGGTTTTCAACAAAATTCAGGTAAAAAAATAAATTCTGATGGTGAGGGAATGCATGTTTTATATACACTTTTTATTATGTATGGCTTAGTTGATTTGCAGGTAAGGAATTTTAGATTGTTTTGTGATATGTTTTGGCTATCAAATGTTTTTTGATTGATTCGGGTCACTGAATACTAACATAATACCTGCAAGTGGAAATCGAAGCGCATCGATACAGATCAGTTGAAATATTAAAAGCAGGTTTTTAATTATCCGTTTGTGATATATTTAACAGATTTGGGAAAAAAGCTTGTAGAAGCTGCCATCCTTATTTACCTTCAGATTCCAATTTGTTGAAAATTTATTTAATTATCGCTTTTCATTTAATTAAAGTTACCATTTTCTATCGATATGCGAATTAGATTTGATCCTGAAGTTTATAATAAATGCTTGATAAATCTTTAAATGCTTATTAAGTTGTC
>JAUXDD010000246.1 GCA_030618465.1 Desulfobacteraceae bacterium
TGGCATCCGGGGAACGTGATGACGACAGGGATATTATTTGTCCGTGTGAATACAGGTCGCCCGATGTAGCTGAATACGGCAGCTGCTACTGCAACCTTTATGTAACCGGGGAATGGAACAAAGGGAAAATTCCCCATGTATATGTACCTGAAAGAAGACCGGATGAAAAAGCGGAAAAGGCGTTTGAGTGAGTCTAAACCCAATCTCACTAATTTAATATTTTTTCCAAAATGATGTTGATTTAAGAAAAAAGTTATGAAAAATTGTAACGGGTTCATTTTTTTTGAAGGCCGCTAAATCCCCCCCGGCCCCCCTTTACGAAAGGGGGGAGCAAACCTCTCCCTTTACGAAGGGGTGGGAGCAAAACCTCCCCCTTTGAAAAGGGGGATTGAGGGGGATTTTATGATTGATTAAAATCCTTAAGCTAATGGCATTAAGTCTAAATCATATGATTCCAGTCAGCGTAAAAAACGGCTATGACATCAATTGTGAAGGGAAGCCCCTTTCGGAAGTTCTTGCACTTGTGCCTCCCACTCATGTGGCACTCCTGCCGGAACGGATTCCATATATAAAACCCAGACTCCTGGTAAAAACCGGGGGCAGGGTGAAGACAGGAACCCCCCTGGTTGAAGACAAGCGAAATCCGGATATTCAATTCATGTCCCCCGGCTCCGGAATAATTGAATCAATTGATTTTGGTCCGAGAAGAGTCATCAAAAAAATTGTCGTAAAATGTGACAACGAGGAAAGCCGGGAACGGTTCGACAGCCACTCGGAACAGGATATTCAAAACATCCCGGCAAAACGGCTTGTCCGTGCCATAATGAAGGGCGGGTTGTGGGCGTTGATGCGGCAGTTGCCGTTTCGGGATATAGCTGACCCCGAACATGTTCCGCCTGCAATTTTTGTCCGCCTGGAAAACTCCGAACCGTTTCATCCTGAACCTGATATGTATCTGGACGGCAGGGCAGATCTTTTTCAATATGGAATGAACGTTCTGCACAGGTTGGCCGATCGGGTGTTTGTATATGCCGGCAGCCATAGCCATGCTGATTCTAAAACGTTTCAGGAAAATGTGACGCATTGCGTGAAAGGAAAATACCCGGCAGATGATCCGGGTGTTTTCCTGTATCATATAAAAAAGGGATCGGATGAAAACCAGAGCTGGTATATAAACGGTCAGGATGTGCTGCTCGTTGCCGCTTTGTTAAAAAATGGCACCTATCCTGTGGAAAGAATGGTAACTGTTGCCGGAAGTATGGCTTCCAGGGGGCTTCACCTTAAAACACGGATGGGCGTGCCGGTTTCTCACCTTGTCCCCGGTTCTTCAGAAACCGATAAGAGCAGATATATAGCCGGCGGATTGTTGCATGGGTATGCTGTCGATCCGGATTCTTATCTTGGTTTTTATGAAACCTCTATAACCGTGATTCCAAAAGGCAATGAAAAGGAATTTTTTGGTTTTGCCCGTCCTGGTATTAATAAACCGAGTTATTCAAAGACGTTTCTGTCGGTTTTTAACAACCGGCCTCTGATCATGGACAGCAATATGCATGGTGAAGAAAGAGCTTGCATCAACTGTGGTACCTGCACAACCGTTTGCCCGGTTGAAATTCTTCCCCAGTTTACGATAAAAGCCATACTTGCCGACGAACTTGAAGACGCCCTTGCCCATGGGGTGCTTGATTGTGTGGAGTGCGGGCTGTGTTCTTATGTGTGCCCCTCAAAAATTGAGATTTGTGATATCCTGAAAACATTCAGGCAGAACTATTATAAGGAAACATGTGAAAGCCATACGATCATTATTTGATACATTCAGAAAACACTTTGAAGAAGACGGCAGGCTAAAAAAGCTACGTCCTTTGTTTGATGCCACGGAATCGTTTTTTTTTATCCCGGGCGATGTCCCCCGGGTTTCCCCCCATGTTCGTGACAGTATTGATCTCAAACGGTTTATGAGCGTGGTCATCATCGCTATTCTACCCACCCTTTTATGGGGGATCTACAATACCGGTTATCACAGCCTGCTGGCATCCGGGCGTGATACTACCCTTGTGAACGCACTCACCCGGGGGATGTATGTCGTCATCCCCATCGTTTTCGTATCATATGCCGTGGGTTTTTTCTGGGAAGTGGTTTTTGCGACTATACGAAAGCATCCCATCAGCGAAGGCTTTCTTGTAACCGGTCTCCTGTTTCCGCTGACGCTTCCGCCAACTGTTCCCCTGTGGCAGGTGGCCATGGGGGTCTCTTTTGGTGTGGTTATCGGTAAAGAGATTTTCGGCGGTACGGGCAGAAATTTCTTAAACCCGGCATTGACCGGACGGGCATTCCTGTTTTTCGCCTATCCGGCGCGAATGTCCGGCGATGCTGTCTGGATTGCTTCAGGCGCAACTGCGGCACCAACGGTTGATGCGGTTAGCGGCGCGACACCCCTGGCATGCACGACGGCGACTAATCCTGCACAAACCATTGAAACGGCACTTACAGAGGCCGGTTATACATTTGCCCGGCTGTTCGAAGGCCAGTATCCCGGCAGCATTGGCGGTACCTCCACACTTCTGTGCCTGATCGGTGCCATTGTTCTTATTGTCACAGGCGTAGCCAGTTATCGCATCATTGCCGGCGGCGTCATCGGTGTCCTGGTGACCGGCTTTCTGTTGAATATGGTTTCTACCGGTTCATCGTCCGCCTGGTTTTCACTCAATCCCTTTTATCACCTTGTGATGGGCGGATTTGCTTTCGGGATTACCTATATGGCCACCGACCCGGTATCCGCACCGGGTACGACCCATTCAAAATGGATATACGGATTTTTCATCGGTGCTCTGACCGTATTAATTCGTGTGGTTAACCCTGCTTATCCGGAGGGGATTATGATGGCGATACTGTTTATGAATCTGTTTGCACCGCTGCTGGATACCATTGAAATCCGGTTGCGACTGAGTAAAAGGATTCCCAATGTCTGATACCTTGAAATCCGTTCTGTTTGCCGCAGGCCTGTGTCTTGTGTGCAGTACACTGCTCACTGCCGCGTCAGCCGGGTTAAAGGATATTCAGCAGAAAAATATCATGATCGATCGGAGAATGAATATCTTAAAGTCAGTGGGGATTATAAAAGAGAATGAAACGTATGCTTCCGACCAGATCAATTCTCTTTTTGCCGCAAACATCACCCGTTACATGATTGATTCCTCAGGGCTGCCCATCAAGGCCGGTGATGACGATGAAGAAGAGGGGATGCCCATTTATCTTTATTCCGAAAAAGACGGGCCCGTGGAAGCCTATATTATCCCCGTCAATACAAACGGTCTGTGGGGAAAAATCCTGGGATACCTGGCAATTGCCGGTGACGGTTCAACAATTAAGGGATTTACGGTCTATAAACATTCCGAAACACCTGGGCTTGGGGGTGAGATCGAGCAAAGCTGGTTCCGGAATAATTTTGTGGGGAAAAAGATTATAAATGATAAAGGGGGGTTTGTTTCTATTTCCATTGCAAAGGGAAAGGTTGATGATCGATTTCCCGAAAGCCGGAAAAATAACTATGTGGACGGTATCAGCGGTGCAACCATAACCGGGAAGAAACTGACCACCGGTTTGAAAGAAATTCTCACAGCATATGAACCGGTTTCCCTGTCGCTTAGAAACAATCGATCCTACTGCGAAACAAACAAGGACACACCCTGGTGCCGAAAATGAAGCGTTCAACATCATTAAAAACATTTTCAGACCCCCTGTGGGGGGATAATCCCATTTCCATTCAGATGCTCGGCATCTGCTCGGCACTTGCCGTGACCGTACAGTTAAAGACAGCCCTGGTCATGGGGTTGTCCATGACATTTGTGGTCGCGTTTTCAAGCATGATTATCTCATGCATGCGAAACATTATTCCCAGGAATATCCGAATCATTGTAGAACTGGCGGTTATTGCCACCCTGGTGATTCTGATTGATGAATTCCTGCGGGCCTTTTTTTACGATATCAGCAAACAATTATCGGTATTTGTAGGGCTGATTATCACCAACTGTATTGTGTTGGGACGGGCTGAAGCATTTGCCCTTTCCAATCCACCGCATCTTGCTTTTATCGACGGTGTGGGCAACGGTATCGGATATGGTGCCGTCCTGGTTACGGTTGCGTTTATACGGGAGCTTTTTGGGTCGGGAAAGGTGTTTGGCATAAAGGTGATCCCTGAATCATTTTATCAGGCCGGATATGAAGATATGGGTCTGATGCTTCTGGCGCCGGCAGCGTTTATTATTATCGGGCTCCTGGTATGGTTTCAGAACAGTTTGAAAAAAGGGTAAGCGGGATGCG
>JAUXDD010000080.1 GCA_030618465.1 Desulfobacteraceae bacterium
TACAGCATGACACACAGCTGTTATGATCCGGCTGCGGACGGAAGGGCATGCGGGCGTTGTGACAGCTGCCTGCTCAGAAAGAAAGGATTCTCTGATGCGGGTTTAAATGATCCTGTACATTACTTATAACAATATGATGTTTTTTGGAAGGAGGCGCATATGCACCACAGTTTAACCAAGGCCCTTTATGATATGTTTCCCCAGGATGAAAAGAACAATTTTCACAATGCTTACGTTTATATGAGGCATCTGGATCATTTTGTCTTCCATGCGCTTCAGTCTTCCGGGTTGCCTGCAAAAAAGCCCGACAATGAAATTGATGAAGAGTTAGAAGACCTGCTTGAGGCGGTTGTTCAAGGCATTGCTGAAACGGCTGGAAGCGTTGAGACCAGTACCTATCATGCAAAAGTGCTGAAGCTCAAGGATGCCATTCAGCTGGTAACCCAGAAGGCAAATATAAGCATTGAGCCCCCTGAGACCGTGATTCCATTTAAGCAGGCCAGAAATATCATTCTTGAAAATCCTGCATCTATTTCAGTGGGCGAGTGTGCCTGTCGCGCGGTTGCAGAAAATTCCTGCCTGCCAAAGGGTGAAATGGATGTCTGCATGTTTGTGGGGGACCCCCATGCGGCATTTATTAATGAATTTAATCCAAAGTTCAGAAAAATATCTCAGGATGAGGCGGTAAAACTCCTTGAAGATGTTCACAAAATGGGCTTTGTGCATTGTGCTTTTTTCAAGAAAGATCTTGGCAGACGATTCATGGCCATATGCAATTGCTGCAGTTGCTGCTGCCAGGGAATGAAGGTATACAATATGTTTGAAGGCGCCATCCCGATCCTTGCGCCTTCCGGGTATGTGGCTGAAGTGAGCGATGAGTGCATTGAATGCGGTGATTGTGTTGATGCATGCGGATTTAATGCCATATCCATGGACGGCGTTGCCGTCGTAAATCAGGATAAATGCATGGGATGCGGGGTGTGTGAGGGTCAGTGTCCAAATGATGCCATCAGCCTGAGGCTGGAGCCTTCAAAAGGTGAACCCCTGGATATAGAA
Source organism: Desulfobacteraceae bacterium (assembly GCA_030618465.1). GTDB lineage: Bacteria > Desulfobacterota > Desulfobacteria > Desulfobacterales > SURF-7 > JAUXDD01. The sequence continues at coordinate 1,057 of JAUXDD010000080.1, forward strand.
GTATTGAAGAAGGGATAATCATAAAACTTGCCGCGGGAATGAATTTGGTATATTATATTTAATGATATTTCTTCAATCATGTACTTCGAGGGTCTTCAAAGAATACAATATCAATGAAAGCTAAATTTTTTTTTTCTATATGTATTTTTTTGGTTGCAGCTGCGGCTGTATATTTTTTTCTTGATATTATGACCTATGCAAGAAGACCCGCTGATTTGAATAATGAAAAGGTTGTGGCTATTCATCCTGGAGAGGGGCTATCCGCTACGGCAAAAAAACTGAATCAAGACGGTATTATCGTACATCCTGAAAAGTTCAGGCTGTTTGCGCGCCTGAAGGGGTATGATAAAAAAATTAAAGCCGGTGAATTTCTTCTTTCATCCGCCATGTCGCCGGACACAATTCTGAATACAATTGTCAATGGTAAGGTCATTCTTCATAAACTAACCATCCCCGAAGGGTACAACATCCGTCAGGTCGCAAATCTTGTTGCACGGGAAGGCCTTGCAACAGAAGAAGACTTTATATTAGCGGCCAGTGATGCTTCACTTACGAAGAAAATGAGCATTGGGGGAAAGACATTTGAGGGGTATCTTTTCCCGGATACTTATTATTTTCCAAAGGGCACGCCCCCCCGGAAAATAATATCCATAATGGCCAAACGCTTCCGGTCTGTATTTAATCCAAAGTGGATACATCGTGCTGAGGAACTCGGGTTTTCCGTACACGAAATAACGACACTTGCTTCAATCATTGAAAAAGAGACCGGTGCTGCTTTTGAGCGCCCCATTATTTCATCTGTTTTTCATAATCGTCTTAAAAAACACATGCGACTTGAAACTGATCCAACGGTAATATACGGAATAGATGATTTTGACGGCAATATAACACGAAAACACCTTAAACGAATGACTCCTTATAATACCTACCGGATTAAAGGGCTTCCGCCAGGCCCTATCGCCAACCCCGGCTTAAAGGCCATAGAAGCTGCGCTCTATCCGGATGACACACGGTTTTTGTATTTTGTTTCAAAGAGGGATACGACCCATAAGTTTTCAACAAACATAAAAGATCACAATATGGCGGTCCGCAAATACCAGATATTAAGAAGATGAACCCATGGAACGATTTTAAATATCACACGCCAACCCTGAATGAAACGGTAAAGGTAATTGACACTTTATGGATGTAAATCATTTTTCGGATGAACAGAAGGCCGGCCAGCGAATTATGGCCGGGTTTGACGGCACCGAACTTAACAACGATTTAAAATTTTTAATCGATACGATAAAAGTCGGCGGGATCATTCTTTTTTCGAGAAATATTTCAGAACCTGCACAGGTAAAAAAGCTGACCCTTTCTGCTCAGGCATATGCAGCATCCTGCGGCCAGCCGCCGCTGTTTATTGCAATTGACCAGGAAGGCGGCGAAGTAGCACGCCTCAAGGAACCCTTTACACAGTTCCCGGACGGATGTCCGGGGATGACGTGTGTTGAGGATGCACAGCATTTTGCCCGTATTACAGCAAAAGAATTAAGAAGTATTGGTGTCAATATGGATATGGCGCCGGTAATGGATGTGGCGCCTGAGGATATTGACAGTATCATGAAAAACAGGTCATTCGGTCATGATCCTCAACGGGTGGCCACGATGGGTGAAAATATTATTCATGAATTGCAGAAAAACCGTGTCATGGCTGTGGCAAAGCATTTTCCTGGAATCGGGCGAACGGTCATGGACTCCCATCTGGATTTGCCGGTTTTGGAAGTTGCCCTGGAAATGATGGTGGCAACGGATTTAATTCCGTTTGAAGCCTCAATCGACCATGATGTCGCAGGTATAATGCTTTCACACATTCTTTACAATAAAATTGATTCTGAGTGGCCTGCGAGCATTTCAAAGAAAATTGCAAAAAATCTGCTGCGAGATCAAATGGGGTATGATGGACTGGTTTTGACCGATGATCTGGATATGGGTGCAATAAAAAAACATTACAATATACAATCGGTGATAAACCAGATACTAACCGCTGAAATTGATATTATCCTTATTTGTAAATTGAGTTCAAATATTAAGGATACCTTTGATATTGTGCTTAAGGAAATGAAGGATTCAGAAAAAATCCGGAGGGATGGAAAAAAGTCTGTGAACAGAGTAATGGGGCTTAAAGGCGTTTATTTGTGATCACCACTTCATAAATGTCCGCAATCTTATAAAAGGGGCACACTCTTTGTCACTGGTAAGCGTATGATTCTTCAACCAGACTCCCAGGAATTTATGAATTTCAGAAGGAAGGTCGACCCCCTCTTCCTCAAGCATCCCCCGGAAATGACTCATCTTGTTGAAAAATAACCGATGTTCTTTTTTGTGTGCTTCAAGGTCCGGATAATTTAATGTTCGCAGACATTTTTCTTCTTCTTTAAAATAATTGCCAAAATAATTATTTGTTTCAGCAATAATTTCAACCAGGGTTTCTTCAGTTATGTTTTTTGCTGCTTTTAATAAATAGTTGACGGCTTTAATATGCTCCTCAGTCTTTTCATTATAATCCTTAACAAAATCACTGTATTTTTTAGTTTGAAGATTCTTTTTCATTTTTAAAACCCTTTCAATTCCCCACAATCTTTAAGCGGCTACCCACTTTTTAATTTTCGGAACAACCGTCCGGTCCCATTGGCCAGATACCCTCAAGTGAATAAAATGTTTGTAAATATTATCAATGAGAACGACAACTTTTTCATATAAAAAAACTTTTTCAAGCACAGCGGCATCAAGATCTTCCTTTTTTTCAACAGGGCCGGTTTCCGGCGTTTTTAAGTTTGAAATGTTTAAACTCTCACCTTTAATTGTAAACAGCCACTGGTGATCTCCGGATTTGTATGAAAGATGAATTTCAGTTACAACTGCGCCTTTTCTCAACGCAAGAAAGCCTTCTTTTAGATCGGCTTCATCACCTTTAATAGTAATACTTTCTACAGCATCATTAATACAGTTTTCAAGTATAATTTTATTTCCAATATCCAGAGATACCAGCTCCGGGTCAATTGTATGTAATTTTTCTCTGTCTTCTTCCATGGTATACCAAATCCATGTGAGAAATTCGTAACCTAAAAATTTATACCGGTTGTATGCAACAGAAACATCAAGCATCAGTTACTCCGAAAATTTTGTGGGCGAAAGCCTGGCCATTTTATCCCGTTGTGCGTCTGAAAGATCTGCCGCCGCATCAGCTGCCGTATACGGAAAAAGCCGGAGGAGACTAATCTGAAATGATTTTGAAAACAATGTTTCAAGTTCTTCATTAGCCGCTTTAGCATTGGAAAAAAACCATAATGACGATTCTTCATAGTTCCAGACCAGGTCGATGATGTTGGGTGTGGCAGGAATCTGCCTGCAGAGCATGCTGATGACATTTTCCTTAATCGATTTTTTTTCGTTTCTCGACAAAAACTCTCTTCCGCTTTCAGCCAGCTTTTTGTCAATCTCCAGCGTACAATATTTTTTAACAACTTTGGCTGGTATGGCCTTTTTGTCAATTCGTAATGAAAAAATAAACAGGGTGCCAATAACAAAGGAGGACCCTTCAAAAGAAGGTGAATATGGATTGTCAAAAGATGTCCACCCGGATGTTATTTCCAGGGGTTCCTTGTCAATGTCTTTTATAACAGCCCTCTTCAGCCCGTTATAAACCGTTTCGATCGCCGGTTTGTTCAGCTTGCCATTGACCTTGTAACGGGTAATGGATACTGCAGATGATAATAATCCCATATGATGTGTATTCCTCAAAAAAATTTGTATTCTAACTGTCCGGGGATGGATACCCGGTTGTGAAAAATACACAACAAAAAATGACGGTTGACGAATACAGGATAAGCATATAGCTTGTTTGTTAAGTGGTTTCAAGAGATTTTATTTTAAAAAATTCAGGCCAACTGCAATAAAAGCATTTCCGGGCAGGTATAAATTTAAAGTGGATAGAGGAATTATGAGGTTTTTAGCGGACTTTCATGTTCACTCAAAGTTTTCCAGGGCTACGGCAAAAAATCTTGATCTTGAACATCTATACATTGCCGCACAGCAAAAAGGCATAACTGTCGTTGGAACAGGAGATTTTACACATCCCGCCTGGTTTTCAGAGATAAAGGAAAAGCTGGTTCCGGCAGAACAGGGTCTCTTCAGGCTGAAAGATGAAATCGCCCATGTTTGTGATAATGCTGTCCCTGCATCATGCCGGGGAGATGTCCGCTTTATTTTAGTTTCTGAAATCAGCAATATTTATAAAAAAAACGGAAAAACCCGGAAAAATCATAACCTTGTATTTGCTCCTGATATAGATTCCGCAACCCGGTTCAATACAAAACTGGACGCCATCGGCAACATTACGTCTGACGGCAGGCCCATACTCGGCCTGGATGCCAGGGATCTTCTCGAAGTCCTGTTAGAGTCTTCAGACCAGGCGTTTTTGATCCCTGCCCATATATGGACTCCCTGGTTTTCTCTTTTAGGTTCCAAATCCGGTTTTGATTCCATTGAGGAATGTTTCGAGGATCTTTCCCATCATATATTTGCCCTTGAAACCGGCCTTTCTTCTGATCCTGCAATGAACCGGCGTGTTTCAGGGCTGGACGGCTTTACACTGGTATCCAATTCAGATGCCCATTCACCATCAAAGCTTGGCAGGGAGGCAAACCTGTTTGATGTAAAACTGGATTACAGGGCAATAAAGTCCGCCATGGAAACCGGAAACCCGGAACAATTTCTGGGGACATTTGAATTTTATCCTGAAGAAGGCAAATATCATCTGGACGGGCACAGAAAGTGTGATATCCGGATGTGGCCAAAAGATTCAATCGAACACGGCGGTATCTGCCCGGTATGTGGAAAGCCGTTAACATTGGGTGTGCTGTACCGGGTTGAAGAGCTGGCAGACAGGGGAGAAAGCGCCGTGCCTGAAAGAATTCACCCGTTTTACAGTATTATTCCCCTTGAAGAAATTCTGTCGGAAATATTCAAAGTGGGGCCAAAATCCAAGAAGGTGCAACGCGGTTTTCAGTCAGTGCTGGAAAAACTGGGACCGGAATTTTCAATACTCCACAGCCTTTCAATTGAAGCCATTGATAAAGCCGGAATTCCCCTGCTGGGGGAAGCAGTAAAAAGGGTGCGTGAAAAAAATATTCAAATTTATCCGGGATATGACGGAGAATTCGGAAAGATTGAGATTTTTACAAGAGAAGAAATAGACACCCTTCTGGGGCAGCAATCCCTTTTTATTATGCCGGGCTCTGACGGTTCAGGGGGAAAAACCGGAAAACAGAAAGCAAATACGCTGAAAAAAAATACAACAAATAATATTCCGCAGGCGCAACTGCAGAGAGACAATGCCGACTTCGATCGGAAACCGGACAGCGAAAAACCGGGTATTGAAATAATGGACCAATTATTAGACAGCCTTAATGACGAACAGATCAAGGCTGTCCGGCATGCCGGATCTCCCCTGCTGATTGTTGCCGGTCCGGGCACCGGCAAAACCCTTACCCTTACTCGAAAAATTGCTTATCTTGTCAATAGAAAAGGTGTTCCCCCGGAAAATATTCTTGCAGTTACATTTACCAACAAGGCTGCACAGGAGATGCGCGAAAGACTTGACATGCTGCTGGATGGTTCTGCTTCTGTGCCGTTTGTGGCGACCTTTCATGCATTATGTCTGCATATTTTAAAAGAAATAAATGGTGATGTCGTCAGTAATCGGCCGGCATTTTCCATAATTGACGATTATGACCGAAAATTTCTTGTGGCGGAAGCTGCACGAAAGGTTGAACAAAAGGGCATACCGGTTTCTGTTTCAGCCAAGGTTTTATTGGAAAAGATTATTGCCGCGAAACAGCAGATATATGGACCGGAAGATGATCTTGAAGGCATTGCGGCAAGTGATTGCGAACCAGCAATGTTTGCCGCTGTTTACAGGACTTACCAGGACATCCTGGCAATCCAGGGACTGGTTGACTTTGAAGATCTGATCTTAAATGTTGTAAAAATTTTTGAGAACGATGGTGATATCGGTGAGAAATACAGGCGACGATTTTCATATATGTTTGTGGATGAGTACCAGGATTTAAACCACGGGCAGTATAGAATCGTAAAAGCCCTGGCGCTACGGGACAGTGAGATTTGTGTTATTGGTGATCCTGATCAATCCATTTACGGATTCCGCGGGTCCGATGTTACCTGTTTTAACCGGTTTGTAGAAGACTACCCAAAAGCAACGGTGATCACCCTGAAACAGAATTACCGGTCTACGGAAACCATTCTTGAAGCATCCTACCAGGTGATAAAGGAGCAGAGCGACACATTCTCATATTTCCGAATATATTCTGATATTCAAGGGGTAAAGACCATAGGCATAATGAAGACCGCCACAGAAAAGGCCGAGGCGGTGGCGGTGGGTAAAACCATAGAAAAAATGGTGGGGGGAATCGGTTACCATTCTATTGATTACGGCCGGGCCGGGTATACAGATCCGTTAAAAGATAAAAGCTTTTCAGCGTTTGCTGTATTATTCAGAACCGCTGCACAGGGTATGGTTTTTGCTGAAACTTTCAGCAGTGCCGGTATCCCGTATCAAATGGTCAGCAGGGAAAACCGGTATCAGCGAAAGGGAATATGTGAACTGATTGCTTTTTTTAAAGTTATTGAAAAGACAGGTTCATTTGCGGATTTTGACAGAATTGCCGGATTCTTAAAAACCGGTGTAGGAAATAAGACAATGGATATCTTTAAAGAATGGTGCTATAATAACAGTTACTCATTAAAAGATGCACTTGCCTGTACACGGCGGTTTCCCATTGAGCAACTGGGCAATCACCGCCAGCTTAAACTGGATGAAATCATTGGGCTTATTTTCCGGCTAAAGGTTGCTGTAGCGGATATGAATGTTGAAGAAAAACTTGCATATCTTGTGGAAAATATAGCCGGTCTCAAATCCGTAATAAAAAGCAGTGCGGAAACCGAAGACGTGTTTCACCATTTGATCCGGATTTCCGGACAATTTTCCACTGCTTCCGATTTTATTGATATGATTGACCTGCAAACCGATACTGATACTTACAATATGCGATCTGAAAAGGTTTCATTAATGACCATGCATGCTGCAAAAGGGCTGGAATTTCCTGTGGTGTTTGTTGCCGGATGTGAAGATGATTTTATTCCATATAAAACAGGTGGTCAGAAAAACAGGTTTGCCGGAAATAATAGCGATATAAACGAAGAAAAAAGACTTTTGTATGTGGCAATGACACGGGCAAAGGAACATCTGTTTCTCACCTATGCAAATAAACGCCGGATCTATGGAAAAACCGTTTTAAGGAAGATTTCTCCTTTTGTTGATGATATTGACAGGCAGTTAAAGAGATACGAAGACACCTTGAAGCAAACAAAGGTGAAAAAAAAGACGTACATCCAGCTTGAACTGTTTTAGCCAATGAAAAGAAAATACCTCAAAGCCACTTGCCTCACAGTCATTTGCATGATCAATTTCTGTTTATTTCCAGCTATGCCGCTCGTTGCTGATATTTATAAATATATTGACAGCAACGGGGTGATTCATTTTACAAATGTCCCGGTATCATCTGATTACATAGTTTATGTTAAAGAGAAACCGCAACACTCACCTGTTTATTATTCATCAGGCAAATATGACAAAATGATATCAAAGGCTTCACGAGAACATGGAGTGGACTTCTCCCTGCTCAAAGCCATGATTAAAGTGGAATCAAACTTTAACCCCAAAGCCGTGTCACGAAAAGGCGCCAAAGGGCTCATGCAGATCATGCCCTGTAATTATAAAAAGCTGAATATAAAAGATCCGTTTAACCCATGGGAAAATATCATGGGCGGGACACAGTATTTTAAGTACCTGCTGAACCGGTTTGATGGCAAACTTCCCCTGGCCCTGGCTGCTTATAATGCCGGACCAAAAACAGTGGAACAGTACAAAAAAATCCCGCCCTATCCGGAAACGGAAAAATACGTGGAAAAGGTTATGAAATATTATATTGTTTTTAAATAAACTTTATTTAAAAAATGATGATTTTTCGATTAAAATAAAGGGGTTGTACATATGCCGGTTGAATCAATTTCTTTGAGAATAAATGAACAGGTGGCCGTTCTGACGATTGATCGTCCCCCGGTGAATGCCGTAAATATTGCGGTGATAAATAAGATTGATCAGACGTTTGATCAACTTGAAAAAAGTGATGACGTGAGGGTCATTGTTATTACAGGTGCCGGGGATAAAGCTTTTTCAGCCGGACTTGACATTAAGGATGCAACGGGTACTGAAAATGTGGGTAACCGGGGTCAGGAAGTGTGGACACGGCTGTTTCGGTTTTCAAAACCCCTGATTGCAGCAATTAACGGTTATGCGTTTGGGGGCGGATGTGAACTGGCGCTGGCATGTGATTTCAGAATTATGTCAGACAACCCGAAAGCAAAAATCGGCCTGACAGAGGTCGATATGGGCATCATTCCCGGCTGGGGCGGCACCCAGTTTATGACCCGCCTGCTGGGAAGAAAGAAGGCCCTTGAGTTGATACTGTTTGGTAAACGACTGACTGCAAATGAGGCATTTGAAATCGGACTCGTTGACAAAGTATCTGCCCCTGGAGAAGTACTGGATGATGCCCTCGAATTTGCCGAAAAACTGGCAAGACGGGCACCTGTTTCTGTCAGCTGTGTTTTAAGAGCTGTAAATGCGGGGATGGAAAATGGCCTTGAAGCTGGATTGAAAACTGAGCGGGAAGGTAGCAGCATTGTGGCGGCATCAGAAGATGCAAAAGAGGGAATTGCTGCGTTTTTTGAAAAAAGGAAGCCCTTTTTTAAAGGCAGGTAATAAAGATGTGAATCAGGGTGAACAACAGTCGGCAGGTATCCATGTCTCCGGGATGGAATCAAATATTTTTAAAAATTCGGCCAGATTGTCGGTGGCAGATGCGTTTGGACCCAGATCAAGGCTCAGATCCTCCCGAAGGATGCATGCCCTGACGATACCGTTTAATCCCAGCCTGGGATGATAAAGACCTTCTGAGCACACCTCCCTTTTTTCGCATGCCGTACACGGGTAATTTGATCGGTCCGGCACATAATATCGTAACGCCACTTCCATATCATGATACGGGTAGCATACTGTGGGCGGTCTGTTGGAGTGGGGGGTCGTGTATGATTCCAGACCCATGGAATTAAAAATTTCAATGAGATCGTTCATGTCATATTTATAATCATCCATGCCGTTATGGGAAAAGCACAACCGGAGAAATGACAGGCGGACACCCATTTTCCTCCAGAAATCCAGCATTGCACAGATGTAATCCCTGTCTGTATTTAAACCTTTCAGTGTGACACAGTTGACATTGATAAAGAAACTGTATCGGGTCGCTTTTTCAATATTTTTTATAACCGTTTCAAAACAGTTTTTCCCGGTTATCTGTTTGTAAAGGTTTCTGTCAATGGCATCACACGAGATATTGATACGGGAGACACCCAAATTATGCATCAGGTCCAGATGGCTGTCTAACAGAATCCCGTTGGTGCTCACATGCGTCTGATTCCCACCGAAAACATCCGTTACCGTTTTTAAAACATCGGGAAATACACCCGAAACAAGCGGGTCACCGCCTGTCAGGCATACGCTGTTTACACCATTTTTCTGTAAGGTGGTAATGATCTGTTTAAACTCGGGTAAGGAAAAATCAGGGAATCGATTCCCTTTTCGCTTAAATCCTTCATTATGGCAGTAGATACACTGCAGGTTGCATTCCGGTGTAAGAATAATTCTTAATATACTCGCCGGTGTATCTGCATTGGTTGAACGCATTCATCCTCCAAAAAATTACAAAAGAGCAATTACAATAACGCTAAAAAACAGGACTGTCAATGGTTTCAACGGTTAGCGGTTGCGACAAACTGAATTGAAACTAAAAAATTAATTGATACCGACTGCCGGCCCCTTGCCCCAATCGCTGGATAATTTTCTTCTTTACCAGATTATTCACAGAATATTGAACCGTGCGTCTTGGCAAACCAGTATGTTCAACGATATGTGCCATTTTGAGACGTTTCTCAGGGCTGGATTTAAAGCATTTTAAAACGGATGTGGCGGATTCGGACAATTGTTGGATATTGCTATATTGTTTACGATACATATCAATATCGGTTATTGAGGATTCAATGATTTTTATAAAAAACCAGACTAACGGTTCATAATTGTATAAAAATGATTCAGTTTGAAATTTTCCATGCGAACACTGATGAAGGACATTGTAATACAGAGACCGGTTTTGTTCTATATGACGATCAATGGAGATGTAAGGTGTAATATCGGAAATATATTTGTCATCTGATTGCAACAGCGCCAAAAGAAAAAGTGCTCTTCCCAATCGACCATTTCCATCTGTAAACGGATGGACAGCCAGGAACCGGAATACAAATTCCGAAGCAACCAATAGCGCCCATGGGTGCTCGCGAATTGTATCATTGTACCATTTAATCAGGTCAGACATGGCTGTATCTGTCATTATTCCGGGAGGGGAAGGATCTAAAACCACATGTTCTTCACCGGTTTCGTGGTTTAAGGAGATGACGCGATTGGAAGTCGTTTTATATCCTCCGGCATGTTTTGCCAACTTTGGATGATACCTCAGTAATTCATGGTGAAGGCCTCTAAGTGATGCTTCCGTTAAAGGAAAAAGATTATTATGCTGCATATAGACAGTCGCCAATACATTTCTGCAGCCCGTTACCTCTTCGATGCTTCTTTCCTTGTCTTTGGACAGCTTGTTCAGGATAACATGTTTTATCTGATCAAAAGCGGTTGGCTTATCATCTTTGCTCAATGTTGTATCAATCCATTCAATTTCCCTGTCAGTCAGTACGGCATTTTCTATCCGGGTTGAAGCGCCTATGGTACTGATCCGTGCAAACCGATGTATGTATTGTAATTCTTCAGGGTTTAACTGTTCAATTTTTTTATATGTTTCTGCAAACAGCCCGTGAAGGTCCCGGAGCTTTTTTTCTATTTTGGAATTTAGGGGAAAAGACAGCATATATTTTCATCCTGATTATATATTTTTATAAAATATGACATAATGCGCAATAATGCGCAACATTTAAATAGTTTATATTGCGCATTATTGCGCAATTAATAACAAATGAATAACCTGAGAGTTAATATAATTTTTCGGAAATGTCCTGAAATTGTTTAGATCGGAAAATCGTATCTGGTGTAAATCCTTAATTGTCAATGGCTGGCAAAACTGTGACCAGGGTAACCGCATTTATAATTATTCTGATAAAACCTTAAGCAGATAATCATTTGTCAATAAAATGGATTATGTTAAATCTGTAGGGGCAGACCCATGTGTCTGCCCGGGTGGTTCTGCGTTGACGTTTGTTTCTACGGAATAATTTACGCATCATGATAACCACCAAGGCGAACACACGGGTTCGCCCCTACAAATAGCCGGTATGTCAGCCGGGTAGGTTAAGCGAAGCAACCCGACATTTCGTCGTACCGAAAACGAAAAATGTAATTGATAAACGAATAAAAAAAATGGGGGCAGGTGGACTATGATCTCTCTGTTTTTCTTTGGTGCTACAAATTCAGTTAAAATTTCTTGAATTCTTTTCAGTATTATTT
>JAUXDD010000287.1 GCA_030618465.1 Desulfobacteraceae bacterium
CGAATTCTTTTTGTCCAGTGTGCCCCTTCAGGAATAGATGTATTTATGGCACTATCCAGACTGTCCCTGTCAAGCATGCTGTTTTCAATAACAGGATCATGGTGGTACTGTTTTTGATGGATCTGGATATTACCGGTGAGGGTTGAGAGTCCGTTTTTAATCATGCCGGTCTCCATACCCCGGGTAAACGCACTTAAAAAAATCATGTTCCATACGCCAATAACAATGGCCGTGAGTATAACAAACGTCCGCCGGCTGTTCCTCCAGATATTTCGCCATGCCATTTGTAGAAACATTTGCTATACCTTATTTTTCATATAAACAGTTTTTTGAACGAATATCTTTATAAACCGTCATGTTTATTTATATTCTCTTTGCGAGCTTTGCGCTATTATGCGTCTCTGCGTTTATTGAAACAATCTCATCAGGAACCTTTGCGCTGCGACTCAATCCGAAACTCATATTCCAAGCAGGGTACCGTATCCTGTATCCCGCATCCCCCGTATCCCGCATCCCGCATCACGCCCCCTGCATCGCCTCAACCGGCCTCAACCGCCTGACTTTAAGTGCCGGATAAAGGGCTGACAGAAACGTGATGATCAATACGGCAACCGGTCCGACTGTGGCGGAAATAATTGACAGCCGGGGATAGAGCCGGCCTGAAATACCATAGGCGTTTAAAATCTCATTTGCGCCGGTAAAATCAATGCCGTACGTCTGAAAATACATTGTCACCAAGCTTCCAATCACAATTCCGACCACAATCCCGATCATTGTCAGCATCATGGATTCCGTCACAACCAGTCGGGTCAGCCGGCCGGGGGTCGTGCCAACAGCCATCATCACCCCGAATTCCTTTGTCCGCTCAAAAATGGCCATTAAAAACGTATTTAAAATACTGAACGCCACAACTACGATTAAAATCCCATACATAATGAATCCACTCACCAGGTCCAGCTGGATACTCTGGAGCAGCCCCGGCACCAGTTCCATCCAGTCCATGACCGTCAATTCAGATGTTTTATCTGTCCTGTCCAGCTCCTGCTTTATGGTTCTTTTAATCGATGCAACATGTTTCAAGGTATCAGCCACAATCACCACTTCATGCACGCCCCCGCGCATGGAATAAATTTCCTGGAAATCCTTCAGCGGAATCTGGATCGTATTCCGGTCAACTTCATTAATGCCCGAGCTGTAAATGCCTTTTACGATAACCACTGTTGCTGCAATGGAACCGTCCCTGCCCTGCCCCAGCAATGTGAGCTCATCTCCGATGGAGGCCTTAAGGTTCTGTGCAAGAAGGCTGCCCACCAGTCCCTGCCCGGTATCAGCCGGTGACAGGTAATTACCCTTTCGTACCAATTGTTTTATGGTGGACACCGTCTCCTCTATGGCCGGATCGATACCGGTGACCAGTATGCCGTATGTTCTATCTTCTGATGACACCAGGGAAAAACCATTCGCCCGGAAGGTATATGCGTAAATTCCCTGTATGGTATCCAAAATTTTACCTATTGCCAGGGGTTCAGGCACAACCTGATGCATGCCTCTTTTGTCCTGATACTCTTTTCCCTGAATTTTCAGGTGGCCGGTATTGATTTTGACCGACGCGTTTATCATGGCCTCATAGGAACCAAACTGAAAAGAGAGCATGAACACCAGAAGCAGGCAGGCAAAAGCAATTGCACAAATGGTTAACACTGTGCGCCTGGGGTTTCGCCATATATTTCGCCAGGCCATTTTTGAATAAATCGACATGCGCGTCTATCTCCTGAGATTTTTCAGATTTGACAACGTAAACAGGTTTTTATTCAGACTTTTACTGAAGGTTATGGATTTATATTCCAATAATGTATACTCATCTCCGGCATCGCTTTTCTGCATTTTCCATTTCATGGGAAACAGTCTGTCTTCAACATTCTGAATATGGCTGGTGGTCATGACCTTTACCGGTTCAAGGTCCTCGTCGAAAAATTCCTCACGCAATAAAACAAAATCTTCTCTTACATTCAGTTTCAGCATTCCCCATACCACCGGTGCATCAGGCCTGGGTATGGATTTGATTATATAAACCGTTTTTCCTTCATGGGTTTCGGTCCCTTCAAGCGTATGGACATAATCTGTAATCAGAGTGTCTGACCTGGCAAGATCGTTGTTTGAAAAATCTGATCCCTGCCATGCCTGGGACATCATGGACGGCGGAAGCTTGATCACCCGGTTTACCCTGGGATTATACATCCACATCTGCCTTCCCTTTTTAAGTGTGCCGTTTCCATCATCCTTCGGAGGGGCGGTAATGACAAACAGGCTGTCTGTTTCACCCAGGGTCCATGCTTTTATGGTAACCACCCGCTCCCAGTCCGGACGGTGAATCGTCATGTCCACAGTGCTGATTGATGCCAGCCCCCTTAAATAATTGAAGGCATCTTTCACCAGTTTTTGAGGCTCAATATTTTCAGCACCGGAACATACAGATGCGGCCAGAATGATGCACAGGAAAAAGAACATTTTTTTTGTCATGCTTTCCTCTTGTTGATTACGTTTGGCAAGGTGAATGTGTATATAATTCTTATAGAAAATCCAGATGATTGTCAATTTTATTGGTGGTTGCCGGTGTTTTGGCTTTGGTTTCGTGATACATGATACAGGATGCAGGATACATGATACATGATACATGATACATGATGCGGGATGCGGGATGCGAAATGCAGAATGCGGGATAAGACTGGGTAGGATTCCTTATTTAATATCATGTATCTTGTAAATAACGCTGTCGCACTGGCCGAAATATGGCAGAAAAGAGCAAACGAATTGCTCACGCCAAAAGAGAAGTGCATCAAAAAGCAGATATTCCTTCATTTTTTGAAAAATTGATGTCCAGTCCTAACTATTTCTACCATATTTATCAGAGTCCTGCTACAAATCATTACAACTCCTTTTGTAAAAACGAATGCCGTTGTTTTGATATAACCTTCTTGAATTATAATCTTTAAATACTATTTTAATAAAACAAACAATTTTTATTGTGGGTTTTTGTTTCACAGGACGA
>JAUXDD010000038.1 GCA_030618465.1 Desulfobacteraceae bacterium
TTGCAGCCAATGGGACATCCGTGACAGGACTGATTTTTTGTCAGGTAATTGGTGATGGCAAAACCACGAATCGGTTTGGCAAATGCGTAGAGGTCACTCTTGGCCCAGTTTTTACCGGATACACCCGCATGCTTTGTACCTGCGACCATCCCGATAGCCGTACCATGTGTCCGCCATGCTTTGGACAGATCAGATTCCCCAATATGCGCCATAGCTGAATCGTTTGCTTTCTTATATCCTTCCGGATCAGCTATCATGACACTCTTGGTCCCATGTACAACAATTGCTTTCAGATTTTTTGCGCCCATGACAGCGCCAAGACCGCAGCGGGCAGCAAAGTCGCCTTTATCACCGGCAACTGCCGCATACTTCACCTGGTTCTCCCCGGCCTGACCGATTGAAAGAATTCGAACTTCACTGGCAAGCCATTTGTCATCCAGATCTTCCCTGATCAGTTCTTCAATTTCATATACATCTTTTCCCCAGAGATGGGATGCATCCCTGAATTCAATCTCATCATCATTAATATAAATATACATGGGATCATCTGCCTTACCGTTAATGATGATTCCATCGTATCCGGCAAATTTTAATACTGCCCCAAAGTGTCCGCCGCAGTTTGCCTCTCCCCAGAGATTGGTCAGGGGTGACTTGGCACAAACTGAGAACCGCCCGGCACCTGGGAAACCGGTACCGGCCAGGGGGCCTGTCATAACAAACAGTGTATTTTCAGGCTCCAGAGGATCCACTTCGTATAAACCCCGGTCCAGAAACAACTTGGCTGCAAGTCCGGCACCGCCGAGATATTCCCGAAGAATATCCTCGTCAAGAGACATGGTATCATATGCCTCATCAGCCAGATCAATTTCTAAAAAGTTATTCAGGTATCCTTCCATATAATTTCCTCCTAAATTTAGCCGTTATAAATTGAATTCCGTATTTCTATATTTAAATTTTTATTATATCAACATCATTTTGGAAAAAAGGGCTTAACTAAATGACATTGAATCGTTCCTTCAACAGGAAAGCCAGCTAACCGGGAAACCGGTTAACCGGCTAAATATTACATTTTTTCGTACTTTTCCTTTAATGCCTTTAAAGGCGGTATCGTGTCAATGACTTTATCAAGCGTGTCAAGCACACCCGGCGGATTGGACAATTCATCCGGATCAAATGCCTCTTTTACCTTTCTTGCAAAATCACCGTAATTGGGTCCGTATTGCGGACTGTCATGATACAGCGGGGTCATTACCTGGTTGAAAAAGTTCAGGCCGCCGGTTCTCGCAACCAGTTTCGGGTTTTCAAAATGATAAAATTCAGCTGTTTTTAATCCCAGTTCAGGATCTTTGTCATATGCATCCGTATGGAGAATAAATTCAAGGTATCCGCTGTGTCCAAAGTCATTTATCTGGAACCAGCCCTTGTCACCGTGGTCTTCCATCAGGGGCGGCGTGTATTTGAGTTTCATCTGGGCAAATTCCGCGCCTGCCTTAACGCTGGCATCCAGTGAATCCAGCTGGCCGGTGGCTGACATAAAACATCCTGTCAGGTACCACATGGTAACCGAATCGCCACTTTGCATCCATGATCCGTCCATCTGCCTGGTGCGTCTCAGGGTGCACCCCAGTTTCTCGGCAATGGCCATAATAACTTTTTCTTCGTATTCAAGCTGTTTCTGTGACGCATAGCCAATCAGCATGACACGGTTTATCAATAACTCTTCCACATCTTTTTTCTTCTGCACCGGGTCCTGCAACCAGGTTTCCCAGAAATTTTCTTTGCAGCCTGACCTTGAAATAAAACGCCATGCAATGGGAACACGTGTCATGGCCGCACCGATTTCCGCCTGGGCGATTTCATACATAAAATCAACCATCACGTCCGTGCTCGGACAGGTAAAATTGTACCATTTCTGCCTGTCTGTGGGGAATACAAAAAAGGTGTGACGATGCATCTGCATGGGTTTTAATTTTACATTGTGGAACGGCAGCAGTCTTACACACATCCGTGTGACAATTCCCAGAGACCCCAGCCATCCGATATGACCTCTCAACAGGCCACGCATATCAGGCCCGATCCCTTCTCCCCAGAATCCGTCTTTACCTGATGCAAAAGACCCCATGCGTACAATTTCACCGTCCGGAAGGACCCATTCAACGCCCATGATACGACGGGGAGCAAGCCCGGCCCGGTAGGTCAACGGTGAAAACCCCCAGCTCAAATGGTTGGGAATAACCGATACCTGGGAGCCGCCGCCTGAAACAACCGTATACAGACCATGTTTGAATGCTTCAGCCTGAAGCTGTGCGTAGTTGATGCCGGAACCCACTGTGGCATTCATGTTTTTCGCATCCAGCTCCAGCGTATTCATCCGTTTAAAATCCATATGCAGACATCCTTCAAACCGGGCACCGGCCTGGGGTGTCCAGAAGGTGCTGCACGGTGTATAGGCGACTTTATATGCATTCGCTGTTTTTACAATGGCCTGAACTTCCTCGGTGTTTTTCGGCATAATGACAATGTCCGGGGTTGTGCCAAGGAGCTCAGACTCCGGGTTAACAAATGCCCTGTCTTTATTCTTGTACGCCTGCAGGATTTCTTTTTCCTGCGTAATGTTTTTCTGCCCGACAATTAATTCCAGTGTTTTATAAACTTCCTGAGGTATCATTATAAACCACCCTTTCCAGTTATTGCTTCATACAATACCTGCGTAATATCATAGCATTTAATTGACCTGTCCCCGTCCTTTGCAGCTTTTTCAAACGTATCTTTGCAGTACGGACAACTGGAAACAAGTGCATCAATGCCAACATCCTCCGCTTCATCCAGTCGATGATTCGCAATATCCTGTGTATATTCGGGGAACGCGTCTGCCGCACCGCCGCCGGCACCGCAGCACATGGTATTCATTCCATTACGTATCATTTCCTTAAACTCAATTCCCGGAATGCTGGCCAGGACCTCACGGGGTTCCATGATGACTCCTGTGATTCCTCTCCTGAAGGTCTTCTGTGGTATGGTGACTGCGTATTTCCCGCGTTCACCATGCCAGGGTGTCCAGTCATCACTGCATCTGGTCAGTTTGCAGGAATCATGATAAGCGACCCGCATATTTACCGGATGATCAAGCTTAATCGTGCCGTCCATGATTTTCTCAATGGCGACCTGGGTGATATGGACAACTTTGTAATCCATATCTTTCGTGGCTTTATCCAGCAGTTTCGGATAATCCACTTTCCAGACTTTAAAGCACTCCGCACAACTGGTAACGATGGTTGAAGCGCCGGTAGCCTTCATGGCCGCGATGTTCGCTTCCGCCTGTTTTTTTGCGGCATCGGCATCCCCACTTTCATAAAGCGGGTTTCCACAGCATTTTTCTCCGGAAAAAAGTGCATAGTTAACACCGGCGGCATCGAGAATGCCGGTGGTGGCAATGGCGAGTTGCTTATTTTTGAATGAGCTGTTGCATCCTGCAAAGTAGACCATGTCAGGGTTGTCGGAAACTTTTGCATCTGACGGAAGCCATTCCTGTCGCTTGCTGTTGTCGGCACCGTAACGGTTGCCGGATTCAGCAATCTTATCATTCACGGCCTTGTGTGCCGGAATCGGCGCAACACCTTCTTCTACCGCTCGGATTCTTAACGCCTCAAGGACCATATCTGTGTCCAGGTCAAGATTTCGCTTGCAGCCGGCCAGACAGGCACCGCATAAATTACATTTATAAATAATATCGAGCATTTTAGGAGTAAACTCGACTTCTCCATTCAAAATGCCGATTGCAATTTTGTTTCTGCCCATACATGAATATGCGTCAAAGGTTTCATGATAAATACTCGGGCACCTGTAGGGATACTTAATCCCTGTGCAAAAGATATGATCTACCCAGATACACCCTCTGCAGCCCGGACAACTCTCCATGTCCAAACGATATTCTTCTAATTTTAAATTTGAATTATCAACCATTATTCGTTCACCTCCTTAAAAGCACAGTATGCCAGGATTCATGATATTATTGGGATCAAATATTTTCTTTGCCTTTTTGGCCAGCATTGTGTAGCTGCCGGTCTTTTCATAGACAATATCTGACATTACCTTTCCGTATGGTCTGGTAAAATGGGCTTCCATCTTTAATGTCTCTTCGATGGCTTCCGCATATACCGTCTTTACTGTTTCACATTCTTCGGCATTATTTCTGTCGTAGAAAAAATTGAACTCCACATGTGCTCCGGCACCAAATTCAATCGGCTGAATATAAACTCCGATGTCATTGATACTATGCCCGTTTTCAGCAGCAATCTGCATGACCACATCAGCAAATACCGGGGCTTTTTCCATTGTTGTAATAAAAAACATATCCTGGGATGCACCCTTGTAACGGTCTTTCCAGTAGGTTTTGTCTGCGGGCCAGGGATTTCTTAACAGTTCAGGCAATTTATTCACCGATCCATACCCTGGAATCACATCCAGTATTTCCGTAAAGGGAAATACATGTTCTCTTATTTCATACAGTACTTCTTTTTCATAAGCGAGTTTGTCTTTCGGAAACCATTTGGCGCCGCTTAAAATTAATAAGAGAGACCACGGCGGCAGTTGTTTGCGGATGCCTTCAATATCCGATGCTTTGTCTGCAAGTATTCCTGCAAGATTGAGATCGTTTATCGCAAAGCATTCATGACCGATTCGTTTTCGCTGAATGGCATACATGGCTTCAATAATATCTTCAGACCGTTCAAACGGAATAAAAACCGACTTATTCATATCCGGCAGACGTTCTGTCTTGATGTTTGCCCAAATGGCGGTCCCCATGGTGCCCTGGGCGCCCATCATCAACCGCATGGCATCGATGGGTCCGGGGCCGTAAGGAAAACACCCTTCCGCAAAACAGCCTTCCTTGCCATAGTTGATCGTGGATGCCGAACCTGTCCTAAAAAGCTCACCTGTGGGCCAGATCATCTGCATGGACAAAATAACCTCTCCATACTCAAACATGGGAATAATCCACGGATCTCTCTCAAGGGAGCTGACCAGTACGGAGCTGTTTGCACGGGGAAGCAACGGCATGACTGTCCGTACCTGCTGTTTTTTCAGTTCTTCAGTCAATTCGCCCCATGTGACACCGGCCTCAATGGTGACTTTCCTGTTCCGGTTATCAATGTTCGAAATTTTCTTCATTTTGCTTAGATCAAGAATAATACCACCGCACATGGGCCCGGTTTCTTTTGTATGCACTCCTGAGCTTGAAGGTTTCAAGGGAACTTTCTGCTCGTTGGCCAGCAAAACAACCTTCTGGGCGTCTTCCAACGCCTTTACAGAAACCACATAATGGGGCAACATGGGCGGCCAAAGGCTGTCAGTCGTGATGTAAGGCACCATTTGAGCGGGATCATCAATCACACAATCCGCACCTGCAATGTTTGTTAAATCTTCTTTTAAACTCACAAGATTTTCCTCCTTAGTTAAAATATTGCATAGGATAACTTTTATCTGATGATAATTTCAATTTTCCTGATAAATTGCTTTAAAAAACTCAAAGACTGATTTTTTCTATTCAATTATCTTTGCACTAACATAAAACGGTATATATAACCAAAATCACAATGTGTGTCAAACCTAAAAATATATTAAAAGCAATTCCCGGTGAAAATGCAGGGGCAGATCTGTGTGTCTTGCCCGGGTGGTTCTGTGTTAACGTTTGTGTATGCGGAATAATTTTCTCATCAGGATAACCACCAGGGCGAACAGGCCAACCGACAATATTTTTGGATTGACATTCTGGATATTCATTGTAATATATCCCTTTTAAAAAGTCATTATTAAGAAGGATCTAATATCCGACAGCATGTATATCGCCCTGTAAAAGGTGATTTCAACGTTTGTATAATCAATATATTTCAGAGCCAACAGGAGGAGAACAAATGATGTTTGAAAATATAATGAAACCCGGTCAGATAAATTCGTATACCACAAAAAACCGGATCCGGTTTGCACCCCAGATCACCAATATGTGCGACCCGAAAACCGGTGAGGCATCCGAGCAGGAAGTTAACTACCTGAGAGAAAAAGCCATAGGTGGTTGTGGTATTGTAACAGCGCAGGGCGGCTATGTCCAACCTATCGGCAAGGGGTATCCCCGTCAGATGGCAATGGACACGGATGCAAGTATTGTATGGTTAAAGAAAATTGCTGATGCCATCAAAGAGCACGGCGCAATGGCAATGAGCCAGGTAATGCATGTGGGACGGCTGGCCCACCCGAAATTTGCCGGTGTTGATTCACTGCCCTTAGGACCGACAGCTATGGAACCGATGATACCCCGTTTTCAAACCTGCCGGGAAATAACCAAAGAAGAAATTAAAGAGACGGTTAAGTTACATGGAGTGGCTGCCTTAAGAGGTAAAAAAGCAGGATTTGAAGGTGTGGATATATGCGGAATTAATGGCTATTTTATTTCCAGTTTCCAGTGTGCCTATTCCAATAAACGTACAGATGAATATGGCGGTTCTGTTGAAAACAGAAATAGAGTATGTTGTGAGATTATTGAGGCTATCAGAGAAACCTGCGGACCTGATTACCCGATTTTACTCAGAATGTGTGCTTCAGACCATAGGGACGATGGCTCCACTCCGGAAGAATATGCCCGGATGGCCTTACTGGCCCAGGAAGCCGGCGCTGATGCACTCAGCGCTGCAGTGGGAATGTACGAATCTATTTATCCTGCCATCACTTCAGATATCAAACCCGGTCAATGGCTCTATCTGGCAAAAGGCTGGAAAAAAGCCGGTGTCAAGGTTCCTGTCCTCATGGCTTACAGGATGAACAAGCCGGATATTGCTGAAAAAGCTATTGCTGACGGTGTTATCGATTTCTGGGAAATGATGCGCCCGCTTATGGCTGATCCTTATATTCCCCGGAAAGTGGCAGAAGGAAGACCAGAAGACATCAGACTTTGTGTAGCCTGTAACTATGGCTGTTTCACATCTACAGAATCACAGCAATGCTGTACCATGAATCCAAGATTCGGCAAAGAAGATGATGAAAATTTAAAAATCAAACCGGCCGCAGAAAAGAAAAAGGTTATGGTCGTTGGCGGCGGACCCGGCGGTATGGAAGCAGCTCGTGTTGCAGCCAGAAGAGGACATGATGTCACCCTTTATGAAAAAGAAAATAAACTGGGCGGGCAATTAAACCTTGTCGTCAAAGCGCCGACCCTGGATGAATGGGAAGATGTAAAAACATATTGGACAACCCAGCTCGATAAAACAGGTGTGAAAGTTGAACTTGGAAAAGAAGTCACCAAAGAACTGGTTGAACAAGAAAAACCGGACCAGGTAATCATCGCCGCCGGCCCGGATACGGATATTCCTGATGTTCCGGGTGCGGATGGAAAAAATGTTGTTTCAGGCCTTGACGCACTGGCAGGAAAGGTTTCTGTGGGAAACAAAGTAGTTGTCTGGGGTGGCTGGTTTACTGCTGCTCATATTGCAGATACGCTGGCGTCTCAGGGAAAAGAGGTCGCCCTTATCACCGATAGAAAAAGATATGGAGCCGGTATCGCTTTGACCAACAATATTGGAATTAAGATCAGATTAAAAATGGGCGGGGTTAAAGCCTTTGGTGGCGCCAGCCTGAAAGAAATAACGGATAACAGTGTTATCTTTATTGACAAGAGAGGTGAAGAACAGACAATCGAGGCTGATACGGTTGTGATTGCGACATTTAAAAGGAACCGCCGGCTTGCTGAAGAATTAGGAGTTGAAAAAGAATTCATCGTGGGTGACTGCAAGGCACCCCGAAGAATATTCGGCGCTGTTCATGAAGGTTATAAAGCAGGGCTCAAGGTATAGATAAAAGATTGGGCAAAGGGTTAAAAATTAATATACAATTTCAATATATAATTTTTTTACCCTCCTTCGTTTATTTCAATTTATAAATCAGTGCCTGAACGAATATCGTTATTTTTCGTTCAGGCATTTTTATTTAAGGAGTTAAATTATGGATTTTTCATTGACTGAAGACCAGCAGGTATTCCGTGATCATGCCAGGGGAATCGCAAAAATGTTTGAAGAATCCTACTGGCAGGAAATCGACAAGACAGAACGGTTCGCAAAAGAATTCTGGGACATGCTTGCTGAAAAAGGGATTCTCGGCATCGCCATTCCCGAAGAATACGGTGGTTTGGGCCAGGGATGGCTTGAACAGACTATAGTAACGGAATCGCTTGCCGAATGGGGTGCTGGCATGGATGGTTCGGGCATGCTGGTAAACGGTCCTGTGTTTGGGGCATCATTGATTTCACATCATGGAACAGACGAGCAGAAAGAAAAATTTCTTCCCGGTCTTGTCAAAGGCGATATGTGGGCAGGCGCTTTTACTGAGGTCCAATCCGGTTCCAACATTTCCGCTATCAGCACAAAAGCGGTTCTTGATGGAAATGACTGGGTTATAAACGGTCAGAAGATGTTCATTTCACAGGTCGGGCGATCACAATATCTGATCATTCTCGCAAGGACGCAGGCCCTGGATTCGGAAAAAAAGACATCAGGTGTTTCCCTGCTGTATACGGAACTTCCAAATGAAGGCATGGAATTCCAGAAACTGGAAAAAATGGGCGCACACTTTCTCGAAACCGGTGCATTGTTCTTTGACAATATGCGTGTGCCCAAAGATAATATCATCGGCAAACAGGGCAAGGCATGGGGCCCCCTTTTTGATGTACTCAATCCCGAGAGATTCCTTATTGCCGCCACCTGTGTGGGCACCGGGTATCTATGCCTCAGGAAAGCTACAGAATTCGCAAATGACCGTAAAGTATGGGGAGGTAACCCCATCGGCACACATCAGGGCATTGCTTTTCCCCTGGCAAAAGCGGCCATACACCTTGCCGGCGCTCGCTTAAAGGTTTACGAAGCAGCATGGCTGTATGACCAGGGTTCACCCAAATGCGGTATTGCCACCGCACAGGCAAAATATGCCGCATGCCATGCCGCTCTGGAGGCTGCAGATGCGGCCATTCAAACATTCGGCGGAAACGGGTATATCGTGGAAACCGGATTGGAACGTCACTGGAGAAACCTGCGACTGAACAGAATAGCGCCGATTACCGATGAGATGGCGCTGGCGTTTATTTCACAGTATGAGCTGGGTTTGCCGCGGTCTTATTGAGAGACCTGTTTTAAACTGCATTCCAATCTTGACAATATGTCATACTCAATAATATTATGTAAATTTTATTATTTTAATATGAAATTGTTCAGGTACAGGAACGATTGATGTGCTGACTTCAATACAGAACCAAAAAATATCCGGCTGGTGGACGCAGAACGATCTGCTGCCGGAAACGGGTAATCAGGCTGTAAAATCCGCTTTATTTCAGGTGGCAAGGCCGCTTTTCCTTATTAATATTAACGGACAGCTGGGCGTTGGAATTGACGGAACAACTCTTTTTGGAAACAGCGTATCCGCCGAATCCGGGAGCTATCCGCTTTGTGCGTATATACCGCCCCTTCACCCGAAGGATCTGGGCAGCCATCACTTTAAAAAGGCACATAACCTTATATATCCATACATTGCCGGGGCCATGGCAAACGGCATCACATCGGTTGAAATGGTGCAGGAGATGGGCAGGGCCGGCATGTTGGGATTTTTTGGTGCAGCCGGTCTGTCTCTTGAAAAAATTGAGGCTGCTATTGATAAACTCCAGGACAGTATGAGCGATCATCCCTTTGGATTTAATCTCATCCACAGCCCCAATGAGCCTGAAAATGAAATGGCAGTTGTTCAGCTCTATTTAAAACGCGGAATCAGGCTGGTCAGTGCGGCTGCATACATGAGACTGACGCTTCCCATTGTATATTATCGTGTCAGGGGAATCCATACAGACACAAACGGGCATATAATCTGCCCGAACAAAATTATTGCAAAAGTTTCACGGGTTGAGGTGGCAAGAAAATTCTTTTCACCCCCGCCGGAAAGAATGCTGGCTCAACTGGTTGACATGAACCTGATAACCCCGGAAGAATCTGCTCTGGCACCCCACATTCCCATGGCAGATGACCTGACAGCCGAGGCAGACTCAGGCGGTCATACGGATAACCAGTCAGCCCTTTCGCTTCTGCCCACCATGCTGGCACTTCGGGATGAGATGGCAGAAACATATAAATTCAAAACACCGCTTTGCGTGGGCCTTGGCGGAGGGATTGCCACCCCCTGGTCAGCAACAGCCGCATATGCGATGGGTGCTGCCTATGTGCTCACCGGCACGGTCAACCAGGCATGTGTGGAATCGGGCACATCGGATACAGTTCGCAGTATGCTTGCTGAAGCCGACCAGGCAGATGTCACCATGGCTCCTGCAGCCGATATGTTCCAGATGGGTGTAAAAGTCCAGGTGCTAAAACGAGGTACCATGTTTCCCATTCGTGCATCCAAACTCTATGAACTGTATACCCGGCATGACAGCTATGAAAACATCCCTGAAAAAGAACGGAGTAACCTTGAAAAAAACTTTTTTAAATGCAGTTTTGATGCGGAGTGGGAACAGACAAAACACTTTTTTCTAAAAAACGATCCATCCCAGGTCGACAGGGCTGAAGCTGATCCCAGGCATAAAATGGCACTGGTATTCCGTTCCTATCTCGGCCAGTCATCCAACTGGGCAACATCCGGTGATCCGTCAAGAAAGATTGATTACCAGGTCTGGTGCGGTCCTGCCATTGGTGCGTTTAACGAATGGACAAAAGGAACATTTCTTGAAAAACCGAAAAACAGAAGAGTGGCAACCGTTGCAATGAATCTACTCATGGGAGCATCTTACATGACCCGCATAAACTGGATTCATAATCAGGGTGTGGAACTGCCGGCTGAATTAAGTCGGTTTGCTCCCATGGAACTTTCTCAAATAATGAGGTTTTTATTTGAACACGAATCATAGACAAATTGCACCCATTGCAATCATCGGTATCGGATGCATGTTTCCCAAAGCTGCCGATTTAAAAGAATACTGGGGACTGCTGGCCAATGGTGAAGATGGGATAACAGATGTGCCGGATACCCACTGGTCTGCGGCTGACTATTTCAACGACGACCCTAAAAAACCGGACCATACATACTGCAAGCGTGGCGGATTTCTCTCCCCTGTATCCTATGACCCCTCTGAATTCAGTATTCCACCAAATTTAATTGAAGCAACCGACACATCCCAGCTTCTGGGCCTGATCGCGGCTAAAATGGCCCTTCAAGATGCCGGATATGGAAGCGGCAAACCCTTTGACAGGGAAAAAACAAGCGTAATTCTGGGTGTTACCGGCACACAGGAACTTGTCATTCCCCTTGGGGCACGGCTGGGGCATCCCTTCTGGCGAAAAGCCCTTGAAAGTTCAGGTATTTCCTCGGAAAAAACCAACGAAGTCATCCGAAAAATATCCCAATCCTATGTGCCCTGGCAGGAAAACTCGTTTCCAGGACTGCTGGGAAATGTTGTGGCCGGACGAATCAGCAATCGATTAAACCTCAGCGGGACAAATACGGTGACCGATGCGGCTTGTGCAAGTTCTTTGAGTGCCATCAACCTGAGTGTCCTGGAACTTTTGGCAGGCCGGTGCAATATGGCCATTACCGGCGGTGTTGATGCATTAAACGATATTTTCATGCATATGTGTTTTGCCAAGACATCGGTTCTGTCCCATACCGGCGATGCACGACCGTTTTCAGAAGATGCTGACGGAACGGTCCTGGGCGAAGGGCTGGGACTGATTGTTTTAAAACGTTTGCAGGATGCCCTGATAGACGGGGATCGAATTTACGCATTGATAAAAGGCATTGGCTCGTCCAGTGACGGAAAATCCGGCAGCATCTATGCACCGGATGAAAACGGTCAGGCAAAAGCCCTTCGCATGGCATACAGGGATGCCGGAATTTCCACGGATACGGTTGAACTTATTGAAGCCCACGGAACCGGTACACGGGTGGGGGATGCGGTAGAATTCTCAGCCCTGAAAAATGTTTTCAGCGAATCTGTAAAAAATGGAAACAAATGCGCGCTGGGTTCTGTTAAATCCATGATCGGTCATACAAAAGCCGCTGCCGGTGCCGCCGGTCTGATCAAAGGCGCCCTTGCACTGCATCACAAAGTAATTCCGCCCACATTAAAAGCAGATAAACCCGACCCGAAACTCAACATCACTGAAAGCCCCTTTTATCTGAACACAAAAACAAAACCCTGGATAAAAAAGAGCAATCATCCCAGACGGTGCGGAGTCAGTGCATTTGGATTTGGCGGAAGTAATTTTCATGTGGTACTGGAAGAATATGAAAGCCAAAAACATGAGATTTCCTGGGATGGTACAGTTGATATTACAGCATTTTCTGCTCCGGACAGGAAAGGTCTTATTGACAAGCTCAATGACTTCAAAGATTCAATACGAAATGACACTTCCCGGAATGGGATTTCATATTATACGTCAAAAACACGAAAGGAATTTTCGCAAAAGGACACCTTCAGGCTGCTTATTGTATCCGGTAAAATGGATAGTGTCTCAAATTTAATTAACATTGCCATAAGCGCAATGGTTGCAAGCAACTATAAAACATTGGACGACCATTCTCATATATATTTTTCTAAATCCCAAAAACCGGGCAAACTGGCTTTTATATTTCCCGGCCAGGGAAGCCAGTACGCATTTATGGGAAACGATCTTGCCTGCCGTTTTCCTGAAGCCGGCATTATCCTGGAATATGCAAATGATATATTTAATGAACATAATGATAATAGTGCGTCGTTTAAACGTTTAACAGACTATATCTACCCACAAACACCCAAAAGAAGCATTGATGAAGACGCATTGCGAAATACTGATATTGCCCAGCCGGCAATCGGCACTGTGAGTCTGTTCATGCTCAAAATCCTGGAACGTTTTGACTTACAGCCGGATGCCGTTTGCGGTCACAGTTTTGGCGAGCTGACAGCCCTGTGCAGTGCAGGGTGGATAGAAGAAGAGACCTTTTTATCCCTTTCTTCCGCCCGCGGCCGGTTTATGGCAAAAACAGGGGGAAATACCGGAACCATGCTGGCTGTAAAGGCCCCCCTTGATGAACTGGAACTGCTCATAAAGAAAAACAGCCTTGATATTGTTCTGGCAAACAGGAACAGTTATGAACAGGGCGTATTGTCCGGGCCTGAAGATGAAATCCTTAAAGCTGAAAAATGCTGTAAGGAAAAGGGCTTCAGAACCATCCATCTGCCGGTATCAGCCGCGTTTCACAGCAGGCTTGTAAAAGATGCGGCAGAGCCTTTTATGAAGACTGTAAAAAAAGCTAAAATTAATCCTTCTGAAACCCCTGTTTATTCCAATACAACAGGCACCGTTTATCCGGATGATCCGGTAAAAGTGAAAGAACTGCTTGGACATCAACTGCTGCACCCCGTTGATTTTGTGAGTCAAATTGAAAATCTATACAAAGAAGGTGTTCGAACCTTTGTTGAAGTGGGCCCCAAATCCATTCTCACCGGTCTTGTAACATCCATATTAAAGGGGCGTGATTCTTTTGCTGTTTCAAGTGACGGTTCATCCGGTCGACGATCGGGTGTTGCCGATCTCGCCCATTTGCTTTGCCGGCTTGCATCACTGGGCTATGATGTAAACCTTGAAAACTGGGAAGATCCTGCCCGGGAACCCAAAAAGCAGAAGATGAGCATTCCTGTTTCCGGTGCCAATTATTCGCCCCGGCCTGAATTTGAACAGACATCATATCCGGAAAAAAATGAGAAACAGGAAAGATCCGATCAAATAATGATAAGTAAAGAGAAAATCATGAATAAACCCATGGATACATATACATCAAAAGAATCCGACATTGTGTCGGATGCGCTGAAAGTGGTCCGGGAAAGTCTGAAATCCATGCAGGTACTCCAGACACAAACCGCGGAAGCACATAAAAAATTCCTTGAAGCCCAGACTGAAGCCGGCCGAACCCTGCAGATGATGCTGGAAAAAACCCAGCATATGACTGAAGCGGCAATGGGCGTCAGGTCGCTTGAACATATTAATTATAATACTCAACTATCTGATGCAGGTCATGAAACACGTCAACCCGAAGCACCTCAAATAGATCCGAATACAACCCTATCCAGGGAGCCTGTAATGCAGTCTCCCATTGATACAAATACGGTTACCAGCGAATCCGCCAGTCATCCTGCGACCGTGCATACTGTTTCAAATAAAGAAATTGAATCTATCCTGCTTGAAGTTGTGGGTGAATTGACCGGCTACCCGGTGGAAATGCTCAATGCGGATATGGACATTGAATCGGATCTGGGCATTGATTCCATCAAACGGGTTGAAATCCTTTCCACACTTGAAGAAAAATTGCCGGATCTTCCGGCTGTGTCCCCGGAAATTATGGGCGAACTCAATACACTGGGACAGATATGCAACTACCTGGCAGATGATTCCGTTTCATCCGATTCATCCGACGTTTCTCATCTTACACCCGGTTCGGGTCATGGCCAGGATGAGATCGAAACGGTTCTGCTTGAAGTAGTAAGTCAGCTGACCGGCTACCCCGTGGAAATGCTCAATGCGGATATGGACATTGAGTCGGATCTGGGCATTGATTCCATCAAACGGGTTGAAATCCTTTCCACACTTGAAGAAAAACTGCCGGGCCTTCCGGCTGTGTCCCCGGAAATTATGGGCGAACTTAATACACTGGGGAAAATCTGCACCTATCTTGCCGGTTCATCTACTGATGTTGATACGGTTTCGGAAAAACCCATTCCGGAGACAGTCATTACTATCCCGGATAAACAGGAACATGAAAATAAAGCTGAAACAACGACTACGGATGTTGTGCGAAACATCATTTTACCGGTTAAAAAATCGTTAAAAAAAGAGAAACAGCTGATTATTCCGGACAGCAGGATTGTATACGTTGCCAACGATAATACCGGACTGGGTCCGGATATTGTAAAAGAATTCCAGTTACGAAATATCCGTTCATCGCTTATTTCTTTAAACAGAGATAATAAACTCGATACTGCCGGCGGCCTCGTTATTGTCTCCAACCTGAAACAGGATGGGAAAAACAAAAGTTACGATTGGGACTCTGAGGAAGAAGAAAGATTGAAAAAAGCGTTTGGCATTGCCCAAAAAAGTGCCAGTGATCTTCTCGATTCCGCAAAAAAAGGTGGCGCCCTGTTTGCCACAATTACAAGACTTGACGGCTGTTTTGGATTTAAAAATAAAATTATCTCAAACCCCTTGCAGGGCGGACTTGCCGGTCTGGCTAAAACAGCGTCCATTGAGTGGGAAAATGTCCACTGCCGGGCAATCGATGTTTCACCTAAATGGAATGATAATAAACGGATTGCAAAGTCCGTTGTTTCTGAATTATTAACCCCTGCCTCATCCGGATCCATTGAAGTGGGTCTTGACTCAAAATCACGGTATGAAACTCAGTTGACTGAATCAACCTTTCCCGAAGGCAGCCTCACTCTGGATAAAAATGATGTTGTTGTAGTTACCGGCGGTGCAAGAGGAGTGACTGCCGCCTGTGCCTGCGCACTTACCCGGGAGGCATCCCCCATTATCGTTCTCCTGGGGCGCTCTCCCCTTCCCTCTCCTGAGCCTTCATGGCTTGAGGGAATTGACGATGCCGCATTAATGAAAAAAATTATCCTGGAAAATGAATTTTCCGGAAAAAATGTAGCCCCTGTGGAACTTGAACAATCCTACAGGAGATACACGGCAAACCGGGAAATAACCCAAAACCTTAAAAAAATGAAAACAGCCGGTTCAACGGTGCTGTACTATTCAGTAGATGTGCGTGATTCGGAGAAAACAGCAGCCATTCTTGATGAAGTCAGAAGTAATCACGGCCCCGTCAAAGCGTTTATTCATGGTGCCGGTGTTCTCCATGACCGCCTGATAATTGACAAGACACCCGAGCAGTTTGAAACTGTTTTTGATACAAAAGTGAATGGTTTGAAATCACTGCTGGAAGCAACCGCTCAGGACAACCTCAGCCATATTGTCCTGTTTTCATCTGTTGCGGCACGGCATGGAAACAAAGGCCAGGTGGATTATGCCATGGCCAACGAAGTTCTCAATAAAATGGCCCGGAAGCAGGCCACACAGAGGCCGGACTGTCGGGTTGTGTCCATTAACTGGGGGCCATGGGACGGCGGTATGGTCTCTTCTGCATTAAAAAAAGAATTTACAAAAAATAATATTGAACTGATTCCTGTGGAAGCCGGCGCAGCATGTATGATTTCCGAGATGACGGGCGATCCTGCCGAACCGGTTGAGGTTGTTGTGGGTGCACAGATAGTCACAAAGAAAGTCGATGAAAAAAAATCCATCAAAACTTCAGACAGGGGAAAAACATCTATTAAAAAACCAACCGACCTCGTCCTGACCTTCAAACGGGAAATAGACATTCTTTCCTATCCTGTCCTTGAATCCCATAAGCTGGCCGGACAACCGGTTGTACCCTTTGCACTCATGACCGAATGGTTTGGTCACAGCGCATTGCATGGGAACCCGGGGCTCTATTTTCATGGAATCGACGATATGCGCCTGCTTTCCGGTATCAAACTGGATGATGAAAAAAAAATAATCCGTTTGATGGCAGGAAAAGCCAGGAAAAACGGCCCCGTATTTGAAGTGGATGTGGAAATCAGAAACGGTGTTAAAGACGGAAAAGAACTGATTCATTCAAGGGCCAGGGCAATCCTGTCAAGCAAGTTGAATCCCCCGCCTGTATATAATGATTCCGGTAATAACGGTTTTAAACCTTATACAAGAAGTATTGATGACGTATACAATAAAATTCTTTTTCATGGTTCGAAACTCAGGGGATTAAAGGAAATCAAGGGGATTTCTGAAAAAGGCATGAAAGCGGTTCTTACTGCCGCGCCCCTGCCGAAAAAGTGGATGACAAATCCCTTAAGAAGCCGGTGGATCAGTGACCCGCTGATCCTTGATTCCGCATTCCAGATAGCTTCATTATGGTGTTACGAACAGACAGGTGTGGTATCCCTGCCAAGTTACAGTGAAAGCTATCGTCAATACTGCAAGGAATTTCCGCCTGAAACAATTACCGCAATTCTTGAAGTCAATGAGCTCACCGATCATAAAATGAAGGGGAACATTACGTTTCTTGATCCTGCAAACAATGTGATTGCCGAAATTACCGGGTATGAGGCTGTCATGGACATATCGCTGAATAAAGCCTTTAAGCCCAATGGAATAAGCGGCTAAATAAAGGTTGTTGATGTATGATATGGATATATCAGGTATGGGCATTATGTGTACCTTGTTCGTTCTGCGGTGAGGTTTATGTGTACGCAATGATTGTCTCGTCGGGATAACTACTATGCCGAACACGCAATGCGTCCATAAATGTTATTTTTGTAGGGTGGGTGAAACCATCCTTTGTTAAATGTGATGCCTTGTGTTTTCGTCAACCAGCTTTTAAATAACGATTCCGGTGATATGTGAAACCCACCATAATGGTCATACACTTTTTTGACCATTATGGTGGGTTATGTACCAATAAACGAAATACGATGTTATGCAAACCGCCTTGTTTCAATCAGACACGTTACGTAAAAGTAAAATCACCCACCCTACATTT
>JAUXDD010000169.1 GCA_030618465.1 Desulfobacteraceae bacterium
TGTTAAAAAAAGATGATTATGTAAATTATTTTATTTCCGCCCAAAAAGAGTATGAAGGTAATTTTAATAAAATTTTCCAGATGGAATCAGAAGGAAACACAGTTTCCCCTTTGTGGAACGAACTGTATAAGGATTACAGGGGGTTGCCTGATAAGCTGAGAGATTTAAAAACCGGGGTTGCCCATGAAGCAGTATGGATTCCTGAAAAAGTGATTAACGAATGGATTCAAAAAATTTCAACGATTCGGGCTGAAAACGAGCAGGAGGTTGAGGCCGCTACCAGGGAGCTGAATCAAAGGGGCCGGCTGTCAGCCAGGAATGGTCTGATCGGGCTGGGTATTTCAAGTCTGGTTGGGCTGATTGGTCTCCTGTTCTTATCCTATTCCATGGTACGCCCCCTGAAAGAACTCCTTAAGGGCATACGATCGATTCCCAATAATAAGTCGGATGCGCCGGTTCCGGTTATTTCCAATGATGAATTCGGTGAACTGGCTGTCGCCTTCAATGAAATGGCCATACAGTTAAAGAAAGAGGAACGGATGCGTTCTGACTTTATTTCCATGCTGAGTCATGAGATCCGGACACCCTTGACCTCCATTCGTGAATCCGTGAATCTGACGGTGGAAGAGGTGATGGGAACAATTAATGAACGTCAGAAGAAATTTCTTGAAATTGCAAGCAAGGAAATCGGCCGTATCTGTGACCTGTTAAATCATCTCATGCAGGTTTCACGGCTGGAATCCGGCGCGCTGGTGATTCAAAGACAATCGGTTGATACTGCGCTTTTTATTTCTACCTGTGTCAACAACCTGAAGCATGCTGCCGAAGCCAAAAACATCAGTATCGAAACACATATTCCTCCTGATATCCCCAGCTTTATGGGAGATCCCAAACATTTACAGCAGGTGTTTCATAATCTTCTGGATAATGCCTTAAAATTTTCTGATCATGGAAGCCGGATATCCATTCAGATCGAACCGGACATGGAAAGCAAAAGCCTTGTTTTTTCAGTATCAGATACCGGTCCCGGAATTCCGGAGGAGGAACAGGGTCTGATTTTTAGTAAGTATTACCAGGCAGTTGGAGACAGAGAACATGCGGATGGTGTTGGGCTGGGACTGAATATTTCAAAGAAGATTCTCGAAGCCCACGCGGGAACGGTATGGGTCAGCAGCAAAATCGGGCGGGGGAGTACGTTTTTTTTTAGATTGCCTATAGCAAGTGAGGAATCATGAAGACCTTATTAATTGTCGATGACGATCTGAGTGTTCTGGAAGTTCTGGAAGCCAGGCTGTTTTCAGCAGGGTTTCAAGTGTTAAAGTCTGTGGGTGCCAAAGACGCGCTTAAGATTCTTAAAGTACAGAATGTGGATCTGATGATCTCTGACATGAAGATGCCCGGCATGGGGGGCATGGATCTCTTTGCAGCGGTCAGGGTGGACTATCCGGATTTGCCTGTGATTTTTTTGACAGCTTATGGAACCATCTCTGATGCTGTGAAAGCTGTAAAGTCAGGTGCGGTAGACTACCTGACCAAGCCTTTTGACGGACACGAATTGATTAAAAAGATCAATGATATCCTGGCCCGGGTCCCCGGGGCGGTTGAAGAAATCGACACCCCTGTGAGACCTGTGTTCAGCAAAGGTAAAAGCACTTCAATGAAAAAACTTTACGGGCTTATTGAAAAGGTAGCCAAAAGCAACGTAAATGTATTGATTCTGGGGGACAGTGGTGTTGGAAAGGAGCATGTTGCCCGTGAGATTTATCAGTCAGGGCCCCGTAAAAATGAGCCTTTTATTGTGGTTGATTGTGGTTCGACGCCATCGGGTCTCCTGGAAAGTGAATTGTTCGGGCATGTAAAAGGGGCGTTTACGCATGCCATACGTGATAAAAAAGGACTTATTGAGGCTGCAGACAAGGGGACGCTTTTTTTAGATGAAGTGGGCAATATTTCTCAGGAAATGCAGGTCAGGCTTCTCCGATTTCTCGAAGACCGAAAAATCAGGAGGATAGGAGATATAAAGGAAATCCCTGTTGATTGCCGGATCATTGCCGCAACCAATACTGACCTTATAAAAGATATGAAATCCGGACGTTTTCGTGAGGATTTATATTACCGGCTTCGGGTTGTTACGTTGACGATTCCCCTGCTCCGGGAAAGAAAGAAGGATATTCCGGTTCTCGCACAGCATTTTGTTGAAACATTTTGTAAAAGCAACAAGTTACCAATGGTGACCCTGCCCGATGAAACAACAGAATGGCTATGTGAATATCCCTGGCCCGGTAATGTGAGGGAATTAAAAAATGCTTTGGAAGCCGGAATTGTATTATGCAGGGGCAGAGTGCTTTATCCCAGTGACCTCTACCTGATAGGACTGCCTGAGGAACGTCTCATATTAAGTGAGTCCTCCGGGGACAATCCCTTTTCCCTGGAAGAAAGTGAACGGCAGACCATTATCCGTGCATTAAAAGAATCCGGCGGAGTACAGAAAGGTGCGGCCGAGCTGCTTGGTATCAGCAGAAGGGCAATTAATTATAAAATAAAAAAATACAATATCAATTAGTTGATTACATCATAAAAAAGGGATCAACATCCACCACAACCCTGACATTACCGGATTGGTTTTTTTTTGGCATGTTTTTGAATATAAGCTGGTGAACAAACTCATGCAGTCTGACCGTATCCTTACCTTTTAAAAGAATCTGCCATCTGTAGTGGTTTGCAATTTTTAATAATGGTGCTTCAATCGGTCCAAGAATATCGATGGATTTAGAAAAATGGGTATGGCGCTTCAAGAGCCTGCCACATATTTTTCCGATAATGTGGGCGTGGTTTTTTGTCTGGGTTTTGTCCTTTCCGGAAATTTTTAATTGAATCATTCTTGAAAACGGGGGATAATTCAAGGCTTTTCTGAAATTGATCTCTTTATTAAAAAATGCAGAATAATCATGCTCTTTTGCAGCCAGTATGCTGTAATGATTCGGATTATAGGTCTGCATAATCACTCTTCCGGGAACAGATCCCCGACCGGCCCGGCCTGCCACCTGGGCAAGCAGTTGAAACGTCCTCTCACAGGCCCGAAAATCAGGAAAATTCAGGGAAAGATCGGCACAGATAATTCCAACCAGCGTGATATTGGGGAAATCATGTCCTTTTGTCACCATCTGGGTACCCACAAGAATATCGGTTGAATTGTTTTTTAAATTTTTTAATATTTTTAATACAGAGCCTTTTCGTGTGGTTGTATCGCGGTCAAGCCTCGCCGTTATTGTATCCGGAAACAGTTTTTTTAATGCCTCCTCAACCTTTTCCGTACCCAGCCCAAGATTTTTTATTGAAGATGATCCGCAGGATCTGCATGTGGATACAGATGCCATGGAGAATCCGCAAAAGTGGCATTTGTAAGCATTTGCATTTTTATGCAGGGTAAGGGAGATGTCGCAGTTTTTACATTTGAGGGTTTCCCCGCATGCCGTACATACCGGGAAGCCGGCAAACCCGCGGCGATTTAAAAAAAGAAGGACCTGCTCTCCACGATCCAGTGTCTCTTTCATGGCCTGATAAAGTTCAGGTGAAAAAAAACGCCGGATACCCCGCTTATCCCTATGCTTCCCCAGATCAATCACGGTTATTTCCGGAAGGGGCCGTTTATTAACACGGTTTTTTAATTTCAGTTCAACAAATTTGTTGACCGATACATTATAGGACGACTGGATTGAGGGGGTCGCAGAACCAAGGAGTGCAATCGTATTATCCAGTTTTGCCCTGACAACCGCAATATCCCTGGCATTATAGCGGAGTCCACCCTCCTGCTTGTAAGATGCATCATGCTCTTCATCCACAATAATAATACCGATATTTTCAACGGGTGCGAAAATTGCCGATCTGGCTCCTATGACAATCCGTACTTTTTTTTGCTCAATGCGCGTCCACTGGTCATAGCGTTCACCGGAGGAGAGGTTGCTGTGCAGAACGGCAATACACTCACCGAAACGCGCCCTGAAACGTCTCTCGGTCTGGGATATGAGGGCAATTTCGGGAACCAGTACCAGAACTGTGAATCCTTTATTTACGGCTTCCGCAGTCACCCGGAGGTACACTTCCGTTTTTCCGCTTCCGGTCACCCCTGCCAGAAGAAAAGCGGAAAACCCTTTACCCATGGAACTGATAATTTCTGTTACAACATGTTGCTGCTCATTGGTAAGCACCGGGGGCGTATCCGGCTCAATGGGGCTGCCAAGGGGATCTCGATACACCCTTTTTTTTGAAACGGAAATATACCCTTTTTCTTTCAGATAGTGAATATATCCGACAGCATCCGGAACCATGAGCTTTAACTCACTGGTTGCGGTTGTGCCCCTCAAAGCAAGCACATCAATAATTTTTTTTCGGTGGTGAAAAAATCTGTCCCTGGGAATATCGGACCGGATTAAAGACACATATGCCTCCATAACCGGTTTTGCTGTTCCGCCTGTGAGTACACGGTTTTTGTTAATCCATCCTTTTTTTTCCATGGTATACATCAGTGAGACCGGTATCTTTTTTTCAAGCGTTCGGCAAAGTTTTTTTAATGTACCCGGACCGGATTCCAATACGTTTAGAATATCTTTTTGCAATGGGGACAAAGACGCTTCAACAATGTCTTTTTCCCCCTTATCGGCTTTATTGAATATAACCTGATCAACCTGGTTTAAATTGCCCGGGAGCGCGCCTTTAATGACCTCTCCTATGGGATGCATATAATAGTCGGCGATCCATCTGAAAAAAGGCACCATTGACGGGGGAAAAAGGGGGCGTTCATCAGGAATATCAAGGATATTTTTTATGTTCGGATAATCCGTAGCGTCACTCTCGCCGAGAATATATCCGGTAACACGCCGCCTGCCGAACGGCACAAGCACTCTTTTGCCGGCAAAAGCAAATGTTAACCGGTTTTTTTGGATTTTGTAAGTATATGTATGAAATACCGGAAGTGGTATGGCAACTTCTATGTGTCTGGGGGCATCCGTCATGTTGCACCCAATGTCATTAACTTGAGCGAATTATTAAACACCATAAAGGGCTTGAAGATCATGAAATTTATTTTTTTCTTCATGTCCTTCATGATCTTCATGGTCAAAAAATGCAGCAAGTATTTCCCACTTTGTTAAGTTTATGGCATTGATGTTGGATTGCAAATGCTATGGATTATTTCCTTTTAAGAATCGGAATGTAGTTGTTTTCATTCGGGCCTGTGTATATCTGGCGGGGCCGGCTGATTTTCCAGTCCGGATCATCAATGCTTTCCTTCCACTGCGCAATCCAGCCGGGCAGGCGGCCGATCGCAAACATGACAGTAAACATGTTGGTGGGTATTCCAAGGACTCTGAGTACGATGCCACTGTAAAAATCAATATTCGGGTAAAGATTGTGGTCAATAAAATAGGCGTCTTTCAAGGCCACTTCCTCCAGCTTTTTTGCAATATCAACCAGTGGGTCATCAATATTAAATTTTGAAAGAAGTCTGTCACAGGTTGATTTCATGATTTTGGCTCTGGGGTCATATGTTTTGTAAACCCTGTGCCCGAATCCCATCAGCCTGAATGCGTCATTCCTGTCTTTTGCCCTGGAAATAACCTGGTCGACAGAACCGCCGTTTTTCAGGATATCAGAAAGCATCATGATTACGGCCTGGTTCGCACCGCCGTGCAGCTGTCCCCAGAGTGCCGCGATACCAGCGGAAATTGAAGCATAGATATTTACCTTTCCGCTTCCCACAACCTTTACTGCCGCAGTGGAACAGTTCTGTTCATGGTCGGCATGAAGTATCCAGAATGTGTTTAACGCTTCAACCAGGTCTTCATCAATAATGTAAGGTTTTACAGGGCTGTCAAACATCATATTCAGAAAGTTCGCGCAATACGTGTAATCCGGACGCGGGTAAACGACTTTATGCCCCTTTGAAATTTTATAGGACATGGCCGCCATTGTGCGGGCTTTGGACAAAAGGCGAAGAAAGGTCAACTCAATATCTTCTTCTGAGTCCATCAGTTCAGGATAAAAACTTCTCAGGGTATTGACCATTGCCGACAAAATCCCCATGGGACTTGATGACCTTGGAAAGTTCTGGAAGAAAATCTGCATGTCCTCATGAATAAGGGAGTTGTCGTTCAGCATCACCCTGATATTCGTCAGTTCTTTTTCATTGGGCAGGCTGCCGTGAATTAAAATATAGGCTGTCTCAACAAATGTTGAATGCTCTGCAAGCTGTTCAATTGGAATCCCCCGATATCTGAGGATGCCTTTTTCACCGTCAACAAAAGTGATGGAACTCTTACAACATCCGGTATTACCGTAACC
This sequence comes from Desulfobacteraceae bacterium, assembly GCA_030618465.1. Classification (GTDB taxonomy): domain Bacteria; phylum Desulfobacterota; class Desulfobacteria; order Desulfobacterales; family SURF-7; genus JAUXDD01. Next base: position 6,340 of record JAUXDD010000169.1, read on the forward strand.
CGGATCAAGTGTAATATATCCGGTTTGTTTCCGAAGTTCGGAAATATCGATGCCTTTTTCACCTTCGGAACCGGTAATGACCGGGAACTCATATGTTTTGCCGTCAATGATGATTTTTGCTGATTCACTCATGGTTATTCCTTTAACAGAATGCATACCATGAACGATGGCATTTGGTCAAGAGGTGGAAAATATACAGCCAGGGTGTTTTTATTCTTGCAAATAGATACCATGAATTCACATGATTATACTCAAATTCGGTCATTTGTCTTCTCTCTGTCACCTGGTAGTATATTTTTTTAAGCTCATACCAAAGTTTCAAAACAGGAAAATACCATGAAGACCTTGAAGGACATGAAGAAGTTTGTTCTCTACTCTTCATGAACTTCATGGTAAAGAAAAAAATTTTAGTTATCAAATAAGTTCCTTGTGTTTTAGTCTATCACAGAAACCCTTGCCCTCAGGGCAAGGTCAGAGTTCAGCCGGCTTTGCCTTCTGAACAGAACATTTGCTGCAACCAGACCTGGTATTTATTCACGGGGGTACCTCTTCATGTCGTTAACT
>JAUXDD010000017.1 GCA_030618465.1 Desulfobacteraceae bacterium
GGGAGCAAAACTTTCCCCTTTTGAAAAGGGGGATCGAGGGGGATTTTATGATTGATAGCAATCCTTAAGTTAACGACATTAATTACGTACCCCCGTGAATGAATACGCCAGATTAGCTATTGATGGAATCATAAAAATTTTTTAGATGCGAAACTGCAACTTCAGAATGCAAAACCGGACCTGATTTCATCTTGAAATCTATCAAATTTTGAAATAGAGTACGGTTAATATTTAGCAAACCCAGGGGGAAAACCATGAAACAGGAATCTGGCCTGACAGGTGTAATCCTTGCTGCCGGGAAAGGCATGCGTGCCTATCCCGCCACAAAATATAAACCTAAAGCCCTGCTTGAAATTGCCGGCAAACCACTGATCGAACGAATTATCAGAATCATGCAGGATCAACTGAATATTAAGCATATCATTATTGTCATCGGATATCTTGGGGATCAGATTGTGGATTATTTTGACAGGAACCCTGTTGATATTCAATTGACGTTTGTTGAACAGAAAGAGCAAAAAGGAATCGGAGACGCCTTGTTAACTGTTGAAAATCATGTGGGTGACAGCAGATTTCTGGTAATGCTCGGAGATGAATTGTATATTGATTCGGATCACTCACAGTTACTGGAATTTGAAAAAAAAGATGCGGATGCTGTTTTATTATTCAAAGAAGAGGCAAATAAAGCCAGGATTTCCAAAAACTATACCGGAGAAATCAAAGAAAAACGAGTTTTTTCCCTGGTTGAAAAGCCTGAAGAACCGGCTACCAACCTGATGGGAGTGGGCACATATCTCCTTAACAAAAAGGTTTTTACTTACATAAAAAATACACTGCCGTCCAAACTGAGAAACGAGGTTGAAATCACCGATGTTCTTTCCAGTATGGCAAAACAGGAAAACGTTTACGCGAGCTTTTTCAAGGGCACCTATGTTAACGTAAACTATACGGATGATATCAACCTTGCAAATTACATGATACGTGAGAAAAATTTCAACCGGTATAAAGTCAGCGTAGTAATTCCGGCATATAATGAACAGGAGACTATTGCCGGTGTAGTTGAAGATTTTACTGCACACGACGCGGTTGATGAAGTCCTGGTGGTGAATAATAACTCAAAAGACAATACTCATCAGATTGCTGAAAAAGCCGGGGCCCGTGTCGTTCTGGAAAAAGGCCAGGGCTATGGCTGTGCCCTGAAACGCGGCCTTGATGACGCAAAGGGTGATATTATTATTATTACCGAAGCAGACGGGAGCTTTTCCTCAAAAGATATCTCAAAATTCCTGGAATATTCAAAAGATTGTGATATGGTAATCGGTACACGAACCACACGGCAGATGATCGAACAGGGTGCCAATATGGGGTCACTTGTGAGATGGGTAAATGTGTTATACGGAAAAATTGTGGAGGCGTTGTGGTGGAGCCAGGAGCCGCGATTTACAGATGTGGGGTGCACATACCGAACCATCTGGAAAACCAGTTACAAAAAAATAAGGCCTTTTCTCAGCGCAACAGGTCCTGCATTTGCACCGGAGATGATGATTGCCGTCCTGATGTGCCGGCAACGGATTATAGAAATCCCCATAACCTATAGGAAGCGAATGGGCGGTGAATCCAAACATTCCGGATATTTCTTCGCTCTGGCTAAAACAGCTTTAAAAATGACGGCAATTATACTGAAAAAACGATTTATGCCGGTTAACAATGATGGAATCGCAAATAATATAAACAATGGCTGATTAAAAAGTCGAAAATCTCCCTCTCCCTTGACGGGAGAGGGTCGGGGTGAGGGTGAATAAAATGGAATTCCAGTCTATTATATCCCCCTCCCCTTAATCCCCTCCCGCCGGGGGTGGGGAAATCGTACTTTTTACGAATCCATCACTATTAGGGTACTCGTTTATGGAAATTACAGGTTGGGGAAACTATCCCGTCATTCAGGCAGATGGTTTTTCTTTTGAAACAACCGATCAATTAAATCATTTTTTGAAAAAAACCGATACGTGTATTGCGTACGGTATGGGTCGCAGCTATGGAGACAGCGCTCTAAACCATCGTGTTGTTTTTTCCCGACGGTTAGACAAAATTCTGGATTTTGATTCCAAACAGGGTGTCGTCACCTGCGAAAGTGGAGTCACCCTGGCAGACATTATTAACACCTATCTTCCCGGAGGCTGGTTTTTAACTGTTACGCCCGGAACAAAATTCATTACTGCAGGCGGTGCTGTTGCCAGTGACGTGCATGGTAAAAATCATCATAAAGCAGGATGTTTTTGTGAAAGTGTGATCTGCTTTGATATCATGCTCCCGGATGGGAGTATCGTTGCATGCAACCGTGAAAACAATCCGGATCTTTTCAGGGCCACATGCGGAGGAATGGGACTCACAGGTATTATTTTAACTGTTACGTTAAAACTCCAGCCGGTTAAAAGTTCAAATATCCGCGAAACCATAATGCGTTGTCAAAATCTGGATGTGGTTTTTGACCTTTTTGAACGATATGAGTCAACCACCTATTCCGTGGCATGGATCGACTGCCAGGCCAAAGGGGAAAATATCGGACGGTCAGTATTGATGGTTGGCGAGCACGCCGATTCAGGGAATCTGGCACCGCCGGCTGTGAAGCCTTCCATCTCCATACCTTTCAATTTTCCCGGATTCTGCCTCAACCGGTATTCCATTTCTGTTTTCAACCATCTATATTTTCGAAAAAACCCGGGATATGAATCAGGCAGAATCGTTTCTCTTGACACGTTTTTCTATCCGTTAGATGCAATTGACATGTGGAACCGAATATACGGCAAAAACGGTTTTACGCAATATCAACTGGTTCTGCCCAAGGCTGCAAGTTTAAAAGGACTTCGCGCCATCCTTGAAAAAATTGCGTCAGCTGGTATGGGATCGTTTCTTGCCGTATTAAAACTGTTCGGACGTGAAAATGATAATTATCTGTCATTTCCCATGGAAGGATACACGCTTGCCCTTGATTTTAAAATGCAGCCCGGGCTGTTCCCTTTTTTAGATATACTTGACGCCATCGTGCTTGATCATGGCGGCCGACTGTATCTGACAAAAGATGTTCGCATGAAAAGAGATGTTTTTATAAACGGCTATCCACGGTGGAAAGAGTTTGAGCGTCTCAGAACACAGGAACATATGAAAGATAAATTTAATTCACTGCAGTCAATACGATTGGAGATATAAACCATGAAACTTCTTATTCTGGGGGCAAACTCGGATGTTGCCCATGCGATTTCAAAAAAATTTGCGAAAGAAAAAAAATGTGACCTCTATCTGGCATCCCGCGATATGGCGCTATTGGAAAAAAAAACACGGGATATTAAAGCCCGGTATGATGTTGATGCAACGGCTGTTTCGTTCGATGCTGTAGATTATTCTTCCCACAAAGACTTTTACGAACGCCTTGATCCAAAACCTGACGGTGTCATTCTTGCTTTTGGATACCTGGGCGACCAGATAAAAGCCCAGGAAAAATTTTCTGAGGCCAAAACCGTTATTGAATCCAACTATATGGGTGCGGTCAGTATTCTTGAAATCATCGCCGGCGATTTTGAAAAGCGGGGTTCAGGATTTATTATCGGTATCAGTTCGGTTGCCGGTGACAGGGGACGGCAGTCCAACTATATCTACGGATCTGCTAAAGGCGCTGTGTCTTTATATCTTGGCGGTTTAAGAAATCGGCTCAGTAAAAAAAACATCCATGTGATGACAGTCCTGCCGGGCTTTATGCGTACTAAAATGACTCAGAATCTTGAACTTCCGGAAAAACTCATGGCAGAACCTGATGAAGCTGCCGAAGATATATACAGGGCATATAAGAAGAAAAGGAATATTATTTATACCAAATGGTTCTGGAAATATATCATGCTCATTATCAGGAATATCCCTGAGCCGATTTTTAAGCGGATGAGTATGTGAACCAGCTAATAGATGATGCCTTCTGTGCCGGCAACCGTATCATTCATTTATTATTGATTCAGATAGTTCTTCAACCCTTTTTGAAATATCCCTGACTGTCATTCGTCGTTGATTGATCCACCAGGTTGCCTCTGTTTGCACCTGCCACTCCTTGAAAAATATATCAAACGCCTTTTCTGACAGTTCTTTTTTCTCATCATTTTCAAACGTGAGGCTCTTTTTCAGATAATCCACCTTATTGATCAGCTCCCCCCGGATCTTACCCGCCCAGGATATCTGTTTCTGAGTGCCTTCAAGTTCAGGAAATCCGATATCCTTATGGGCATTTGTAAGTTCTGCCGCCTGTTTTTTGAAATACTCTTTTTTGCATGCGTCACAATACCAGTCTTTTTTATCCACCAGAAACAGATTTTTCTCGTGGCTGTCAAAAAGCTGCACCCGGAATGTTATGCGACATGTGCGGCATTTCACACCATATGTATATGTTTCTTCGGTCATTTTTCAATAAGGTGAAGAATATTTCCACTTCCTCCGGTTATTTATTACTTGAAAATCAGTATTTAAATTTCAGTTAAAAATACGGAATCTGATTCCAACTGTTCACGCTTTAGTTTCAGATGACATCCGCTCAAGAAAAATCACAGCAGCCAGACCTGCTACAATCAGCATGATCGCAAAAAAAAGTTCAGTATTGATCTCTCTGGGAAAAATATTCTGATGAGTAATAACATGCTCTTTGCCCCGGATTATTTCTGACACCAGAACTTCCTTCCACGGCCAGATCTTTTTCATTGAACCGGCCATAAGACCTGTCAGGAAAGCAAGGGAAAGGTTGTAATATTTTTGAAGCAGATAATTCAGGACCCTTGAAAACCCAAGCAACCCTGTCAGGCATCCAAGGATAAAAACAAAAATGATGACGATATTGTCTGATAAAAAGGGGTTTTTTAATGTTCCCGTAATAAATTCATATTTTCCCAGTATCAGCAGTATAAAGGCGCCGCTTAATCCGGGAAGAATCATGGCACAAATGGCGATCAGGCCGGAAATATAAATAAACCATAATGCTTCCGGTGTTGAAACAGGTACAAGGTTCACGACAATGTATGCAGCAACGGCACCAGCAGCAAACGATATAACCGTCCCGCCGTTCCATGTCCCCACTTTTTTCCCGACAACCAGTATGGATGCGGCAATGAGCCCGAAAAAAAGGCTCCAAGTGTATTCAGGATGATGGTGCAACAGATAATTCATAAGCCGCGCAAGGCTGATGATGGCAACACCAATTCCCAGAAACAGAGAAATCAGAAAACGTATATGCAGTTCAGCAAGGGCGCCTTTAAAATCAAATCTCAGGATCTTTTGCACCATTTTTATATTTGCGGATTTGATTGCCTGCAAAAACTCCTTGTATATACCGGTTATCAGAGCAATCGTCCCCCCTGAAACACCGGGAATAATATCTGCAGACCCCATGCAGAGGCCTTTAAATGATAAAATAGCAGCTTTTTTAAAGGATTTCGGACCGGGACTTGCAAAAAAAGCATCTTTCCATGATTCAACAGTAGTGTTTGATTCCGTCATCAATATTACCTTAAATACTCAATCATCAATAACCATTACAAGGTTCCATCCCCACTACTCACTCCAACCATGCTCTCCCACAAGCTTCACAAACCGGCAACCACCAAGTTCTCTCTTGTGTACACCCCGACTGTCTCTAATTATTTTTATCAGATCCTGTGAGTAACGTCCGCCAACCGGTATCACCATACGCCCCCCTACGGCCAGCTGGTTCACAAGAAAAGCTGGTATTTCGGGAGCTCCGGCGGTAACAATAATGGCATCAAAGGGACTTTCCTCTTTCCATCCAGTGGTACCGTCCGTATATTTCATAACAATGTTATGATACCTGAGCATGTCAAAAAGATTGCGGGATTTTTTATAAAGAGAATGAATTCGTTCAATTGTATATACTTTGGAAGCGATATTTGCCAGGATTGCTGCCTGATATCCGGACCCTGTACCGACCTCCAGCACACGATCATCTTCATTAAGCTGCAATGCCTGTGTCATCTCAGCCACAATAAACGGTTGAGAAATTGTCTGCTGCTCACCAATGGGAAGGGGAAAATCACCATACGCCTGATCCATCAGAGCTTCACTGACAAAAAAATGCCGGGGAACCTTCCGCATGGCCGCCAGAACTTTTAGATCAGAAATACCGCGCTCTTCAATCTGGTTCTTCACCATCTCTTCACGCTGTTTTTTAAATTTAATACTGTCTTTATGCATAATCGATTCTATCAATATCAATTATTGGAGTGTTTTAACACTAATCATCTTTACAATTTTAACAGGCTATCCCGAAATGCTTTCTTTTGCAACGTCTATGTACATTGAATCAGCATACTCTGATATCAGTTGTTTATAAGCATTTTTACTTTTTTCTTTTTCACCGATCTGTTCATAAACTCTTCCAAGATTGTACAGTGCCTCCTCTTTAAGCAATGCATCCCCTCCGGAAACGATCATTTCAAAATATTTCGCAGATTCATTGTAATTTTTCTTTGCTTCAAACGAATATCCCAGTCCGCTCAAAACAAAATTCCTGAAATTATGACTTTCATCATAGTCCTTAAGAGACATTTCATACAGGGATATCGCTTTATCATAACGTTCGGCAGCATAGCAGATATTGGCAAAGTTTATGCGTGCGAGCTTTCCGGCAACTGTCTTTGGATATTCTTCAAGAATCAGCTTGAAATCACTTTCAACCCGTTCAAATCCCTTAACAGCCCCTTCAGCCGCAGCCGCGGCAGTATATATGCTCATACTCTGACCAAGACGAACAAACGCCTTTTTTGAAACTTTATCAGTGTGGTATCTGATTCCCGCATAGGCAACCAGCCCCACAAGAAATACAACCAACCCAATAGTGATCTGACGTTCATACTCTAATATCTTTGCAAATGCTGTTCTTAAAAACACCATAAACTTATCTGGTGTTTCCAGCTCTTTTTTTCTTTCAAGTGACACTCTGTTGTTTAGTCCTGACATATTATATCTCCTTTTTTTTAGAGCATTTTTCTGATTCTCTGCCAGCCGTCTTCCGATATATTGGCTCCCACAACCTGGCATACTTCATAACCGCATGCAGAACCAAGTTCACCGCATTTTTCGAGTGGAAAACCATTGACAATCCCGAATAAAAATCCGGCAGCCCAAAGGTCACCCGCTCCAGTAGTATCAATGGCTGAACCGGCCCCCTGTGGTTTGATTCGTATGGTACTTCCGGCAGCGGTTATATAACTCCCCCGCTTTCCAACTTTTAATACCGCTATCTCAGCATGCCCGGAAAGGGCATCAATCGCTTTCTCCTCATCAGTATGCCCGGTAAAGGCACGGGCCTCATCCTCATTTGCAACAAGAATATCAACATAGTCACTGACAATTTTTTCAAGAAAATCCCTTGCCCCTTCTACAACGGTAAAACTGGCCAGATCCAGGGAAACAAGCGCCCCGGCATTTTTTGCCCCTTTTAAGGCCGAAAGCATCAAATCCCTGTTGAAAAGCAGATATCCTTCAATATGAACAATTGCCGTCTCTGTAAAGCAAATGCCCGTAATCTCTTCCGGTGATGTCTCTTCAGAGGCCCCAAGATATGTGAACATGGTCCGCTGAGCATCCGGGGTAATAACAGAAAGTACCTTTCCTGTTGGTGTGGGTGATGAAAAAAGCATAGGTTCCACATTATTTTTTTCTAAATCTTCCTGAAAAAGGTTGCCCAGCTCATCCTGTCCGCGTTTACCAACAAAACGCGCCGCCCCCCCAAGATTTGCAACACCTATGACCGTATTACAGGCAGAACCTCCCGGGACTACGCAGGGTTTGCCTGACACCCGGGACAATGCATCTTCAATAAACTGATTGTCAACAAGATACATTCCCCCCTTTTCACTTTTCATTTTTTCCAGGTATGAATCATTTTCATTGATAAGAATGTCAACAAGAGCGGACCCGATCCCCACTATCGTCTTTCCATTATTAAATTTTATATTATTCATAACAAATTTTTCTCCCAATGAAATTTATATACACGGTATTGTGGTAATGCAGATATGAAACGTGTCAGTTCTATATATAACAGCAGATATTTTTACTGGATACATTGAAACATCACCATACTAAGGACTCATAAATCCACCCCATATCTCCGTCAGCGTGCCGCACCTGAATCCATTTCCCTTTACGCTTCAGCACCTTAAACGGAACCCCCTTTTCAACGGTAAAAACGATATCATTGCCAGTCCCTGGGCCGGACCGAACATTGCATTTTTCTGATTTTGTAATAACGGATGCTGTGCTGTCCACAAGCGATTTGTGGACCCATCCCTCATCACGTTCATAATCGCGAAATTTATACCATTCATTGGACTTCTTGATAACGAACAAAGGATGAAATCTTTCAACCTTCCAGATAACATTATAGTTTGTCCCCGGGCCGGATCGGATATTACCGATATCGGCTTTAATTGAGAGACGTTGAGCATGGGCAATCCCGAAAAAACAAGAAATAAGAAATAAAACTATGGATAAAAATGCTATTCGTTTATAAATATAATAATACAGCAGATTCATTATCACACCTCTGAAAATTCAAACAGGTTAGGCAAATAAAATTAAACCGGACTCTTTACATACCCTGAATACAAAACCTCGTCAATAAGCAATGTCGGTCGTATTTTTTCCCCTTGACTCCCACGCACATTTTATCCATAATGATTTTCTCGTCTGACAGTACGGATTAATTATAAATTTTAATCTAAGGAAAAAACATTGGATACTTTTTATGACGTAAAGCATCTTGTAGACCGGCTGAAGGAAAATGAAGAAACCGTAAAGAAATTCCATTCTGTTGAGTCAAAAATTCTTTCCATACTTGAATTCAATGACCTTTTTGAAGTTCTTCTTTCGGAAATAAAAAAGCAGTTTAATATACCATTTGTATGGATTTCCATAATTAAAAAAACTGAGATCTCGGATTTCATCAAGTCTCCTGATATCTCTCAGTCATTAAAAAAAAATATAAACCTGATTACTGAAAAATTATTTCTGGAACTCATCGGAAAAACCATGGAACCCGTTCTTTCAAATAAAGACCTCACTTCCTTTTTTAAGCTTTTTCCCAAAAATAATAAATTTTTTATCAAGTCTATAGCAGTTGCCCCGCTTTCTCTTGACGGAAAAATAATCGGAAGTCTCAACCTTGGAGATTTTTTAGAAAATCGTTTCCATCCCGGTATCGATAAAACCCTTCTTGAACAGCTTGCCATAAAAGTATCCCTCTGCCTGTCAAATGTAACCGCACATGAAAAATTAAAATTTTTTGCTTTTCATGATGCACTGACCGGGGTTCTTAACAGAAGAATTATGGAAACCATACTTCAAAGAGAATTCAACCGTGCCAAAAGATATCAGGCGCCTCTTTCAGTAGTTTTTGCAGATCTGAATCGGTTTAAACAGGTTAATGACCAGTACGGACATTCATGCGGTGATAACCTGTTAAAATACGTAGCAGACACATTGACTGAAATGAGCAGGGAAACAGATGTGGTCACACGTTTCGCAGGAGATGAATTTGTCATTATACTTCCGGAAACCGAACCTAAAAGTGCAGATAACCTCATGAAACGGATTCAGTCTCATTTACGTAAAAATCCGTTTAATTTTGAGGAAAAGGATCTGCCTGTTTCACTCTGTTTCGGGATTGCTTCAACCCAGGATAAAACTATAAGGGATCCGGATATATTTTTAAAAAAAGCGGATGAACGTCTATACAGGCAAAAAAACAAAGTAAAAAAACTTACGAGAACAACAAAAACAAAGAAAAAGTAATTCTGTCCCGGAAGAGTCCAGTCTGATACAGGATAATCCACTTGGAACTGTGGTTTTTTAATCGAATGGAACATTGGAATTTATTTGTGTCTGCTATGTATCAGACACAAATAAAATATGAATAAAAATAGCGATAAACAAAAAAAGGCCATGTTCAAAACGAACATGGCCTTTTTATATGCTAACGGCAAGAAGCCGAATGATATAATTTACTTGTCTTCTTCCGGTTTTTTGTCTGTGTCTGACTCTGACTCATCAGATTTTTCATCTTCCACATCAGCTGATTCCTGAGATTCCTCAATGGCTTCTTCAGCAGCTTCCGTCGCTTTCGATGTATCTGACCCTGTATCAGAAACAGTTTTTTCTGCCTCCGCTTCCTTTTCCGGTGTTTCAGCAGCAGTAGAATCAACTTCAGGCTCTTTCACCTGTTTCTGTTTCGCCTTTGTTTCAGTAGATGCCTTGCCTTTATCTTTCTTTTTTTTCTTTTTCTTTTTTTGGGGTTCCTCATATGAAACAAGTTCAATCAGGGAAACAGATGCTGAATCACCTGGACGCATTCCAAGTTTTGTAATTCTTGTGTATCCGCCGGGTGTATCACCAAACCGGCCTGACGCCTCTTCAAATAGTTTATGAACAATATCTTTTTCCATCATTATTGAAAGCGCCTGACGCCTTGCATGAAGATCACCGCGTTTAGCAAGAGTAATGAGACGATCAGCCCAGCGTCTCAGCTCTTTTGCCTTGGCATCAGTCGTACGGATACGATCATATTTAAACAATGATGTGACCATATTTCTGAACATGGCATTTCTATGACTCGTTGTTCTATTAAGCTTTATACCTGCTTTACGATGTCGCATTGGATCGTTTATTCCCCTTTCTCATTGTTTTCATCAGGAGGTACAAATCCTTCAATCTTCATTCCAAGAGAAAGATCCATTTCAATTAGGACCTCTTTAATTTCATTTAATGATTTTCTACCGAAATTCTTAGTTTTCAACATCTCTGATTCGGTTTTTTGCACCAACTGATAAATTTTTATAATATCAGCATTTTTCAAACAATTCGCACTGCGGACAGACAGCTCCAGCTCTTCCACATTTCTAAACAAGTTTTCATTTAACTGTTCTGTCTGGGAATCACCCGTTATTTTTTCAGGAGTAGGCTCAAGCTCCTCATCAAAATTAATAAATATATCCATTTGCTCTTTTAATATTTTTCCAGCAAAAGCCACCGCATCTTCCGGGATAATACTCCCGTCTGTCCAGACTTCAAAGGTAAGCTTATCATAATCCATTCTCTGGCCAATCCGAGCTTCACCCACAACATATTTAACACGTCTTATGGGTGAAAAAACAGAATCAATCGCAACTGTACCAACCGGAGCGTCCTCATCTTTGTTTGCTTCAGCCAGCGAATATCCTTTACCAACCTTAACAATCATATCCATATTCAACTTTGCGACCTGTGTAAGGGTTGCAATATGAAGATCAGGATTTAATATCTCTACAGATCCGTCATCACTGACTATATCACATGCCCTGACTTCGGTTTCACCCTCGGCACGAATGTGAACCATTTTTGGTTCATTATCATCTACCTTTAATCGTACGTCTTTTAAATTAAGTATTAATTCGGACACATCTTCCAGGACACCATCAATTATGGAAAATTCGTGCATCACAGAATCGAATTTTACAGAAACAATGGCAGCCCCATGAAGAGATGATAATATAATCCGCCTTAAAGCATTTCCAATGGTAATTCCGAACCCTCTTTCAAGAGGTTCGCAAACGAATTTCCCATAGAGTGGAGTTGTTTCAAATTCAACTTTTTCGGGGCTGATCATCTCACGCCAATTCATGTACATTAATTCATTTAATGACATAGTCACTCTCCAGATTCCCTTTGAGAAGATGTTCTGTTTTATTTCTATCCGGCCAATTCATCTAATTCCGGTTTCTACTTTGAGTACAGTTCAACAATCAGCTGTTCCTGGATAGGAACGGTAATATCCTCACGAACCGGAAAATTTTTTATGGTGCCTTTTTTATTCTCTTTCTCCATTTCCAGCCATAAGGGAACGCCTCTCCCTGCAACGGCTTCAAGTGATTCGTCCAGAATCTGTATTTTCTTGCTTTTCTCACGAACTTCAACCGTGTCACCCACTTTTACAGCGTACGACGGTATATTAACTTTCTTTCCATTAACAAGAAAATGATTATGCCGCACAAAATGACGTCCCTGGGTTCGTGAATTAACAAAACCCAGCCTGTATACAATATTATCAAGTCGACGTTCAAGTAGAACAAGAAGGTTTGTACCTGTCATTCCTTTCTGACGATCCGCCACAGAAAATATCAGGCGAAACTGTTTTTCTGAAAGGCAGTACATTCGTTTCACTTTTTGTTTTTCACGGAGCTGTATGCCGTAATCAGAATATTTACCCCGCCGCTGACCATGCTGCCCCGGAGCGTAGCTTCGTCGATCAAACGCGCACTTGTCGGAATAACAACGATCGCCTTTAAGAAACAATTTCATATTTTCGCGCCTGCATAATCGGCAGACTGATCCTCTATATCTTGACAACTCATTCTCCTTTTAACTTTTAATGTCGTAAAAAAATCACCATTAACGATGCATTGAATATTTCCCTGAAACCTAAACAAAAGGTTTAAAAATAAACAGTTAAACCCTTCGTCGTTTTGGCGGTCTGCAACCGTTATGAGGAATAGGTGTTACATCTTTTATTGATACAATATTGAACCCTGTTGCCTGCAATGCCCGAAGCGCGGATTCCCGGCCCGGTCCCGGACCTTTTACATACACTTCAAGACTTTTCATTCCATGCTCCATTGCTTTTTTAGCGGCATCTTCTGCTACAAGCTGGGCCGCAAATGGCGTACTTTTCCGGGAACCTTTAAAACCCTGAACACCTGAGCTTGACCATGAAACAACATTACCGGCTGCATCTGTAATTGTAACAATCGTATTGTTAAACGTAGATTGAATATGTGCAACACCACTTGCAATATTTTTTTTAACTTTCTTTTTTTTAATACGGCTTGGTTTTGGCATTTGTAAAAGTATTTAACTCCTTTTCTAATTACTTTTTGGGGCCACTCTTCTTCTTGACTGCAGTTCTTCTTGGGCCTTTACGTGTACGTGCGTTTGTGCTTGTCCGCTGGCCATGCACAGGAAGAGATCTTCTGTGGCGAATTCCACGATAACACCCCAGGTCCATAAGCCTTTTAATGTTCATGGAAATATCTGTTCGAAGCTCACCTTCTACCTTGTGCTTATCGGTAAGTATCTTACGAATATTATTGACTTCCGATTCTGACAAATCATCGGTTTTAATATTTGGATCAATATTTAACTTTGCCAGAATTTTTTTGGAAGTGCTCGGCCCGACACCATAAATATAGGTAAGCCCAACCTCAACTCTTTTACGTTTCGGTAAATCTACACCTGCAATTCTTGCCACAGCTTTCCCCTCCTTACTATCCCTGTCTCTGTTTGTGGCGCTTGTTTACACAAATTACTCTAACAACTTGTTTTCTTTTTACAATTTTGCACTTATCACAAATTTTTCTTACCGATGCTCTTACTTTCATCGTCTTAACTCCTGAACCGGATAGTTTTAAACAGTGATTAAAATCTTTTATTAATTAATGTGCTGTTCTTACCCGGCCTTTCATTATTTTATAAGTAAATCAAATAATTCTACAATATATCATTACGCTATTTTGATCTGTAAGTAATCCTGCCCCGTGTTAAATCATAAGGTGAAAGCTCAAGACTGACGGTATCTCCAGGTAAAATTTTAATAAAATTCATACGCATCTTCCCGGAAATATGAGCAAGTACCTGGTGCTTGTTTTCAAGCTCTACTTTAAACATTGCATTCGGTAATGTTTCTAAAACTTTGCCCTCAACCTTTATTGGCTCTTCCTTTGCCATTACGCTTCACCCATCCCTTTTTATCAGAACATCCTGTTTATTTATTTTCATATAAATACTATCATCTTCCTCTTCCCCGAATGCCTTTCTTCAGGAAACCCTCATAATTACGGTTCAGCATATGAGATTCAATTTGAGATATAGTATCAATAGCAACTCCGACAACAATAAGCAGTGCCGTACCGCCAAAATAAAAAGGCACATTAAATTTTGTAATAAGCACTGAAGGAAGAACACATACGGCAGAAACATATACGGCACCGCCTAGTGTTATTCGTGTCAAAACTTTATCAATATAATCCGCAGTTGATTTACCCGGGCGAATACCGGGGATATACCCCCCGTATTTTTTCATATTTTCTGCGACTTCATCCGGCTTAAATGTAACAGCTGTATAGAAGAAACAAAAAAAGAATATGAAACCGATATAAAATATTTCATATAACAAATTACCTGGAGTCATTGACGCTGCAATATTTTGAATAAATGGAATATTTATAAATCCGGCTGCTGTTGCCGGAAACATCATGAGAGAAGATGCAAAAATCGGCGGAATAACACCGGATGTATTGATTTTCAAAGGCAGATGCGTACTCTGTCCGCCATACATTTTTCTTCCAACAACTCTTTTGGCATATTGAACCGGTATGCGTCTTTGCCCCTGTTCAACAAATATGATAAATCCAATAACAGCGACCATAAATATAACAAGAATCAATACGATAAATATGCTGATCTCACCTGTGGACATGAGTCTGAATGTATTTACAATTGCAATAGGCAGCCGGGCAACAATTCCTGCAAAAATAATAAGTGATATACCGTTTCCGATGCCTCTTTCGGTAATCTGCTCACCAAGCCACATGATAAAAGCTGTTCCTGCCGTTAATGTTGTCAGTGTCATTATACGGAAAGCCCAGCCAGGATTTATTACCGCTCCCATCTGTTCAAGGCCGACACTGATACCAAAACCCTGGATAATACTTAGCACAACCGTTCCATAACGGGTATACTGGGTAATTTTTTTGCGCCCCTGCTCACCTTCTTTTGACAGGCGCTCCAGGTGGGGTATCACAACGGTCAAAAGCTGCAAAATAATTGAAGCGCTGATATAGGGCATAATTCCAAGGGCAAACACAGACAATCTTTCAAGTGCGCCGCCTGAAAACATGTTAAACATACCAAGCATACCGTCTTTATGAGCGGCAAATATCTGGGCGAGTGCAGCAGAATCTATTCCTGGTGTGGGGACATGGACTCCGATACGATATACAGCAAGAAGTGCAAACGTAAAAAAGACCTTGTTTTTTAATTCAGGAATTTTGAAAATATTCTGAAAGCTACCCATCGCCATATTAGATTACCTCAACTTTTCCACCTGCAGCTTCTATTTTTTCTTTAGCACTTTTACTGATCTTGTTTATTTTAACTGAAACCGGATGTTTCAGTTCACCGTGCCCAAGAATCTTTATCCCGTCCCGTCTGCCCTTAACAAGTCCTTCACGTACCAGTACAGCCTCGTCAACCATGCTGTCTTTTTCGAAACGAGATAATTCACGAAGATTGACTAAGGCATAGCGTTTTTTAAAGATATTGGTAAACCCTCGTTTGGGAAGTCTTCGATGAATCGGCATCTGACCGCCTTCATATCCAGGTCTTACACCACCGCCGGAGCGACTGTTGAAGCCTTTTGTTCCTCTACCGGCCGTTTTCCCGGATCCTGACCCGACTCCACGTCCGAGACGCTTTCGGGATTTCTTTGATCCATCTGCCGGTGCTAATTCATTAAGCCTCATTATTCTTTCTCCTCTATTGAAACCAAATGCGATACTTTATTGGCCATACCCCGAACAGACGGTGTGTCCTCTAACTCAACCGTCTTGTTGAGTTTTGTCAATCCCATACCCCTTAACACCCTGCGGTGTTTTTCAGGTCTTCCATTCATACTTTTTACAAGTTTTATTTTTATCTTATCAGGCATTTGTTATCTTCTTTCCAGTAAACGGAATTTATAAATCATGAACATTAATACCACGCCGTGCAGCGACCTGCTCTTTACTCTGAAGGCTTGTTAATCCTGATATCGTAGCCTTAACAACATTATGCGGGTTATGAGACCCCATACATTTTGTAAGGATATCCTGGACACCAACTGCCTCAAGTACAGCACGTACGGCTCCACCTGCTATTACGCCGGTCCCCTTGGATGCAGGTTTTAAAAGAACTCGCCCTGCCCCGTATCGGCCAATAATTTCATAGGGTATTGTCCTTCCGTCAACAAGAGAAATCCTGACCATATTTTTCTTTGCTTTTTCAATACCCTTTCGAATCGCTTCAGGGACCTCTCCGGCTTTTCCCAGGCCGTGTCCGATATTTCCATTTCCATCCCCAACAACGACAATAGCACTAAAGCTGAAACGCCTACCACCCTTGACCACTTTAGCCACACGGTTGATATGTACAACCTTGTCTACTAACTGATTATCCTTCTCGTCTTTCTTGAACAAGGCCCTGCCTCCTCCATTCGTTACTAATTAATTATCTCAAATTTATTAAAACTCTAAACCGGCTTCACGTGCTCCATCAGAAACAGCTTTTATCCGTCCGTGATATAAAAAACCATTTCTGTCAAAAACGACTTTCTTTATCCCTTTTTCCAGCGCCCGTTCAGCTACACGCTTTCCAATAAAATTTGCCGCAGATACTTTGTCTTCAAATTTAGGCTGCTCTTTTACTTCTTTTTCGTACGATGAAGCAGAAGCAATCGTTTCACCATTAATGTCATCAATAATCTGCGTATCAATATGTTTTGCGCTACGGAAAACACACAGTCTCGGGCGCTCCGGTGTCCCGTTAATCTTTTTCCGGATTCTCTTTTTCCTTTTCATACGAGACTGTTTTCTCTTATCTAACGAACTCATCTATTACATCCTCTATTAGCTTTAAGAATAAACAAATACCATGCATTTGCCAGATAACGGAAGAGACAGGTTTTTTTAAGCAGCTCCTGTCTTGCCGGCTTTTCTCTGAATACGTTCTTCGGCATACTTAATGCCTTTTCCCTTATAGGGTTCCGGCGGGCGTAACTGTCTGATCGATGCTGCTGTACGCCCCAATAATTCATTATCAATTCCAAAAAGAGTAATACTGGTTTTATCTACCTTTGCTGAAATCCCATCAGGCAATTCAAAATCAACAGGATTGGAATACCCAATATTAAAAATAATATTCTTGCCTTTTAATTCTGCACGATAGCCAATACCGTTAATTTCCAGACGACGTTCAAATCCCTTGCTGACACCTTTCACCATGTTTGCAATAAGTGATCTGGCAAGTCCCTGAAATGCAAAAGACTTACGGTCTTCAGAGTCAACGGTTACATTCACTATACCATCTTCTACCTTCATTCCAACAGCAGGAGGCAGAGACCTTGAAATTGTCCCTTTTTCCCCTTTTACAGTAACTTCCCTGTTTTTTAGGGTCACCTTTATTTTATCAGGTATTAAAATCGGCTTTTTACCTACTCGAGACATTCATTTACTCCTTAATGATTTTGAAATCCAGGGATATTTTTACCATATGTTACAAAGCACTTCTCCACCAAGATTTTCTTTTCTGGCTTCTTTATCAGCCATTATCCCTTTGGATGTAGATAAAATGGCTATTCCCATACCATTTAAAACCGGTTTAATCTCTTTTCCCCTTACATAACTCCGTCTGCTTGGTTTACTTACACGTTCAAGCCCGAAGATCACATGCTGACGGTTTTCACCGTACTTAAGATAAACTCGTAGAATACCTTGCTTGTCATCTTCAATAAACTTGTAATTTTTGATATACCCTTTATCTTTCAAAACTTCTGCTATCTGTGTTTTAAGTTTTGAACCAGGTATATCAACTCTGCCGAATTTCGCCTTACCGGCATTACGAATTCGGGTCAGCATATCTGCAATTGGGTCACTCATTGACATTGTTTTCTCCGTTGCAATACAAAAATTTTTGTTACCAGCTTGATTTTGTTACACCCGGAAGCCTGCCGTGAGAAGCAAGAGTTCTGAAACAGATCCTGCAAATCCCAAACTTCCTTATAAATGCCCTTGGCCGGCCACATATCGGACATCTGTTATAGCCCCTTACATTGAATTTGGGTTTTCTCATTGCTTTCAACCGAAGAGCTTTTTTAGCCAAATCATCCTCCTTGTAAATTCAAGCCGGAAATCATTTCTTCACTTTGTTAAATATAAAATTAAACCGGCAAAACACATGCATTAATTTCTAAACGGCATTCCTAATAACCTGAGAAGTTCTTTCCCCTCTTTGTCATTTTTTGCAGTGGTGACTATTGTAATATTTAATCCTTTGATTTTATCGATTTTATCGTAATCAATCTCAGGAAAAATAATTTCTTCCTTAATTCCCAGGGTATAATTTCCACAACCATCAAATGCTTTTCCGGAAATCCCTCTAAAATCGCGAACACGCGGCAGGGAAATATTTACCAGTTTGTTAAAAAAGTCATACATACGTTTCCGGCGCAACGTAACCATGCATCCCACAGGCATTCCTTCCCTGAGCTTAAATGCAGCTATGGACTTTTTTGCTCGTTTAACGACCGGCTTTTGCCCTGAAATTATTTTTAGCTCTTCTTCAGCGGCATCCATTAATTTGATATTATTAATTGCTTCTCCAATACCCATATTCAACACGATTTTTTCAAATCCTGGAACCTGCATAATATTTGAAAAGCCAAACGTCTCCATGAGCTTTGGAACAACTTCTTTTTCATAAATTGACTTTATATCATCTGACATTATATACCTCCGGCAACCGATCCATCATTATTTATGCGTCAATGGATTCATTGCATTTTCTGCATACACGTACTTTTTTCCCATCCTCAAGTTCCTGAAATTTAACACGTACAGGGGTCAAACACTTGTTACACATCAACATCATGTTTGAAATATGGATCGGGGCCTCTCTTTCCAGGATTCCCCCCTGCCTGTTTGTGGCACTGGGTTTTGAGTGAATTTTAACCATGTTGATATTTTCAACAATCAGCCTGTTCTTCTTTCTTACAGGATTCAGTACTTTGCCGATTTTCCCCTTATCCTTACCGGCAATTATTTTTACTTTATCGTTTTTTCTTATATTGCATCTTTCTCTTAACATAATGCACATCTCCATAGAGCCATGAAACCAATTATAATACTTCGGGTGCCAGCGAAATTATCTTCATATATTTTTTTGCTCGCAGTTCCCTTGCCACAGGCCCAAAAATACGTGTTCCTATGGGCTCCATAGTGTTGGTAAGTAAAACAACGGAATTGTCATCAAATCTTATAAACGAACCATCCGGTCTTCTTAATTCCTTCTTTGTCCTGACAACAACAGCTTTTAAAACCTCGCCTTTCTTGACCTTGGCATTCGGAATGGCTTCCTTGACAGAGACAACAATTTTATCGCCTACACTGGCATATCTTCTTCTGGAACCCCCCAGAACCTTAATGCAGTAGACTTCTTTTGCGCCTGAATTATCTGCAACCGTCAATCTTGTTTCTGACTGAATCATTTTGAAAAATCCTTATATTATAGTGACACCGCTTTTTTAACAATATCACTGACACGCCATCTTTTGCTTTTGCTGATCGGCCTTGACTCTGAAATCAAAACCTTATCACCGACATTGCATCTGTTACTTTCATCATGTGCGACAAATTTTGTCCGGCGCTTAACATATTTTTTATACGTCTGATGCTTAACCAATCGATCAGTAACAACAATTACAGTTTTATCCATCTTGTCACTAACAACTGTACCGACGACCTGTCTGTTCATTCCTCTTTTTTTCATATCATCAACTATTCTTTAATTCCGGCTACCTGTTTTATTTTCATTAATCAGAGTCTTGACCCTGGCAATATCGTTCCTGACCCTGGACAATATACCAGTATTCTCCAACTGGCCTGTTCCATGCTGAAATCGCAGGTTAAAATATTCTTCTTTCAGATCTGAAACCTTCTGAGCCATCTCTTCAAGACTCATTTCTCTTATTTCACTCGCCTTCATTATATTCAGC
Organism: Desulfobacteraceae bacterium; assembly: GCA_030618465.1. GTDB lineage: Bacteria > Desulfobacterota > Desulfobacteria > Desulfobacterales > SURF-7 > JAUXDD01. Next base: position 19,883 of record JAUXDD010000017.1, read on the forward strand.
CTCTCTCAATAAATCTGGTTTTCACCGGAAGCTTGTGTGAAGCAAGACGGAATGCCTCCACTGCCAATTCCCTTGGAATACCTTCCATCTCATATAGTATTCTTCCCGGGCGTATGGTTGCCGCCCAGCCTTCTGTAGCCCCTTTACCTTTACCCATTCTGACTTCAGCAGGTTTCTTTGTAAAAGGCTTGTCCGGAAATATCTTGATCCACAAACGGCCACCTCTTTTCACATGCCGGGTCATGGCAATACGGGCAGCCTCTATCTGTTTGGATGTTATTGAACCACATTCAACAGCCTGCAGTCCAAATTTACCAAAACTCAGTTCAGAACCACGGCGTGCCATTCCTTTCATTCTTCCTCTTTGCCGTTTTCTATATTTTACCTTCTTGGGACTCAGCATGCCCTTTTTCTCCTATTGGCTGGCTTGTTCCAGCTTTGCTTCTTCTTTCTTTAAAATTTCACCTTTGAATATAAAAACCTTAACACCTATAATTCCATAAGTGGTCTTCGCCTCAACAAATCCATAATCAATATCCGCCCGGAGTGTATGGAGCGGGACCCGTCCCTCCCTGTACCATTCTGTTCGGGCCATCTCAGCACCGCCTAACCGGCCTGCGCATATAATTTTTACACCTTTTGCGCCAAATCTCATGGCTGATGAGACACCCCTTTTCATTGCCCTGCGAAAGGCAACCCTTCGCACCAGCTGATTGGCAACATTTTCAGCAACAAGCTGCGCATCCAATTCAGGCTTTCTTACTTCCTGGATATCAATAAAAACTTCATTGGGAATAATCTTTTTCAGATCATTTTTCAACACTTCAATTTCAGAGCCTTTCTTACCTATAACGATTCCAGGGCGGGCTGTAAATATTCTGAGCCGAATATTTTTTGATGACCGTTCAATCTCAATCCTGGATACTCCGGCATGAAATAGCTTCTTTTTTAAAAATTTTCTGATCTTGTGATCTTCAAGTATAAAATCCGCATAATTTTTCCCGGCATACCATCGGGATTCCCAAGTTTTTACGATACCTAATCTTAATCCAATCGGATTTACTTTCTGACCCAAGATTCTAATCCTCCATAATTAAGCAGCTTTATCAGCTAAAATAACCGTTATATGACTGGTTCTTTTCAATATTCTGGAACCTCTGCCACGGGCTCTGGCCCTGAATCGTTTTAATGTGGGTCCCTGGTCGACAATAATATTGCTTATTACCAGGTTATCAACATCCACATCTTCCTTTTGATCTGCATTGGCGATTGCCGATCGAAGAACCTTCTCAACTAATCCAGCACCCTTTTGAGGCATGAATTTAAGCTGATTGAGCCCTGTTTCCACAGGTTTTCCCTTTATGGCACCTACCAATTTCCTTATCTTGAATGGAGAAATGCGCAAATATTTTGCGACAGCTTTTGCTTCCATTACATTCATTCTCCTAAAGTTTTCGTGATTATCCTCATCCAGTTTTCTACTTCAACCCGGATCTCCTATCTCCTGCATGTCCATAAAACGTACGAGTTGGCGAAAATTCACCCAGTTTATGCCCCACCATATTTTCAGTAACAAATACCGGAATAAATTTTCTACCGTTATGAACAGCCAAAGTTATACCTACCATCTCAGGAACAATTGTTGACCGCCTTGACCATGTCTTAATGACATTGTTACTGCGTGTCTCCTGCGATATTAAAACTCTTCTCATCAATTTATCTTCAATATACGGACCTTTTTTCAATGACCGTGGCATACAATCCCCTGTTTTTTTATCTGGCCTGTCAATTCAATGGCAGGCAATTTCTTAGGTGTCCCTTATTTACTGGTTCTTCTTTTTACAATGTATCGATTACTCGATTTACTTTTTTTACGTGTTCTGTAACCTTTACTGGGAATCCCCCAGGGTGAACATGGATGGCGCCCTCCTGAAGACCGCCCTTCACCACCACCCATTGGATGATCAACCGGGTTCATTGCAACGCCCCTGACTTTTGGACGCTTTCCAAGCCATCGTTTGCGTCCGGCTTTTCCCAGGGATACATCTTCATTCCCCACATTCCCCACACGCCCTATGGTTGCTTTGCAGTCTAAAAGCACTTTTCGAAGTTCACTGGATGGTAACTTGATTAGCGCATAAGGAGACTCTTTTGCCATCAGTTTAGCATATCCACCGGCGCTCCTGACAATCTGTCCACCCTTGCCCAGTCGTAACTCAATATTATGAATCTGGGTGCCAAGAGGGATATTTCTCAGAGGCAGTGTATTGCCCGGTTTGATATCTACATCAGCACCAGACATAACCGTATCCCCGACTGCCAGATTAACCGGAGCAAGAATATACCGTTTCTCACCATCTGTATAATAAAGCAGCGCTATTCTCGCACTTCTGTTTGGATCATATTCAATAGCCGCTACCTTTGCAGCAATGCCCTCTTTATTGCGTTTAAAATCAATCATTCGATAATGACGTTTGTGCCCGCCGCCCCGGTGTCTTACGGTAATACGACCGTATGAGTTACGACCCCCGGATTTTTTACATGCCTTTAGAAGGCTTTTTTCCGGAGTTTTCTTTGTAATCTCTTCAAATGTCGAATATTCCTGAAACCGCCGCCCAGGTGATGTTGGTTTTATTTTTTTAACATTAGCCATTGCGTGCTGCCAACCTCCAAATTAATTATCAGATACATACAAATCTATACACCCTCAAAAAAGTCAATACGCTCTCCGGGACTCAACGTTACAATTGCTTTTTTCCAGTCTTTTCGTTTTCCTAATGTTTTGCCCCTGCGTTTTACTTTTCCCTTGATCTGCATTGTCTTAATTGAAGCAACCTTGACATTAAAAACCTTTTCTATTGCTCTTCCGATTTCAATCCGGTTTGCTCTACGGTCAACTTCAAACGTCACCTGATTGTGCATTTCCTTCTGATTTGTTGTTTTTTCGGTGTTCACAGGTCTGAGAATTACATCATGCTGATTCATGCCGACAGCCTCCCCTCAATTGCCTTTATTGAAGACTCAAGAAGAACCAGACGCCTGCAATTCAATATATCATATACATTAAGCCCTTCACTTTTAAGAATCTTTACATTCGGAAGATTTCTGGCTGAAAGTACAAGTTCATCATTTTTTTCAGCGATTACAATCAAAGGTTTTTCTATCTTCAGCCCTTCAATAATTTCATATACTCTTTTTGTTTTTATTTCCTTAAGTTCCAATTTATCGAGTACAACAATTTCATTGCCCTGAAACTTACTTGACAACGCCATTTTAAGAGCCAGTCGTCTAACTTTTTTAGGAACTTTATAAGCATAGGATTTTGGAGAAGGCCCAAAAGTAACACCTCCACCTCGAAGGAGAGGGGCTTTTATATTTCCACGTCGTGCCCTGCCGGTACCTTTCTGCCGAAAAAGCTTTCTCCCGCTGCCCCTTACGTCAGATCTACGTTTCACAGATGCTGTTCCTGAACGCCTGCCCGCAAGTTGCATAGTGACAACCTCGTGCAGTACACTTTTCTTTACATCTATATTAAAAATGCCGTCATCAAGATCAACCTGTGAAATTTTTTCTCCATTTATATTTTGAACATCTACGACAGCCATAGTCTTCCTCATTTTTGTTGCAATTTCTACTTCTAAATTTTAGGCTTTTTTACCTGAACAAGCCCGGTTTTCCATCCAGGAATCGAACCTTTTATCAGTATCAGGTTCTCTTCTTCCCTGATATCAACCACTTCAAGATTCCTGACTGTTTTAGTGCTATTTCCATAATGCCCCGGCATTTTTTTACCTTTAATAACTTTTGCCGGCCATGCACTGCAGCCGATAGAACCCGGAATTCTGTGACTGTGACTTCCGTGAGTCTTCTTGCCACCGTGAAAACCATGCCTCTTAATTACACCGGCAAACCCTCTTCCTTTCATTGAACCGGTAATATCAACCAGGTCTCCGACTTTAAACATATCCAGAGTCAGTGTCTGTCCCACACTATAATCATCTGTATTATCAACAGAAAATTCACGCAAAGCCTGAAAAGCATTATCACCACTCTTCTTGAAATGCCCGGCAAGCGGCTTGGTTACACGTGACTTCTTTTTTGAGCCATACCCCAGCTGAAGTGCATTGTATCCATCAATAACCGTAGTTTTGATCTGGGTTACAACACATGGACCAAGCTGTACCACGGTTACCGGGATATATCTGCCGCCACTTGAAAAATACCCGGTCATCCCCAGTTTTTTACCTATCATTCCTCTGCTCATAGCTGCTACAATTCCCTATGCTACAATTTTATCTCCACATCCACACCCGGAGAAAGATCAAGTTTCATTAATGCATCAACTGTTTGTTGAGTGGGGTCAAGAATATCCACCAGACGTTTGTGTGTCCGCATTTCAAACTGCTCGCGAGATTTCTTATCAACATGGGGTGACCGCAACACACAGTATTTATTAATCCTTGTGGGAAGCGGTATGGGTCCTACTATTTTTGCCCCTGTTTTTCTGGCCGTATCTACAATATCCAGTGCAGACTGGTCAAGAAGCTTAAAATCATACGCTTTGAGCCTTATCCTGATTTTGGTGTTCATTATCATGGCATCAATCTCTCGAACTATTCTATAATTTCACTAACAACCCCGGCGCCGACAGTTCTGCCGCCTTCACGAATCGCAAACCGAAGCTCTTTTTCCATCGCTATCGGGGCAATCAGCTCTCCGGTAATCGTTACAT
>JAUXDD010000136.1 GCA_030618465.1 Desulfobacteraceae bacterium
AAGACAACAAATGGTTTACAAGGCTTTAGGCTTAAAACAGCAGCCATTGAAAAGGGTAAAAATCAAAATACCTCTGAGAAAGAAAAAAACAGCTTAAATAAAATGTAGTGAGGAAAAAATCAGGCAATTTCATTTAACATTTTGTTTTTATTGGATTTATAAAAAACAGTTGTCGAACTTGGGTTAAATTAACCACATTGATTAAACACCCCCGTGAATGAATACAAAATTTTATCTGACGCAGAAATCCGGCAAAACAGCTATTCGTGTACGGGAACTATATAACTGCTAACCACAAACATGTAACCCACAAAATTGCTGACAGTTTCATTAAATTGCATGCTTTTCTGATATGCCTTACATTCACTTTGCCAAAAGAATTTCCAATATACGGCTTCTCAACAAGATTGCCATGATAATAACTGGGCCCTCCGAGTTTAACTCCAAGCGCACCTGCAAATGCCGCCTCAGGATATCCTGCGTTGGGGCTGGCGTGGTGTGAACCCTCTTTTACAACCGTTCTTAATACAGGTGCACCATTTCTCAAAAGAATATGTGTGGCAAGAGCCACAACCAGTACTGACAATCGTGCAGGAATATAATTGGCCACATCATCGATTCGTGCAGCTGCTTTTCCGAATTTTTCATATGTTTCATTTTTATATCCCACCATGGAATCCAGTGTGTTGATCATTTTATACACCATGGCAAGGGGTGCACCGCCGATGGCAGCATAAAAGAGCGGTGATACCACGCCGTCCACAAAATTTTCGGCAACTGTTTCCACAACAGCCCTGGCAATACCTTCCTCATCCAGTGTTTCCACATCTCTTCCCACGATAAAGGCAAGTTTTTTTCTGGCAGATTCAAGATCATTTTTTTCAAGTGACCTGCCCACATCCATTGCGTCATTTGAGAGGGCGCATGCAGATACAGCATAATATATCAACAGAATCTGAATAATATTTCCCATAAACGGGTGGATGGAGTCTGCAATGATAATTACACTGGTCGTTATTATCCATACGGACAGGATAAGAAACACGGCAAAAAACAAACCGGATGAAATCAGACCTGTACTGAGTTTTCTGAAACGGGGCTCGAAATATGTGATCGCATTCCCCATCCATCGTATGGGATGAATTTTTGACTGTGGATCACCGATGATTAAATCAAGGGCAAATGCCACAGGAAGGATATACCAATTTAGAAAAAAAAACATTTTAACGAACTCCACCAAACTTCTATTTGTCACTGAGAATCGATATAACCCTGTCGACAACCATTTGATTGATTTCCCGGGTTTTTAATGAAATCCGGATGTACAAATCAGAAAGGCCTTCAAAATTTGAGCAGTTCCTGATCAGTATTTTTTGTTCGGCAAGCCTGTTGCAGATGGTGCCGGCATTAACCTGTTCCGGCAGTTTCAGCAGCATAAAAGATGTTGCGCTGTTAAATACGGTTAATCCGGATATGGGTTCAAGTTTATTTTTAACAAATTTTTTTTCGGATTTGACAAAATCAACTGTTGTATCGATAAATGCGTTTATCGCTTCCTGATGTTGCATCAGATAGACAACGGCCAGCTGGGCCAGGCTATTTACACTCCATGGGCGCGAACAGCGCCTGCATGTTTCAATAATATCTTCCTGTGCAATCATGAATCCGGAACGTAATCCGGGGATTCTGAATATTTTTGACATGGAATTCAGAACGATGACATTGGGCAGACCGGAGGGCATCATACTCTCTTTACTGCCGTTTTCTGCAAAAAGCAGATATGATTCATCAATTACAAAAAAGGTCTTCGGGCATGCCCTGCAAAGGTTTTCCAGGTCTGCGGCCGGTATCAACGCACCGGTTGGATTATTGGGGTTGCAGATAAAAACAAGGTCAAACCCGGCTGCTTTTGCCTCTACCTGTTTCAGGTCATGCTGGAAAAAAGAGGCCTCGCAGGAATGAGAATAAGTGTACTCCACATTGTGCATGACGCAGGCATCTTTGTAGTCAGCATAGGTCGGACCTAATATTAAAGCCCTTTTAGAGTTCAGTGCTTCCGGTATCATGTAAATAAACTCTGTCGTTCCGCTTCCGGCAAGGATATTTTCAGATGCAATATCGTAATGTTTCCCAAATGACAGTGCTGCACATTCCGCATCAACCTCAGGAAGTACTGTCGCGGCTTCAATATTTTCTGTAAGAAACGCAAACAGACCCTTGGGCGGTCCCAGCGGGTTGACATTACTGCTCATGTCAATAATATCAAATGGCCTGCATCCAAGTCGGTTTGCAAGAGCGTAGATATTGCCGCCGTGTCCTTTTATCATTTATATGAATTCCTTTGCTCAGAAATTTATTGATACAAGCATAAACAACATGGCTTCATTAACTTCCACCATTGCTCCCAGCATGTCGCCGGTGATGCATCCGATCTTTTTCCTGTAATATATAAGAATCCCTGCCGTAATACCGGCAAAACAGAGATTGAACCAGATACATTTCCAGCCCAGAAAAACCGAAAGTACCAAAGGGACAACCAGCCAGATGTAACTGGAAGGGTCCGGTTTTTTTTTGAAAAACTCGCTGCCTGTACCGCCGTCCGGGCGACCGTACTCCAGGAATGTGAATCCAAATAACATGGCACCCCTTGCATAGGCAGGAACAATGACAAGCAGGAGGAACCGATCTTCGGTCAAACCGGAAATGCCGCCCCATTTAACGGCAAGGCCGCAGATGACCACAACGACACCCATCATGCCGACCCTGCTGTCTTTCATGATCTCAAGCGCCCGTTCCCTGGTCTGGTGACCGTAAAGCCCGTCTGCCGCGTCTCCCAGTCCGTCCAGGTGTAATGCCCCGGTAACAGCAGCCAGAAAGACCACATCCACAACCGCGGCAACCGGAGTAGACCATAGACGGATGGCAATGCTGTCAACTATGGCAAGCAATATTCCGATACCGAGGCCGGCCACCGGGAAAAACTGCGCCGTGCCTTCCGGATCAAAATAATCGGATTTTCCTGCCGGAATAATCGTTAAAAACTGTATGGCGGATATTAATTTTTTCATTTTATTACAACCGGTATTCCGGAAACACATAATACGACCCTGTCGGCACAGGCCGCAATACGTTGATTTGTCATTCCTGCGATGTCTCTGTACAATCGGGCCAGTTTGTTTTCAGGAACAATACCGCTTCCCACTTCATTTGAAACAAGGATGATCCGGCATTCAGCATTTTCCAGGGAGTGTATCAGCCTGTCCACATTGGTAAATACGTACTGCCGGGCTTCATTTTCCATAAGAAGGTTGCTGACCCACAGGGTCAGGCAGTCCACAAGAATAACGTCAGCCTTCCTGCTTTTTTCATCAATTGCTTCAGGAATCTGAAGCGGTGTTTCCACGGTTTTCCAGTCAGTCCCGCGTTCTTGTTGATGGCGTTTAACCCGCAGGTTCATCTCATCATCACGGGGCACACAGGTCGCAAAAAAATATTTGTCTCTCGCGCCATACTGTTCGGCAAGTGCCAGGGCATGACTGCTTTTACCGCTCCGGCAGCCACCGGTTACAAAAATAATTTCTTTCATTGTTGTTCCAGTTAGATTTTTTTATTCATGCATTTAACAATACTTTTCATATCAATATACCGCTCAAAATGATCTGCCAGCAGGTCATATTCTTTCTCCCTTGCAGCAAGGCCGGCTGTGTCCGATACTTCCAGGTCACCAATCCCAATGCTTTCCAGCCATTTTTTTGTAATGCCGGGAGTGTCAAACAGGCCATGCATGTAGGTTCCCATCAACCGTGAATCGTGAGCAACACATCCATCATCGCCGCCGGTTTTGCGACCGTTACGTTTCAAAACGTTAAACAGGGGTACACCGTCGCTTCTTTTTGTGTGCCCCATATGAATCTCATAGCCCCTGCCGGGTATCCCGTGCCATGAAAAATCGGTCAGTGTCGTTGTTTTGGGTGCCTTTAATGTGGTTTCAATGGGAATAAGCAACAGTCCTTCTGTTGTGCCTGTATGGCCGTCAAGACCGTCCGGGTCATGAATCGTTCTTCCCATCATCTGGTAACCGCCGCAAATACCAAGAACATGTCCTCCTTTTTCAACATAGGCTGCAATCTGGCCGGCCCACCCGGATGCCCTGAGCCAGTTGAGGTCAAAACGTGTGTTTTTTGATCCGGGAAGAATCACCGCTGAAAACGCGGACAGATTCTGTGCTTTTTCAACAAAATTCAATTGCAGGCCTTCAACCGTTAAAAAGGGGTCAAAATCCGTAAAATTGGAAATATGGGGAATACGGATGACCGCTATTGCCCGCATGTTTCCTGTATGTGAAACTTTTTCCGGCCGTTCAATAACAACTGAATCTTCAGCCTCAATCGTGATGTGGTTGTACCACGGCAACACGCCGAATACTTTTTTTTCTGTCTTCTTTTCAATCCATTTGATGCCGTCTTCAAACAACCGGATATCCCCCCTGAAACGGTTTATGATAAATCCGGCTATCATGTCCTGCTTTTCTTCAGGCAGACATGCCAGGGTTCCCACTATTTGCGCAAACACACCTCCCCTGTGAATATCCGCCACAAGAATAACCGGTGCTTCGGCATATTCCGCCATGCGAAGGTTGACGATATCGTTTTGCATCAGGTTTACTTCCGCACAGGAACCGGCGCCTTCGAGAACGACTATATTGTATGAATCCCGCAATCGGTCAAGCGAAGCGCATGCCGTTGAAAAAAGGTGTTCCTTTTTTTTGTGATATTCAACAGCGGTGCTGTCCTCCACGGCAGTTCCCAGCAATACAATCTGTGCTCCTGTTTCTGTAGTGGGTTTTAAGAGGATGGGATTCATATCCACATGAGGTGCAAGGCCGGCCGCTTCTGCCTGTACTATCTGGGCCCGTCCCATCTCCAGACCTTCGGGGGTAACCCCGGAGTTGTTGGACATGTTCTGGGCTTTGAACGGCGCTACAGTGAGCCCTTTTCCCGCAAGTGACCGGCAGATGGCAGTTGTCACGATACTTTTTCCCACATCCGAACCTGTGCCCAGGATGGCAATACACGATGCTCGTTTTTTTTCTCCGGATGTCAAAATATCACAAACCTTTGTCAGAAATAAATTTTCCCGGGACAGGTGTTACCCGCGGCATGTTTCCCAGGGGGCTTTTGTCAACCAGCAGTGTGCACCCGTAAGCTTTCTCTAATGTTTTAAACGTCAATACATTATCCGGCGTTCCCTGGCAGACAATTTTTCCGTCTTTAAGAAGCAGCAATGTATCCCCGTACATGGCCGCCAGATTAATATCATGGGAGACCATGACCACGGTGACACCTTTTTCCTCTTTTAACTTTTCCATCAGGTCCATTATTTTTACCTGGTGGGACAGATCAAGCGATGCTGTGGGTTCATCAAGCAGGATGATCTGAGGTTTCTGGCAGATTGCCCGTGATATAAAAACCCGCTGCCGTTCACCCCCGCTTAACTGGTTAATTTTGCGGTCGGAAAGGTGGTCAATACCGGTAAATATAATTGACTGGTTCGCAATTTCAATGTCTTCTTCCCGGGGGATACCCAGCATGCCCAGATAGGGAGAACGGCCCATAAGGACAAACTCGGTTACGCTGAACGGGAAATCCACGGGGACTTCCTGGGGGACAAGGGCTGTAAGCCGGGCAAGTGTCCGTCTTGAATAATTCCGAATATCCGTATCAAAAATTTTCAGGTTTCCGTTTTCAGGTTTCAGTATACCTGAAATGGATTTCATTAAAGTGGTCTTTCCTGATCCGTTCGGGCCGATAATGATGAAAAAATCACCTTTTGGTACGGACAGGGAAATGTCATCAAGTACCGGATACTCTCTGTAGGAGTAGCTTAAACGGTTTATGTCTATAGCTGTTTTCATTTCGCTGACCGTTTTAACAGATATATGAACAAAGGTGCACCAACCATGGCTGTAATGACGCCAACCGGCATTTCTCCGTGCTGTGAAAGGGTTCTTGCCAGGAGGTCGCATAATATCATATATGCCCCACCCCCCAGCACGCAAGCCGGCACAAGGACCCGGTGGTCAGGGCCGAAAATCAGCCTGAGAAGATGGGGGATCACCAGGCCCACAAATCCCAGAAGGCCGCAATGACTCACCGTGGCACTGACCATAAAAGACGTGGCAATAAGAAGTGTAATCGTCACCGCTTTTATATTTACGCCCATACTCTGGGCCATTTCCTTGCCCAGAAGCATCAGGTTCATGGAATTGGATAACATGAAGAGAAGAACAAAACAGAAAAAAAGAACTGCTCCCAGAATTTTTACCTGTTGTAAATCCACCATGGAAAAATCGCCCATGAGCCAGAACATGATACTGTGAAGCCTTGAATCCTGGGTCATGGAAATCAGGAACATGATGATTGCTGAACAGAATGCATTGACCATGACACCTGATAACAGCAGGGAGTCATTTTTTAAAAGTGTCCGGCCGGAAGACATGACAAGGAGCAGGAGAAGGGTGGCGATACTGCCGGCAAAAGCAGTCAGGCTGACTCCGGGGAAACGGGAAAATCCCATGATGATGCCGAATATGGCGCCGATGGCAGATCCCCCGGAAATTCCCAGAATGTAAGGCTCAGCCAGGGGATTTCTGAGCAGGGCCTGAAAGACCAGCCCCCCCAGGGAGAGTGTCGCACCGGCTAAGGCTGCCAGAAGCGTCCGGGGAAATCTGATCTGCCATATGATGGTAGTCAGCACCGGATCAGCTTCATTCCCCTTGAAAATCAACTGCCATATATTTTTTATTCCACCGCTGGTTGAACCCTGGGAAATACCGAAAAACAGGGCGATCAAAAGCAAAAAAAACATCAGAAAGGAAACCCATAACATTCGGCCTAAAATTGACGGTGTTTGATTGGTCACGGTTGTTCCTTCAATGTTCCCGGTGTAAAAAGTTCCGGATGAATATGTTTTGCCAGCTCTTCCAGTGCATCCACCATGCGGGGTGTGGGCCGGTCAAAGATATTGGAGTCAACCAGGGTAATCCTGTCATTTTTAACAGCAGGCATATTCTCCCATTGGCCCCATTCTCTTTTTACCTTATTAAACACTTCTCCCCGTGCCATGGAGGTTATAATAAAGACCTCGGGTGACAGGCTGATTACCTGCTCCTTTGAAAACCGTGGATACGGTGTTTTTCCTTCAGCCAGATTTTTTCCACCGGCACGTACAATCAGATCATGAATAAATGTGTCTGTACCCACAGAAACAATAGGCGCAATCCCGATCTGGAAAAAAACGCGCGGGCGATAAGCGGTTCCCGTTACTTTTTTTTCAATATGGTGAATGCGGGCATTCATGTCAGAGACCAGATTCTGTGCTTTTTTTGCATCAAAGAGGTGCCCGAGCTGGAGAATCGTTACCATTACGGAGTCAAGATCTCTGGGATCAACGGTATAAACAGGAATGTTCAAGGCTTCCAGACGATCGGCAACAGCCTTGGAATTGCCGTCTTTGGTGGCGATGCACAAATCCGGTTTTAAGGCCACAATCCGTTCCAGGTCCAGGTGTATATACGATCCGACCCTGGGAAGCCGTGCTGTTTCAGGCGGATAATCACTGAACTGGGTCACCCCTTTTAGCCGTTTCTCCTGCCCGAGCGCAAAAATAATTTCAGTAATGCTGGGAGCAAGAGCCACAACTCTTTTTGGATTATCAGGCACGTTAACCTGCCGTCCGAGCTGGTCCGTCATTATTTCGGCTCTCAACTGCTTATGCACAGTAAAAATAAGAATAACAATTATTAATAAAAAAATCAGACATTTTTTTCCCATTGGCATAATTTTTTAGTTAGACAGTAACCCTCAAAAAAAAACCCGGATCGACGAGTCATATCGATCCGGGAATGTCCCTTTTTTATTCACAAGATCTCAAGCAACGTCTTATATCCTCGCAGATATCACTTTTATATTCAGGCAGGTATTCTGACTTCTCCCCCTCAAATGGCCGCCTTCCCATCACGCTTTAGCGCGGCAGTGGCATATCGGCCAGAGAGTTCCCTTCTTCACCCGGAAGGGAGGGGTTACAGCGGCGGGTCCGTCCCCGACTTTAACGGGGTTCCCTTTTATTCTCATAAGAGAACCTGAATAAAACCTGTAATAGATGAAAACACTGAAAAATGTCAATAAAAAACATGAACGCACTGTAATCCCGGTGAAGCAAACAGGCCATTATGACCATCTGTTGATTACACAAATCCCATGATCGCATCAATCGGTTAGATGCATGTATGATTCGGATATATCCCCGGTACGGTAGGGGCAATCCCTTGTGGTTGCCCTGGTGG
>JAUXDD010000047.1 GCA_030618465.1 Desulfobacteraceae bacterium
AACTAAAAACGAGTTATTTGTAAGTTCGATTGCCCCACCCCCGGCGGGAGGGGATTAAGGGGAGGGGGATATAATAGACTGAAATTACATCTTATTCACCCTCACCCCGGCCCTCTCCCGTCAAGGGAGAGGGAGATTTTCGACTTTTTACGAAACCATCAGGTTTTACTGTTTTTTCAGGCAGATTATTGCTATATGTGTCCCTTGCTTGATCGAACGCCGGTTATTCGTTCATCAAATGTACTGGCATCGTCCAGTGCCCTGCCTAAAGACTTGAAAACAGATTCTATTATATGATGTGCATTCTTACCATAATTTACATTAATATGAAGATTCATCCCGCCCTTTACGGAAAGTGCCCGAAAAAACTCCCCGGCAAGATGTACATCAAAAACGCCTCCTGAAGTTATTTCCGGAGGGGGATTGTAAACAAGAAATGGCCTGTTTGACAAATCCACTACAACTGATCCTAATACTTCATCCATTGGGGTTACCGCATATCCATACCGTTTAATGCCTTTTCTGTCGCCAAGGGCATTGTTTATGGTTTCTCCCAGAACAAGGCCCACATCTTCAACCGTATGGTGGAAATCGACTTCAATATCTCCTTTTGCAGCAATTGTCAGATCAAAAAAGCCGTGAACGGAAAACAGGGTCAGCATGTGATCAAAAAAGGGGATGCCGGTCGAAATTTTATGATTGCCTTTGCCGTCAATATTTAATTCAATATGAATTTCTGTTTCCCGGGTTTTGCGTTTTACTGAGGATGTCCGTTTCATTGCAGGATAATCCTTATTTTATCGTCACTGACTGAATGGATGGGCAAAAAATATTTAGTAAAAAATAATCCATTGAAAAAAAATTGTCAAGAATTATATTGTCCGGCTTACCATCTGAGAAGGACAGATCCGTACGTCAGGCCGGCTCCAAAAGCGTCAAGCAGAAGTACATCCCCTTTTTTGATCCGCCCGTCTCTGACACCTTCATCAAAGGCTGTGGGGATCGTTGCGGCAGAGGTATTGCCATATCGGTCTAAATTTATCAGGATTTTTTCTTTGGGGCAGTTTATGCGCTTTGCCACAGCTTCAATAATCCTTAAATTGGCCTGGTGCGGGATGAACCAGTCCACATCTTCAACGGTCATATTGTTCGCTTCCAATGCCGTTACGGCAAATTCTGCAAGTGTTCTGACAGCTACTTTGAAAATTTCCGTTCCTTTCATCTTTACCTTGTGAAGGTTTTGTTCGTATATTTCGGGGGTAACCTCCATTGTTGAGCCACCGGCGGGAATTTCAAAAAGATCCCACAACGTTCCATCAGAACGCATATGCCAGGACAATATCCTGTGGGGGCAATCTGCTTCAACCGGTTCCACAACAGCTGCTCCGGCGGCATCACCAAATAAGATACAGGAGGTTCGATCTTTCCAGTTGATAATGGTATTTATAACTTCAGCACCGATCACCAGGATTGTTTTCGAACTGCCTGCTTTTATAAACTGCTCTGCCGTTGCCAGCCCATACAAGAATCCGGAGCATGCCGCATTGATATCCATAGCCCAGGCTTGTGTTGATCCTATATTTTTTTGCAGCAGGCATGCACAGGACGGAAGTTTTGTGTCAGGAGTGCATGTGGCGTAAATAATCTGATCAACTTCCGCGGGGCTTTTCCCGGCCATTTCCAGAGCTTTTAATGCTGCAGCAGAACCTAATGAAGAGTTGTGTTCATCCGGGTTGCTCAGGTCTGAATGCCTTCTTTCCCGAATACCGGTTCTTTCCATGATCCAGGTGTCATCTGTTTCGAGCCCGAATTCTGCAATTTTTGCTGCGATATCATCGTTTGTGACAATCTTTTCCGGGAAAGCGGATCCGATCCCGGTAATTCTTGCTGAAACGTTCATGTGCCATTATCTCCTAAAACTCATCAGTAAACTGCATATCCGGTGACTCAATTCCGGTATGTGCCCCCGAAATCGGTGCGCTGGGATAGTGCACAATTTTATGCGCTGTCATAATGAAACAGCATGCTGCTCTGTCTCAAATCAAATCTAAATAGTTTATACAAAAAAGATTGTCAAGGGTTTAAAAAAATATGCGTTTTCAGTATCCGGCACAACAGCGGATAGAGATATCTGGAATATGGAGTCGTTTGAATTTCAATGGATTCGTTATTCAATTGTATTGACAATTGCTGTAAATTTTCATATAAAGCGTTTCCATGCCGGAGTGGTGAAATTGGTAGACGCAGAGGACTCAAAATCCTCCGGGGGCAACTCCATGCCGGTTCAATTCCGGCCTCCGGTACCAGTTGCAAATAAAGGGTTTGGCGTGATTTGGTATCGCCAAATCCTTTGCTATTTCTCACCACCTGATTAAAATGTAATTTACAATTAAGAACATGATAAACAAAATTATAAATTTCCTTATTAAAAAGAGAAAAAAAGAAGGGGATAGAATCCTTGATATCCTGCCGCGCTGGGAAATTGCCCTTTCAGAACATATTGATTTTTCTGCGGGCAGGAATGATCCTGTTCTTGCAAAATCACTTGCAGTTATCAAGGATCAGACAGGCCTTGATTATGAAGATTTAATTATTGAAAAAGGTCCTGACGGATTTGCAGTTATAAGACCGAAATAAATTTTTCGTTAAATCCAGCGTAGTCTGGATTCCCGCTTTTTTACGGGAATGACACCCGGGAAGCACCTCGTCATACCTGCGAAAGCAGGTATCCAGTTGAGCATCCATTTGAGAAAATTTTTATTTTCTCCGGGAATTGCTGGTTGTACAAACTATATAAAAGGAGAAGGAGAATAGAGCGCTCGTGATGCAAAAAGGATTTTTTTTAAAAGTGACTGTCCTGCCGACTCTATGTAAAATGATTTTTCATCGTACATTAAACTATCCTGTTTATGTTCTGATAATCACCGGGTTGCTTTTTTTGAGTGAAAACCGACTCGAAGCAGAAGAATGGTTTACAGTGAGATGGGTGGATGACGGAGATACCATTGTGCTTTCCGATAACAGAAGAATTCGCTATATTGGGATTAATGCACCGGAAATAAAACATGAAAACCGTGAAGCTGAACCATTGGGTAATGAAGCAACGGCATTTAATAAAAATCTGGTCCTGCGTAAAAAGGTTCGCCTGGAATTTGATACGGAAAAGTACGACCGGTATGGAAGATTCCTTGCCTATGTTTTTTTGCAAAACGGGACATTTGTAAATAAAGAGATGGTTAAACATGGCTATGCCTATTGCCTGCCCAAAAAGCCGAATACCCGATATCGGTCAAAATTTCTGATCTGTCAGCAGAAGGCCATGAAAGCTAAAACCGGGATATGGGAAAGCTGGAAGGAAACTGAAACAAATTATATCGGGAATAAAAAATCACTCCGATTTCATTCAGATACATGCCCATTCGGGCAAAAAACCTCAAGGAAAAACAAGAAAATATTCAGCCGGAAATGGGATGCCTTCAGCGACGGATTTGCACCTTGTAAAAAGTGTATGGGTAAACTTTAAAAAGATTTGCTACAAAGGCACGGAGGCACAATGAAAATTCAATTTTTGACTTTTGTGTATCGGAAATTCTGTGTTTAATCCTGCTTTCCAGGTTTTAAAATAATAAATATGGCTTCGGCTTCAGCCAGTAGTTGATTGCCGTTAAAAATGGCCGCTTCTGAAAATTTTTTCCGTCCTTCAATTCGGGTAACCCTGCCTGTTACATGAAGGTTCGTATTGATCGGACAGGGACTGTTGTAGCGAATGGATAGGGTGCCGGTCAGTCCCGGTTCGCCGGAAAGGTATTGGGCAATCCCCAGGATTTCATCAAATACGGCAGCAATAAATCCACCGTGCACAATTCCCGGCGCGCCTTCATAAGCATCAGAAAAAGTCACATCTGCTTCGGCAACCACCCTGTCTTTCGAATACACCCTCATGGGAGGGGCTATGGGATTGGCAGCACCGCTAATGGGACTGAAATCAATCAGTTCGCCGTAATGAAAATAATCACCTTCTCTTGATATGTTTTCTTCACCGTGTCCATTGTATTCTCTGGTTCGCCTGGGTGTTTGAGAAAGCATCTCCCTGAAGTTCATTGCTGCCCGGGTAAATTCGGAAAACATTTGATCAGGCGCGTCACCGGCAATAATCTCCGCATGAATCTCCCGTAAAACAGATACCAGTTTGCGTAAATTTCTTCGGGAAATATGCGGGGTATTGTTTTGATCCATAGGTTTCTATGATAAAAAAGGGCATCAGCGACCCAGCGCCTTTGCCCCGTCTGTTTTATTTTAGATCGAAAATCAATCCTATTGCGGCGGTACGGTGTAACCGTCTGTAACAGGCTGATGATCTTTAAAGTAATCTGCGAGTTTGTCGGTAAGTGCCTGCGGTGTCCATGCCACGTCGTTTTCAAACTTGGTGTCCATGTTCGGACGTTCCACAATGTGGATCTGTTTGCCGTAGCATACAAAAACATAACCAGCTACATTCTGTGACAGGGGGGATGCCAGCCATACAAACGGATGCGCCAGATGTTCCGGATCAAATACGTCAAAACCGTCTGCCGGTTTTTCAAAAATCGCAGCCACCGGGCTGTCCATGGTCATGCGGGTACGGGCGCGCGGGCAGATAACGTTCACATTAACACCATAGCGAACCATAACCTGGGCGGTGGCCATGCTCAGGGCAACGATGCCTGCTTTTGCAGCCGCATAATTGGGCTGTCCAAACGGGGCGAACATGAACGCCTCGGAAGCCGTGCTGATCATTCTGCCGTAAACCGGTCCACCTTCAGCCTTGGATTTGTTGCGCCAGTACTCGGCGGCCACCTTCATATGGTTGAAATGGCCTTTGAGATGAACACGGATAATGCAATCCCAGTCCTCTTCGGTCAGTTTAAAGATGGTTTTGTCACGGCAGAAGCCGGCGTTGTTTATCAGAATATCCAGGCTTCCAAAAGTATCGATGGCGGTTCCGATTGCTTTTTTCGCATCTTCAAAATTTCCAACATCGCCAAAAACGGCAATCGCATCACCGCCCATGCCTTTAATCTCTTCAACAACCTGGTTGGCAGGGTCCTGAGATGAACCGGTTCCGTCGCCGGCCGTGCCCAGATCGGTTACAACAACGCGTGCACCTTCTTTTGCCAGTGCAATGGCTTCAATTTTTCCAAGGCCTGCGCCTGCACCGGTAACTAATGCGACTTTTCCGTCTAATAAGTTTCCCATATTTTCCTCCTCTTGAAAAATATTTAATATGTGTAAGTGTTTCCCTCCCCGAATGATTAACTGGAAAGGGGGATCAATTTATTATCATGCAGAAAAAACGGAAGCCGTTTGAATCAGAATTCCATCTTCCCACTTTTTACTTCTTCTTTTTCACTCCTTACTTCTTACTAACAATCACATCCCCAATGCCTCTGCCACTTTCTCATAATGATAATCACTGTCACCCATCATGAACTCGAACGCTTTTGCGCGTCTGAAGAAAAGAGCGATATTGAATTCCCGGGTCGTACCAATGCCGCCATGAATCTGGACACCGCGGTCCCCTATAAAATTATACACCTCATTCATTCTACCCTTGAGCGCGGAAATATCTTTTGAACATTCAACTCCCTCGTCAACCATCCATGCAACTTTGTAATAGAAATTCAAACATGAATCATAACCCAGTTTCATATCCGACATAAAATGCTGTATAGCCTGAAATGCTGCAATGGGTGTTTTATATTGTACGCGGCCTTTTGCGTATTCAGCTGTCATGAGGATTGCCGCTTCACATCCGCCTATCATTTCAGCAACTTTTGCAACCGTTGCTTTTTGGGTCATGCTGTTTAAGAGTGCTTCTCCCTGTCCGGGTTTGCCAAGCATGTCATCTTTTGAAACGGTGACATTATTCAATATAACATCACACGTATTGTCCTTGGCAATTGATTTTCTCTTTTTAATTGTGATGCCTTCCGCTTTTGCATCAACAAGAAAAAGTGTGACACCTTTATCTGTCCGCGCCGCCACGATTATTTTGTCCGCAATATTGGCATCCCCGACAAACAGCTTGGTGCCGTTTAACGTGTATCCATCACCTGAAACCGTTGCCGGCATTTGTATAAACGAAGGATCATGGCTGGCGTCTTCCTCATACCGTGCGAGAGCCATAATCAGCTTGCCTTTTATGATTTTTGACAGGATATCTTTTTTCTGTTTTTTATTGCCGCCTTCCATCACAAGAATGCCGCACTGAACAACAGTTGAGAAATAGGGGCTTACATAGGCCATTTTCCCCATTTCTTCCATAATAAGACAAAGGTTCATGAGAGGGTCTTCAAACCCGCCGTATTCTTCCGGAAAATAAATACCCATCCATTCCAGCCTGGCCATTTTTTTCCATAATTTTGGGTCATACCCTTCTTCGGTATCTTCAATTTCTTTTACCCTTTCATAGGGGCATTCTTTTTTTAAAAACTCAGCAACAGACTTGCGAAGCATTTCCTGGTCCGAGGTGAAATCAAAATCCATTTTGTAGTCCTCCTTATCTCAAATATACGAATGTGCAAACAATCACACACGAAAGTCGATTATCTTTTCAATGCAGCCGGGTCCATCAGCTTCCATCTGGGCATATTCAGCGGAGCCATCCATGAAATGATGCAGCGCTGTACCTCATTGCTGCCACCGGCAATAGTCAGGCCGGGCGCACTCTGGTATTCTTCAACCACATTTAACAGCGATGTGGCATCTCCCTCTTCTATCATGCCGTAAAGTCCCAGAACCTTTGTCGCAAAATCAAAGATATGTTTGGAAAATTCGGTCCCGAAAACTTTGGATTCCGATGCCACCGAGGCAGCTGCCATCATGTCACCTGACGCCTGTGTGCAACCTACCCTGAACGCCATCATGGTACCGGCTTCCAGACCCGCGTATATTTTTCCGATTTCTTTCCTGATAGCTGCGTTTTCCGAAAGGAGTTTCCCGTTTCGCTTAGTGGTTTTGACGTACTGGATAATCCTTTCCATCACCTTCCGGCCCGTTGAAAAAAATCCCATCCCGGACCGTTCAAAGTTCATAGTGGCCATGGTTACCTGCCAGCCACTGCCTTCATCGCCGATGAGGTCTTTGTGAAGAACGCGAACATCTTTTAAAAATACTTCGTTATAAACATGGGAACCGTTCATATAATACAGGGGCCGAACTTCAATGCCGGGTGTTTTCATATCCAGATGGAATACGGAAAGCCCCCTGCTTCCTGATGAATTGGGATCTGTGCGGACCAGGATAAACATGCAGTCCGAACGATGTGCGGCAGTGGTCCAGACCTTCTGGCCGTTTATAATCCATTCGTCACCGTCTCTGACGGCTGCCGTCTGGAGGCTGGCAAGGTCAGACCCGGCATCAGGCTCACTCCATCCCTGGCAGTACTGAACTTCTCCCTTTGCAATCGGGGGAAGGAGACGCGCTTTCTGATCATCATTGGCAAATACCAGAAGGGAAGGAGCAAACATGCCACAACCGATGAAATCAAATCCGGGGCAACGGCTGACCTCTCTTGCCTCATTGAATATCAACTGGTGCATGATGGATGCATCGGCTCCGCCCAGTTCCTTTGGCCACGGTAGAGAAAGCATTCCCTTTTCACCCATTATTTTTGCCATTTTCTGGTGGAAGGCAAAACCTTCATCATCAGAGTATATGGCTTCAAAGCCCCCGCCGTGGCTGAATATAGCCGGAGCTTTTTTTATGGCCTCCCTGAAAAAATCCTCGTAATACTCTTTCAGTTCCTGCTCTTCTTTTGTCAGTTTAAAATCCATTGAAATCCCCTTCTCCTTTGATCACAAGGCGCTTCATTGAGCGTAATGTGGCTTCATTGTTAACGTTGTGCCGGTGAAAATCCGGATGAGTGAGCCAGATATGAGAAAACCGCTTCAAGCCGGCACGTATACTTATACAAATTATTTCTACATTCCGGAGTATGTATGACATACCCCAGAGAATTTTAACGATTTGCGATAGTTACATAAAACACAGTCCCCCTGATATTGGGAAACAAGAGGGTATTACATACCTATTCGCACTTTTTGTCAAGAAATTTGTAAATGGGACGAATATTTATACAAAACATTGAATAACAATATGAATTTATGAGATATGGATTAAAACCAGCATTATCCAAATAATCGTTTCACTCCCCGTCCGAATGCCTGATTCATTTTTTCCATGATGATAAACAACGCCGGTATGGCAAAGAGGGTAAACAGGGTCGAAACGGCAATACCGCCCATGGTCGTGGCTGCAAGGGGAATCATGAATTCCGCACCGGAACCGCCGGATACCTGGGGGGCGATTCCTGCCAGTATGGCAAGGTTGGTCATTAGAATTGCCCTGAACCGTGCCCGGCAGGCCTGGCGTACACAGTCGACCACGCTGCCTGCTCCCGCCTTGACCAGCTGCAACGCATAATCAATAATCAGGATGGCATTATTTACAACAATACCCACCAGCATGACAATGGCCATCATGGACATCATGTTGAATGTAATACCGAACAGAAAAAGAGTAAGAAATACGCCCACCAGGGCCAGGGGTACGGTAACCAGAATCGTAATGGGATGGGAAAATGAATTCAATATGGCTGCAAGCAGCATATAGGTCAGGATAACGGCCAGTACGAAGGCAAACAGGATGCTTTTACCGGCTTCCTCCTGATCTTCCGCATCACCGGTAAACTTGTACCCGTATCCCGGCGGGAAGGTGATGGCCTTGAATTTTTCTGTCAGTATGGCGGTATTTTCCGACAGACTTTTTTCTGCTACGTAGCAAAGAAGGGAGATGGTACGGACTTTTTCTTTCCGCTGCAGGGACGAAAGCCCTTTGGCGGGTTTCAACGTTCCTAACAGGGAAATGGGAACCGGCCCTTTGGGTGTGGACACCTTGTAACTCTTCAAATCTTCTACAGAATTTCTAAACTGATCATCCAGTCGTACTTCAATGTCGTATTCTTCACCGCCAATACGAAGCACGCCGCTTTTTTCACCCTCAACTGAATATCTCAGGGTTGTCCCGATCAGTGCATTGGGGATCTGGTAATCGGCACGGCGGTAATCATCCGGGAAAAAATGGATTTCATCTTTTGGTGCCCTGTTTTTATTGAATACCGTGCGAAAATTTCCGGTATCCATGGCAATTTGTCTTATTTCATGGGCAATTTCAGCCAGCCGGGTGTGATCCGGGCCAAAAATATCAATTTCAATATCACCTCTGGATGCCCCCATGACCCGTCTTACAGAAAAAATTTCTGCATTGGGAACCGTTGCCAGAGCCGGATTAATGGAAAACATGATGTCCTTGTCCGACCGATTTCGGTTTTCGATAGTTACAAGCCGGACGTTTACAGTAACTTCATCCAACCCTGCGCTTTCGCCGCCGGCAATGGATGTATAGTCTCTGAGTTCGGGGATTTCTTTAACGACCGTTTCAATATCTGAAATCACCCGGGCGGCAGATGCCGCTGTGGCCCCTTTGGGCAGCTGGGCTTTAATACGGATGATGCTGTTGTCGGAAATTGGGAAATAGTCACTGCCCACATACTT
Organism: Desulfobacteraceae bacterium; assembly: GCA_030618465.1. GTDB lineage: Bacteria > Desulfobacterota > Desulfobacteria > Desulfobacterales > SURF-7 > JAUXDD01. The sequence continues at coordinate 9,594 of JAUXDD010000047.1, forward strand.
TAACAGAAAGAATGAGCTGATAAAAATTAAAAGGGTGCAGAAGGTTGTTATAAAAGGATGTCTCAGCAGGGGTTGCAACGTGTCGATGTATGCCTTCTGCAGATAGTTCACAAATCGTTCAATCAGGAGGAGCGGTGTGTGGAGGATTTTAAAAAATGTGTTTTGCTTCCGTTCTTTCTTTTTTTTAAACAAAAGCCCTGAAAGCATTGGCGTAAGGGAAAACGAGGCAATCAGGGAAAACAGAGTGGCAAAAATAACGGTAATTCCAAACGGCATAAAGAAGACACCCACCATACCTTCCATGAATGAAATGGGTACAAATACCACGATGTTTGTACCGGCAGACGCCATCACCACCACGGCAATTTCCCTGGTGCCTGTGACAGACGCCTCGGCAGGGGATTCCCCCCTGCTCACATGATTTTCAATATTTTCCAGTACAACAATGGCATTGGCCATCAGGGTGCCGATGGAAATTCCCAAAGCCAGGAGGGTGACCACGTTAATAGTAAAATTCACAAACCCCATGAGAAAAAATGCGGAAATAATGGACGTGGGAATAACCACTGCAGCTACAAATGTAATCCGGATATCCCTTAAAAACAGATAAAGCACCAGGGCGCAGAGAATAATTCCCAGAACAATATTCCGTATGGCATTTTTCACCGCATTACGGATGTGCTTGGCCGAATCTTCGGCAATAAACATCCGGGTTCCTTCAGGAAGAGACGGTGCAAGCTTTTCAAGTACCTTCTGTACACGGTCAGACACCTTGATCGTGTTCCCGTCCGACCGTTTATAGATGTCCATGAGAATGGCCGGCCGGCCTTTGAAACGGACAATGGATTCAATGTCCTGGCTGCCGTCTTCAACCCTGGCCACGTCGGATATTTTGATAATACCGTGCCGCGGCGCATAAAATGTAAGATCGGCAATTTCTTCAACAGTCCTGGCTTCGCCTTTAAACCGGATGCCCACCTCATGTAAATCCATTTCAATATTGCCTGCCGGTATATCCAGGCTTTCCTGTTTGACAGCTTTAATCAGGGTATGGATGGTAATCCCGTACTGGTCCATCTTGTCCAGCCTGGCCCGGATATTAATCTGGCGTTTGGCCCCGCCGTACAGGTCTACTTTGGCCACACCGGAAACACGGCCAAAATAGTCCTTGAGTTTTTTATCCGCCAGTTCATAGAGATCCCGGCCGTTGAGCCGGTCTGAAATCAGGGCCACCTTTATAACCGGCATGCTTAAAGGATCAAATTTGCTCACCACCGGATCATCCGCACCTTCCGGAAGATCCCGTTTGATCTGCTCCACTTTATCCTTTACATCCAGGGCCTTTATATCCACGTCTTCGCCCATCTCAAATTCAATCAGTGTCCAGGCATAGCCTTCATAAATCTGGGATTTGATCCGCTTGATATCACTGATGTTGGATACTTCGTCTTCAATTTTTTTCACCACCTGGCTTTCCAGTTCTTCCGGCCCGGCCCCTTCATATACCATAACAATCTGTACCAGGGGGTATTCCATTTCCGGCATCATGTCCACCGGCATTTTTGTGTAGGCCACCAAACCGAGAACAACAAAGACCATGACCATCATGACGGTGGTAACCGGTCTGCGGACAAAACTTGTGATCAGATTCATTCTTATTCCTCCGGCGATAAAATATTGACTTTTATGCCGTCGCGTAACTGGTTCTGGCCTTCCTGCACCACGGAGAGCGTGGGCGTATTGTTTTCAATAAGGGCGCAGGCATCATTTTTGGCTATGATATGAATAGTCGTTTTTATCGCCTTATTGTCCCTGACCTGGAAGATATAATCTTTTCCCTTGAAATCCCGGAGAATGCATCGGTTATCTATAAAAACACCCTGTTCCCTGAAAAAGATCCTGACACTTGCCGTGATATATGTGCCTGCTTTCAGCTGGTTTTTCGGGTTGTCTATCACCATCTCCAGGTCAAACAATCCGGTTTTCGGATTGGCGCCAAGGGAAAGTCTGTCCACATATCCTTTGAGGACGGTACCGTACGGTGTTGTTGCTTTTACCGGCTGACCTTTTTCCAGTTCGGCAGCATCACGGTCACTGACGCCGGTGACAATACGGATTCTGCCCAGTGAAGACACAATTGCCAGTGTTTTATCGGGTTCGGCATTTTCTCCGAGCCGCGCATATAAAGCGGTCAGCGTTCCACTGAACGGGCTTGTCAGGTGTACTGTGGTTTTTGCCGCATCCAGATCGGTTTTTGCCTGTGCCAATTTGAGTTTGTATTTATCTAAAACGCCTTTTGATATGCCCCCTGACTCGTAAATGTGTTTGTATCGTTGATAATCCGTCAATGCGTCTTCATAAACGCTGCGAAGGAGTTTGATTTTTGAGCGGTTTTTCGGGTCATTCTCATCCAGGCTGATGATGGGAGTGTCTGCTTCAATAAAATCCCCCGCCTTATAATTGATGGATGCTATTCTGGCAGGGTCCGGTGTGGTGATTAAGGCTTCCCGAAATCCCTCGACACGTCCGGGAATATCTCGCCACACTTCAAACGGGCCTTTCCGGAGATCGGTCAGTATTACCGGAAAGCCTGTTTCTTCCTGGATGGTTTCAATTCCTTTTTTTTTGTCAGTCTCCCGGATCTCAATGGCCCGGATGCGCAGGAAAATAACAGATGATACGATAATGACGATCACTATTAAAAAAAGAATTTTTTTCATGATTTGCTCCTTGCATGCCACGGACAATAACTGTGAATCTTATAAAGGTAATAGTTTGTATTTCGTTTGAATCGATAATACAGGAGGCTGGCATTGCTCAGCGCAAGTGACGCATCCTCCAGGTCACTGCGGCTGCCCAGGCCGTTATCATACCGCAGTTTGGCCAGACCATAGGCGGTCTGGGCAACCTTGACCGTATCTGCGGATGTGGCAAGTTCCCGCTGGGAGGACAGGTATGTGAGATAGGCATTTTCCAGGTCCAGCCGCAGGAGTTTTTTAATTTTATCATATTCCAGCTTTGACTTGTTCAGGTCATGGGCTGCCTGGCTGACCCGGGACTGTTTCATACCCCCTTCATAGATGGGGATGGTCAGGTTGATCCCGGCCACAACCGTATCGTCAATTTCATCATCTTCCGGAAAAAAGTCCATGGAATCACCGGATTTTTCCGCTGAACCAAATGCCGTCAGCACCGGAAAATAATCGGCTTTTTTGGCTTTTAAAAGATAGGTGTTGGACCTGATCTGATGTTTTGTTGCCTTGAGCGCCGGATCGTTTTCAGTCATATCTTCCAGCAGTTTGTTAAATTCAAGAACCGGGAAATCGTCAATGAACGAGTCGGTAAGCGTCACGGTTTCAGTGAACCGGATACCGATAAGTGTTTTTAAATTGTTTGTTGCCAGCTGGAAGCCGTTTTCAGCCTTGTTAAGCTTGACACGGAAGTTCTGCACGGTGACTTCATGCTGCATCACGTCAAAATCTGACGCCAGTCCTTCTCGCAGTTTATTCTTAATAACCGTATGATCATCCAGTGCATTTTCCAGGGATTCTTTCGAAATAACAACTGCCTCCCGGTTCATCAGAGAATCCAGGTAAGCGGTTTGAACATTAAAAACAAGATTCCGTTTTTCTGATAAATAGATGTTATCCATGGCATCGCTACTGGTTTCAACAGACCGGAGATAATTCATGACACGGCCCGACGTATAGAGTATCTGAGTGGCTGTAATACCGGCCGTGTGCTCGTTGTCGTTTACAGCCGGTCCGTAAAGAGGAACCGTGTGCCAGCCGAGCGGATTGTCCGGCCCAAGGGGATCGCCCGGACTGACGATCCCGCTGTAACTACCGTCCGTACCCATGTCCGGGGCAACATTATAATACTGCGGGATATCCCTTATTTTAAAGTATCGGCTGTAATTATAGGATGCCTCCACCTTGGGAAACAGGGCACCTTTTGCTTCCTTGACCCGTTCGGCGGCTGATTGTCTGTCTTCTGCCGTCTGTCTGAGTCTTTCATTATTTATCAGCGCAAGATCAATTGCATCCTGCAGACTCAAAGGGGTTTCAGCATGGGCTGAGGTGACAGCAAAGAGCAGGACTGCCATGGCGCCCGGCAAATATTTTTTTAAACAGGTCAAAAAATTATTCCTCTGTATCAGTCAGTATAAGGGTTAAAAAATTTTTCATGTGGAACTCTACCAGTGTCTTATATTCCAGTGACTCTTTTGTGGTCAGTGCATACTGGCCGATTCCATTCAGGTATGCCATTAAATTAATGGCATATTTTTCGGCATCCCGGGCAATTTCAGGCTTGAATATTCCCTTGGATATGCCGTCCAGCAAAATGTCCACAAGGATGATGCGTATTTTACTCCTGAATTCCTTTAACAAATCGTGTTTATTGTAAAAAGCGCCGCCTTCCATAAATGTCTGCTGAAGGAGTTCAATATAAAAACGGTTTGCATGAAGATTATTACTATTTTCCGGATTGAACAGTTTCATGTTTCGTCTGACAAAGGAATGCAGACGCACCACCGGATCATCAATACCTTCCACTATGGCGGAAATCTGGATTTCACCCTGATCGACCCACTCTTGTACTGCGGCAACAAGAAGGTCTTCTTTGGTTTTAAAATATTCGTAAACAGTCCCCTTGCCGATAGTGGCCGCTTCTGCGATCTGCTCTACACTGGTGGCAGCATATCCCCTCTGGGAAAACAGGCACAGAGCTGTCTGGGCGATATCTTTGATTTTTTGTTTTCTGTCTACAAATTTGGGGCTCACAGGCATTCCTTAAGTATAAATAGTTGAGCATTGTGAGTCATGACACAATGCGTTAAACTGACCGGAAATTCGGTTAAATTACAAATAAACTTGTCTGTTTGTCAAGAAATTATATTTATAAAATTATATTGCGTTGTAATATATATAAATTTAATTAATTTTAGAATCCACTATAATTGGCTTGACGGCAAGCTGTCGGACATGTGGAAACCGACCAATTGGTCAGAATAGAATATTTCATATTTATGGTAACCGGGAACAACATGCGGGTGGTGAAAAAACAAAGGCATGATGACAATTTGTATTTTGTATCTAAAGAATCCCCTCAATAATCTCCCGGTATGCAACCAGGGCAGGTGAATCTGCCGGAAGATCGGTGATGGGTTTGCCAACCAGGTCATGGGCGGCGATATTTTCATCAAACGGGATAAAGCCGGTTACACTCACGCCGATTTTTTCTGCTGACTGTCTGAGCAGGTCCTCGCTTCCTCTGACCCTGTTATAGACAAGACCCAGTTTTTCGCATTTAATGACGTTATCGTCCATTACCATTTTTTTTATCAGATCGGCTGTTTCAATTCCCCTGGATGTGGGATCACTGATGATCAGCAGAATATCCAGTTGCCTGACAACCTGCCGGTTGATCTGTTCAAGACCGGCTTCTCCGTCTATTAAAATGGTGTCAAAGCTTTGTGACAGGGTTTCCACCGCACTTCTCAGAAGGGTATTGACCGGGCAGAAACACCCCAGGGTCTCTGTCCTTCCCATGGCCAGAAGGGCATATTCATCCATTTCAGTTAAAGCTTCGAAAACCATATAATCGATCATGTCACCCAGCCTGGCCTTTTCCTCTTTTTCTCCTTTTTGAGCGGTTTTGATTATCTTTTCCCGTATCTGTCCCATTGTACGTTTCACATTCTGACCCAGGGCACTGAGCAGGCCCATTGCCGGGTCCGCATCAATGAGGAGAAGTTTTCCGGCCCTGCCGCTTTCATACAGGGTTCTGGCCATCATGGCAGTGGAAGCTGTTTTCCCTGTGCCACCTTTTCCGCATACAGCGATTAGATTTTTTCCAGCCGGTTCAGCCATAGATTCCCCCGATTGTTTTATATATTCAGAAATCATAATAAGCATTATCCTGGAAAAGATACAAACAATTTCCACGGCCCCCAAGTATTATTAAGGTTTTACCTTGTATCTTCCTGTATTGGGTAGTATAACCCAAAATCGTTTTTTATGAAAAATGAGGGATGTCTGCTCACTTAATAAAAAATCCTTACAAACAGCCCGGTCGTTTTGCGATATTGTTTTTTATTGCCTGGTACAGGGCTTCATTCAGGTTCAGGCAAATAATAAAACGGCCATATAAATAAAGGAAAACAATTATGCATAGACTGGACGCAATTTTTTCCCCAAAATCCATAGCGGTTTTAGGGGCATCTTCATCCCCCGGGAAAGTCGGCCATGATATTTTTGAAAATATATTAAAGGGCGGATTTAACGGAACACTTTACCCCGTAAATCCCAGGGCCCAATCAATTTTATGTGTTAAGGCGTATCCGACCGTGACAGAGGTACCCGATGATATTGATCTTGCCATGATTATACTGCCTCCTATGGTTGCCCTGAAATCTGTGGAAGAATGTGTAAAAAAAGGGGTAAGGGGCATGGTCATTGTGTCGGCAGGATTCAGGGAGGTGGGGGAAGAGGGGGCTCAGATTGAAGAAAGAATTATCTCATTGTGCAGGGATGCCCAGGTACCCCTTGTGGGTCCCAACTGCCTTGGTGTGATCAATCCGCATAAATCTGTTATGATGAATGCCAGCTTTTCAAGACGCATGCCTGCTGCGGGAAACATATCATTTATTTCCCAGAGTGGTGCACTCTGCACGGCTGTTCTGGATTTTGCCGCAGACAGGGGATTTGGGTTTTCCAAGTTTGTCTCCATCGGGAATAAAGCGGATGTGGATGAACTGGATCTGTTGAAATATTATCATGAAGATCCCCATACGGATGTGATAATGATTTATATGGAAGAGCTCAGGCGGGACGGCCAGGAATTTATAAATGAAGTAAAGAAAATAACCTCAGGAGACAAGCCCACACCGATTCTTGTCATAAAATCCGGCAGAACGAGTGCGGGCGCTATAGCTGCAGCTTCCCATACCGGTGCCCTGGCCGGTTCCGAGGCTGTATACGATGCCATTTTTGAAGAATGCGGTATCATACGTGTGGATATGGTAAATGAACTGTTTGATTATGCCAATGCGTTTGTTCACAGGAAGATACCCCGCGGAAACCGTATCGCAATTGTTACAAACGCAGGCGGTCCCGGTATTGTTGCCACAGATGTGACGGAAACATCCGGTCTCAAACTGGCCAGTTTGAGCGGTGAAACTGTGGAGGTTCTTGCCAGTCATCTTCCGCCGACCGCCAATATTCATAATCCGGTAGATATTATTGGTGATGCTTCCAGGGACCGTTATGAAAATGCGCTGGCTGCGGTTATTAAGGATGAAAATGTTGACGGCGCCCTTGTCATTCTGACCCCCCAGTCCATGACCAATGCCATGGGAACGGCAGAAGCCATTGTTAAAATTTCCGAACACTCCAACAAACCCATTGTCTGCAGTTTCATGGGCATATTTGATGTATCTGAAGGAGTACAATACCTGCAGCAGCAC
>JAUXDD010000062.1 GCA_030618465.1 Desulfobacteraceae bacterium
CAGGCCCGGCTTTTGAAGGTGCGAATATTAAATTCGGAATGCGGGCAACCCCCGGTGCCATCGACAGGGTTCGGATTGATCCTGAAACCCGGGATGTCCGTTTTACGGTTATAGGCAAGCCCGAATGGAATACAGACCTTCCAAAAGAAAAAATCCAGGCAAAGGGGATCTGCGGTTCAGGAATCATTGATACTGTGGCTGAAATGCTTTCAGCAGGCATCATAAAGAAAAACGGCAGTATGGATAAAACACTCAATTCCTCCCGACTGAAAACCGGTAAAAATGGCAAGGCCGGGTTTGTCATTGCCCATGCTGATGAGACCGGGATCGGTCAGGATATCACTGTCACCCAGGAGGATGTAAGGGCCATCCAGCTTGCCAAGGCCGCATTATACGCCGGTGCGCAGATGATGATGCAACGCCTTAAAATTGAAAAACCGGATAAGGTTGTTCTTGCCGGGGCCTTTGGTTCAGTCATTGATAAAAAACGTGCACTTGCCATCGGTATGTTTCCTGACTGCGGCCTGGATAATGTCTATGCCGTTGGAAATGCTGCCGGGGACGGCGCGCGCATTGCCCTGCTGAATAAGGATAAAAGGGTTGAAGCGGACAGAATTGCCCGTGAGGTCGAATACATCGAGTTGACAGCAGAACCCGGGTTCCAGGAAGCTTTTGTGCAGGCCACACAATTTTAAGAATCGTCGAAAAGAATTAATATCTCATGAAAATTCCTTTTGCCATTTTGATACTTGACTCGTTTATGGTTCCTCCAAATCCTTTTTTTTTCCAATTTTGTATGCATCAACGACTCCAATGATCCAGCAGAGCATTATCAATAACAAGGCAAAATGGAATAGGAGGCTGTCGGAAGTGCTGGAGGCATCTGCAGCGATATTTGAAATAGTACTGAAATCAATTGTTTCACCCCCCTCCTTTACCTTTTCGAGAATGGCAAGGGCTTGTTGTACTGCTTTTGCTACAATTACAAACAGACTAACCAGGACTATAAGCATCAAGGCGATGCCCCGTTTATATTGCTTTAACATGACTTGACCTAAGCCTGGGAATACTATACCTGATAAAAATGCTCCCTTTAGTGAATTGTTCATCATACTTACCTTTTTATCCAGAGCCACAGAATAACATTTAATATGCGGCTAATTTTGCAACCGCCCGTAATTGTTTTTATAAAGTAAATTTATACATAAAAAATAATCCATTTGCAATATCCTTTATCAGACATTCAAGGCAGGGTTGACAGATCTGGATGAATATTTCAATATACAGAAATATATATTCTGGAAACAGGAACAGAAAATTGACTGGGATCGCCTTCTGCTTTCTCATTACTGCCACGATCACGGGATTGTCCCCTGGCAGAGTGCCATGTCACTGATCGGGGGCCTGTGCCGTGATGCAGCCGATGCAGCAGTCGGGCTTATGGCCAATGTGCTCGGGCATATCAGCTATGCCCACGGCCGCATGTGCAGCCTTTTTTCCACAAATATGGATGGGACATGGGCGAATCATGCAACCATCTGGGCCAACTGTGCAGCGATCCGTGCATGCGAACGAAATCTTCGCATAGCCACCGGGACTGCAATTGCACCCTGCACTCCGTGGGGCAGGCGGCCTTTGGGGTTTTATCAGTCTGCATTACAGACGATTGCCTTTACGGCCAGCGGTCTCGGGTATGCCTGGATTGCAGGTGGAAGCGGTTTTGAAACTGTAAAGCTGGGTGAATTGATGGAAGCCGCAGCCGGCATGAAAAAAGAAAAAGCCAATCAGATTGTCCTGAAGATGTTGAAAAAATTCCAGGAAAAAGTTAATACACTCGACGAAATTCCCGATGACGTAGCAGATATCCAGGATATATATGATCTGGAAACCGTTAGGCCCAGAGAGGATTATCTGGATGCGTTTTACCGTATCAGGGATGAACTGGTGGGGCTGGGGATGCCGGGGTAATGTCTTGAGTATCCGGTGGTAATATAGATTATGGCATTAAAAAGGAGATAACCGCGTGATACCAATAATGGATTTTCAGGAGCGAGTCTTAAACGGTCCTGTCATGAAAGTGGATGAGTTTGAGCTGGCGTTTTCCATGAAGGTTCGTGAACTGGTGGCCAGGTATAATATAACGTACAACCCGGATGAACTGATTGTTGATGATCAAACGGCTGATGCCGTCTTTCAGGCCGGCATCGATTTGCTGGCGGATGTGGGGATTTTCCACATGGATACCCGGCGGGTTATTAAATTCACCAGAGATGAGCTGGTTCAGCTATCCGATGAACGTAAGGCAAATCCTTCTACCGTAAAATTCGGTAAAGGGGATGACGAAATGACCATTTCTTACAGAACCGGTGAAGACAGCCGTTCGCCTACACTGTATGCAGGTGCGCCGGCAGTTGCCACCGAAGAAGATTTTTTGCCGTATGTTCTCTCCTTTGTACAGGAAAAAGATGTGGAGGGAATGGGCATTATGCCCGGACTTGCCGTTCTGGGGGATATTGCACCAAAGGCCGGTACCCTGAGTGAACTCCACGTGGCGCTGTGGGAACAGGAAAAGCTTGCGGAAGCACTTGCAATGGCCGGTCGGCCGGGAATGAACATGGGGCTCCTTGCCACCGCCAGTGAATTGGGGGCCATTTATGAGTGCATAAAACCCGGAAGACGGGAACCCTGGAATATACAGATCGGTATCCATATCATGCCGGAAATGAAACTGGACTGGGCCGCACTGCTAAAGGCCCATTACTGTCAGGACAGGGGCATTGTCCCCTGGCAGAGCTCCATGTCGTTAATCGGCGGGCTCTGCCGAAATGCGGCAGATTCGGCAGTCGCTTTGATTGCAAACATTATGGGGCAGATCAGCTACGGACACGGGCCGACCGGGAGTTTTTTCCCCAATCACATGGACGGAAGCTGGGGCACCCTGGCAACTCACTGGTGTGCCGGCGCGGCCATGCGCGCGTCCGAGAGAAATATCAAGCTTGCCACAGGTAGTTCCATTTCCGGTCCCTATCAGACCTGGAGACACCCGGTTGCTTTTTTAAATGCTGCAGCCATTGCCACCGTTTATACGGCATGCGGTCTTTCCTATGCATGGATAGCCGGTCATACCGGACTTGAAGCGCGTCTTATCGGTGAAGTGATGAAGGTTACCGCCGGCATGGACAAGGCCATGGCAAATGAACTGGCACACAAGATTCAGGCAAAAGTTGATGAACGGATCAGCCAGGTCACCGAGCAGCTTCCGTTTCTTGCTGTATATGACTGGGACGGAAAGGAAACCCGGCCAAAACCCGAATATGAATCCGGCATGATGAAAGCCAGGGAAGAGCTTGCAGACCTTGGTATGCCGTATTAATGATGACCATGCCAATATATCCTTGCTCTCAACTATTTTTTATGGGATATAAAAAATTTTATTGAATACAAACATGTAAAATGAGGTACAAAATGGATTATAGACACAAATTACTCTATGTGGGTGAATCCCTGAATGCCAGCATTCCAAAGATAAAGGAAGCGGTCACCAATCATGATGATGAAGTAATAAAAGCGCTGGCAACACGCCAGGAAGAATGTGGCGCCCATATGCTGGATGTCAATGCCGCCGTATCGGGCCAGGATGAAGTGGAGGATCTGGTCTGGATGGTGGAACTTGTGCAGAGTGTTTCAAAACTGCCGCTGGTACTGGACAGCTCGAGTCCTGCAGCCCTGCAGGCAGCATTGAAAGTTTATAACGGTCCCAAACCGATCATCAGTTCTGTAACCGGTGAGTGGGGATCCGGCCATGAAGACCTGCTTTCCATTGCTGTTGAAAACAACTGTGGGCTGGTTGCAATGTGTATGGATAAGGCAGGCATCTCTCCAGACCCGGAAAAACGGTTCAAAGTTGCAGAAAGCCTGTACGAAAAAATTACCACAGCCGGCCTGAAACCGGAGAATCTCTACATTGATCCGCTTGTCATGACGATTTCTGCTGACACGGTTGCCGGTGCGGGATTTTTGAACCTGATGAAAATGCTTGACGAGCATCTTCCTGAAGCCCGTAAATTTTGCGGCGCCAGCAATGTGAGCTATGGTATGCCCCTTCGCAAACTCATTAACCATACATTTATCCCGATGATTGTTGCGCTTGGTATGGATGCATTCCTTGTCAATGTCCGTGACCAGAGAATGATGGCGATTTTCAAGGCATGTGCTACCCTGATCGGGCAGGATGAATGGAGCATGCAATATATTTCAGCCTTTCGCGAAGGTAAGCTGGATATTGCCAAATGATGTGAATATAAATCAAATTATGGGGAAGGAGCGGGATAATGGTTTCGTTGATGGAGTATCAGAACAGGTGTCTGAACGGCCCGGTCATGAAGGCGGATGAGTTTGATCTGGTATTTTCCATGAAAGTGCGCGAGGTTGTTGATAAATATGAGATAAAATACAATCCTGGTGAACTGGTGGTGGATGATAAAACTGCAGATGCCGTATTTCATGCCGGTGTGCAATTGCTGGCCGATGTGGGACTTTACCATTTGAATACACAGCGCGTCGTGAAACTGACAAAAGAAGAAATTATGGCGTTTGTGAATGAAAGAAAGAAAAATCCCGCAAAAGAAGAATTTGGAAAAGGTGCTGATAAAATGACAATTCAGTACCGGACTGGAAAAGATAAACGTCCACCCACCGTTTATGTGGGTGTGGCAGGCGCCATATCAGAAGATGAATTCATGCCCTTATGCACTGCATTTGCCGCTGAACGGAAAATCAGAGGATTTGGCATTTCCGGAGGAATTACAAAAGTCGGGAATGTTGAACCCAAAGCCGGTACCATTAGTGAGATTTACTGCGGCAAGTGGGAACAGGAACATTTGAAAAAAGCACTGGACGAAGTGGGCAGACCCGGTATGAGTCTGGGCCTGTTGTGTACAGTCAGCACGGTGGGGGCCATCATGCACTGTATGTCAGACGGATTTCGCGGGCCTCATAACACACATATTGGTGTGCATGTGATACCGGAACAGAAAATAGACTGGGACCGGTTAATACTGACCCATTACTGCCATGACAGGGGGATCGTACCATGGCAGAGTGCCATGTCGCTTATCGGCGGGCTTTGCAGGGATGCGGCAGATACTGCCGTGGGACTTACCGCAAACGTACTCGGACATATGAGTTATGCCAACGGGCCCATGTGCAGTGTGTTTCCGAATCACATTGACGGTTCCTGGGGGACGAATTCGTCAATATGGGCTGCCAGTGCAGCTCTGCGGGCGTCTGAGCGTAATATTAAAATAGCCATGGGAAGCGGCCCTGTGGGAAGCTGGCAGTGGAATTATTCGCCGATAGGTATACTCCAGGAGGCTCTTATGGCTCTTGTCTATACTGCCAGTGGTTTTGCCTATGCATGGCTTGGCGGATGTTCGCCAATGGAAGTGGTCATGATGAGCGATGCAATGGATAAAGCGGTAGAAATCGGTCCTGAAGCGTCCCATGATCTGGCAAAAAAGATAATGGAGCGGATAGACGAACTGAAAAAAACAGAAGAGACACTCACAAGTATGTTAACATTCAGGGATGTATATGACCTGAAAACGGTAACACCCCTGCCGAAGTATGAGGCACAACTCGAACGGGGAAGGGAAGAACTGGCAAAATTTGGATTGTAGAAGGAGAACGGTTTAATAATAAAATTCTACATTTATTTCTAAAACACGTTAGCCTGTGATTTTATATAGTTTAAGGAGTTAAAATGACAAGATGGGATTATTCAACGGATGTTCTTGTCGTGGGGTCGGGTGGTGGTGGCATGACCGCCGCGTTGTTAACAAAAGATCTTGGCAATGAAACACTGCTCATTGAAAAAGGAGCTTATTATGGAGGGTCAACAGCGTTGTCCGGTGGCGCCATCTGGATTCCTAATAATCATTTAATGAAACGAATGGGACTTCAGGATTCTCCTGATGAGGGGCTTCGCTATTTAAAAGTAATTACACAAGGAAAAGTACCTGAAGACCGGCTGCAGGCCTATATTGATAAAGGTGCTGAAATGGTTGGATACCTGGAAAGGAACAGCCATGCCGTTTTTGATGTTGTTCCCGGGTATCCGGATTATTACCCCGGTGTTGAAGGTTCCAAACAGGGGGGCGGGCGAACCATCGAACCGCGGCCGTTTTATGTTCGCCCCTTAAAAGAACATTTAAAAACCCTGCGGGATCATAATGCCGAGGGAATGGTTTTTGGAAAAGTGATGATCGGTGCCTATGAAACCCATTTGATGATGGGATCATCCCTTAGAGCCCGAATAAAAGCCGCACAGGTGTTTGGTGCATATTTATTGAACCCGTTGCGTTGTATTGCTAAAAAGGATACCCGTCGGACTCTGGGGAATTCATTGATCGGAAGGTTGCGCCTCTCCATGGCAGAAAAAGATATACCCCTCTGGCTGAATACTTCGGCTAAAAAAATAATCGTTGCAAATGGCCGGGTTACCGGGTTGGAAGTTGAAAAGCAGGGAAGTTTAATTCGAATACAGACGAAAAAAGGTATCATTCTTGCCGCAGGCGGATTTGAAAAGAATCAGGCCATGCGTGAGAAATATCAGCAATCACCCGTTTCCGAAGAATGGTCAATGGGGTGTCTTGAAAACACAGGAGATGCCATCCGGATGGGGCTTGATGTGGGTGCTGCGGTCTCATTAATGGATGATGCCTGGTGGATGCCGACGACCATAGGACCGGGAACCCTGATGCCGTGGATAATTAAGGATTCATGGTGGGAATCAATGGCAAAAGATGAAAATGTGATTTTGCCATGGTTTGTTCTTGTGGATCGATCCCTTCCCGGAACAATCATCGTCAATTCCAGAGGCAGACGTTTTACAAACGAGGCCGGTCCTTATATCGAAGTCGTTAATGCCCAGTATGCGAATCACAATAACGTCTGTTCTGCCATACCTGCTTATATGATCGCGGATCGTCAGTACAAAAGGAAATATCCGTTCGGCTCTTCGCTGCCGGGTATGCCGATGAAAAAGTACCTTGATTGCGGTTACCTGATAAAGGCGGGCAGTATAAAAGAGCTGGCTGAAAAATGTGACATCAATCCCATGGGATTGGAAGAAGAAGTGGAAAAGTTTAACCGGTATGCTGAAACCGGGAAGGATCTTGATTTCAGGAAAGGTGATAGTGCTATTGACCGGTATTACTCTGATTCCACCGTCAAGCCCAATCCTTGTCTGGGTCCCATTAAGAAACCACCGTTTTATGCAGTAAAGTTATATCCGGGGGATTTAGGAACAAAAGGCGGCCTGAATACAGACCGGTTTGCCCGTGTGCTTCGTGAAGACGGCTCTCCGATAGAAGGTCTCTATGCAACGGGGAACTGTTCGTCTTCTGTAATGGGTCATACGTATCCCGGGGCCGGCGGAACCATTGGCCCGTCCATGGTATTCGGGTACATTGCGGCACAGCATGCCGCAAATCTTTTTATGTAAATCTATCAGCGTCCTGTACTGTGGTACTAGAATTGAGTGCTATTTTATAAGCAGTTATCCAGTCTTGTCTTTTTTTGGGATTCTTAATATTCTTTGACAAAAACAATTATTTTAACAACTAATTATTATAAATTAAACTGGTTATATGATTTTTGAGACGTTTAATTAAAGGAGGATAGTGTGGGGAATTCATTGGATGGAAAGGTCGCAATAGTAACTGGAGCCGGCCGGGGGCTGGGTAAATCCGAAGCTATTGCCTTAGCCAAAGAAGGTGCTCGTGTTGTTATTGCGGACCTTGGCGTAGGGAAAGATGGTAGCTGCGCAGATGAGGGACCTGCACAGCAGGTTGTGGATGAGATTAAAGGTTTTGGCGGTGAAGCAACTACAGCTTATGGAGATGTAGGAGACTACAGTGAAGCAGGGACAACAATCAAAAAAGCCGTAGATACTTATGGTGACCTCAATATCATTGTTAACAATGCGGGATTTTGTCGTGACAAGATGATTTTCAACATGGATGAAGATGAGTTTGATGCTGTTATCCGTGTACACCTCAAAGGTCACTTCAATTTTATCAGCCAGGCATGCAGTTTCTGGCGTCAGAAAGCCAAAGCTGGTGAAGATGTATACGGTCGTCTGATCAGCACAACTTCTGAGGCATTCCTTTATGCTTCGCTTGGCCAACCCAACTATGCGGCTGCCAAAGCCGGCATAGTGCAACTTACGATGGTTGCCGCCCAGGCTATGATAAAATATGGGATAACTGCAAATGCAATCGCACCCCGTGCCCGTACAACCATGACTGATGAAGGTATAACAGCACAGATGTTTGCCAAACCAGATTCAGGTTTTGATACATTCCATCCGGATAATGTAGCACCGTTTGTTGCATATCTGGCAACACCTATGGCCGGACGAATCAGTGGTCATGTATTTGTTGTTTGGGGAAAACAGGTTACTGTAGTCGATTGCCCCACACCCGGTGAGCGTTTTGAAAATAATGAAGATACCATGTGGACTGTAGAAAGTTTACATGAAAAAATGGATACTTACTTTAAAGATAAGGAACCTGTTACAGACGGTTTTATCGTACAGCCTTTCTAAAACCAGATTAATGACCTTGATTATGGATCATTTTTCGTATAGCTTCAGCCTGTTTTTTCCCTTCAACCTCCAGGTCGAAGGCGAAGTTCGACTGTTGCCAGCTTGCCATCAAAAAGCGGAATGCCCCCATGATCACTATTGTCAGCTGTTTTGTTGAAATATCCGTTCTGATTTCACCTGCTTTTTGACCGGCTTCAATGATTTCGCTGAGGGTATCCCGTGACAGGTGCATTACCGAAATAATCGCCTTGGACAGCTTGGGATCATGCTGTAAAAGAGCTTCGGAATATTTCATAACCGTACTATTACGTTCAGAAGCGATCTGGTGAAAATGCTCCGCAAAAAAATTATCTATCTGATCAAGGGCTGATACCCCTGATGCCTGCACCTTTTTGAGAATTGACTTTTCACAAATCGTCAGATACGTGATAATACTCATCAAAATATCCTTTTTATCGGCGAAATGCCTGTAAATAGCCGGCTCAGAAAAGTTCACTGCTTTTGAGAGATTTTTTATGGTAAGATTCTGTATGCCGTTGTTGGCAATCAGCTTTAAGGCTTCATTTATGATTTCTTTTTGCCTGTCTGAAAAACGCGCCATTATTTTTCCCCTTGTCATGTTCCGATAAGTAGTTATGGCTCATTATAGTTAGTATTAACTAACTTTTACATTGACGTTAAATCCTTGTCAAGAAGTTATGTGAATTTAATTTAATTGTTTCAATACCGGTTCATATACTTTTCTGCAAACCGTTTCCCAAGTTCAAGTTGACCGGGTGTGTCATAGTGTAGAAGGTCATTTTCCAAAGAAAGGTCATCAGTCGGGATCATAAATACATTGCTGTGATTCCTGCAGATTGAAGACTGGTGTTCCCTTATTTTTTTATTGTGAGCATGTAAAATTTTAAATTTATCTGATTTTTGAATACCGGAGCTAATCTGACCAATAATAAACGGCAGCCTGGGAACACCTGTCGTCCGTCGAATTTCTTTAATAAACATGCTCAGGTTTGTTTCATACGATCGGGCCGTCAATTCTTGACACGAATCACTTTCACCCTGCATCCACAGCATGGCAGAGAAAGATACAGAAAAACCATCCTTCTGAAGTTGAGATCGGAGCCGGGAAATCATATGAATCAGCCGTACATATAGTTCGCCACAGGGGCGGTGATAATAACTATCATAGACATTGGCAGCATTCCAGTCCCAATACAGGTTTGAACCAGTCTTTGCCACTTTGCACAAAACAATAGTTTTTTTCGGATACACTTCATTCAGAAAATGTGCAACCCCGATTTCCGGTCCGAATTTTTCTTTTTCAAACGGAGATATGAATTGTCCTTTTTCAAAAAATAAAAAATTAGGTGAAATTTCCTTATATTCCTCGAACAGTTCTGACATCTTGCCCCCGCCCTTCATGTTCGACTGTCCGGCCAGTATAAATACTTCAGCAATTTTTGAATGACTGCCTTTTTTCAGTAATCCGACAGCCTCATTTTTATCATACACCCGTTTTTTTTTCATCAAATCAGCCCGGGTTTCCGGTTTAAAATATTTAATATGCTGTCCAACCCGCATCTACGGGAATTACAGCGCCGTATTTTAGTTCAATCGCATGAATCCTTACTTTGCTATCGGAAACCACTTTCGCATTCTATCTGTCACCAGGCGTATCTCTTCAACCAGTGAATCCGGTTCCTCTTTGCCCGGTTCTTCCCAGGGTTTGCCCAAGTCTATATCCGAAGCAATGATCTTATAACAGTTGTAAGACTGAACGCAACTGGCTTCGCCACCAACATGCCAAAACCCACCAGTGCAGTATAAATTTTTAATAGGTGTACGATGGTCGGCAAGCTCCGGTGTGGGCCGATTGGCTCCGCTCTGTTCCGGAGTCTGGTCTATTCCGGCAAAGTTGCCGTGGGGCGAAAGGTTTTTCATGCGGCAGACATCGAACGGACTGTTGGTATCAATGCCGATTACATTGTCCCAGTTCATGTTGGGGGCGAATTTTCCCCAGTATTCTATCATATCTGCAGCATGTTTATCCTTAAGTTTCAGATATTCATCTTCCGAAAGATCTGTTGCCCGTGGTCCCTGCATCTCATGCTGGGCAGTGTGTTTACCAGGAGGCGCGTATGACGGATCCACAAGGCTGTGGCACCAAACGACGGGGTTGAAATGCTCGAGCGGTGAAATTTTACCCCGGTTAGCCTCGTCGCATTCCATGGCGATATGTTCTACATCAGAAGAAGGTGCCAGACCCAGCCAGAATGTCTCATGAATATCGGGATTGAAGGCTTCGGCTTTGTACCTTGGCGCATCGTGCAACGCATAGCTGTACCACATGATATTGCCAATGTTGCTGGTGGAAAGATTGTCAATCCGTTTACACTGATCCTCGCCAAACACTTCCCGCCCAACGATTTCTATTAAATTCCATGCACTCAGGCCAGCTGTTACCACTATTTTTCCGGCATTCACCCGTGTACCGTCGGAGAGCTCAATACCGCCGGCTGTTTTACCATCATGAAGCACTTTGGTCACTTCCTGATTGATATGAAACTCGCAACCGTTTTGTAATAACCACTGGTGGCAGGCATGAGCGATCATATGGGTTCCGCCACGGGCAAAGGCTAATGTTGTCAGGGCACCTGCCATGCCTAAAGTGTTCACTCCTTTGGTTTTGTCTCTCACATTGTGGACGCCGGATGGGAAAAACCTCAGAACGGTATATTGCACTTCAGGACTTTCGAATAACATTTGTACGGCTTCTAAAGGTGAAGCCGTCAGATATGGTGCAGGGTCGATGCCTTCTTTATCCAGTAGTGGAAGCATTGCCATCTGTCTGTCCAGAAATTCCGGGCGTGCCTGCCATTCGTGTGGATTCATCAGGCTATCTACCTGAATCCGCTGGAGTTCATCCGAGATATAAAGTTTATAGATTTTAAGCCAGGTCTCAGCATCTTTTTCCGAAAAGCGGGCAATCTCCTTAGCAGTTCTTTCTTGTGACGGATCGTGCTTCTGGCTGTAAATCGCCAGACACTTTTCATTATCCATGAATATGCTTCCATCGCTGCAAAGATACTGATCGATCTGTCCCCCATATTCCCAAAATTCAGGGAAATCACGGTAGAGCGGTGCATAATACCAGGGCAGCATGATATTGGCATGGGTGTTACCCCGAAAACCAGGAGCGGCAATTTCCTCGGTGGCCAGCCCGCCGCCGATTTCATGCCGTCGTTCGAAAATACCGCAGCTCATGCCCGCGTATTTGGTTAAATACATGGCCAGCATAAGTGCCTTGTTGCCTCCACCGCATATTACCGCATCATATGTCATGTTAGTCATGGTTCCTCCTTAAAGAATCTTACTATCTGTTTTAAAAAGCAGTTATTAATTACCTAAATATATTGAAGTAAACCTGTGCTATAACGATTTCTATGAGAGCTATGTTCCCCATTAATTGTTATTTTGCTTTCACAAAATTATAACACTATCAGAATATATTAAAAATGAAAATCAGCAAGACTGGATAAATGCGCAAAAAATCCTAGTGCATTTAAGTATTTTTCAGGTAGAAAACAGGCATTGATTTTTTCATTAACTTTAATATTATAGAAAAAGCAGCTCACAAAGAAGTTGGGTATAAATGCTGATTAGCAAATATGTATTTGTAGTATTTGTTGACTATTTTAAGAATATTTATCTTTAAAGGGGAAATGTTAATGTTATCTTCAGATATGCAGCCGAATGATACAAAAACAATAAAAACACTGTCAGAGCATGAGTCGAAACAACTTTTGCATAAGTACGGGATACCGGTTACAAGGGAAAAAGTGGTTATGTCCGAAAGTGATGCTGTGGCAGCAGCCGATGAAATTGGTTATCCTGTTGTGCTGAAAGGGTCGGGTGAGGAATTTGCCCATAAGACTGAAATGAACCTGGTTGTACTGGATTTAAGGGGTGAAAAGGATGTTAGGGCAGCGTATCAGGATTTGGCTGCATCATCTGAAGGCAGGGCCATGCAGATCCTGGTTCAACAAATGATAAAAGGCGATAGGGAGATTGTTGTCGGAATGACGCGCGACTCACAGTTTGGCCCTTGTGTTATGCTCGGCCTTGGCGGCATTTTTACTGAAGCCATTGGAGGTGCTGTTTTTAGAATTGCGCCTTTAAGTCAAAGGGATGCAATGAATATGATGGATGAAATTCGAGGTTCGAAAATCCTGGATTCCTTTCGCGGAAAGCCTCCTATAGATCGTGAGGCTCTGGCAGATATACTTGTCGCTGTGGGGCAAATAGGGATGGATAATGACAAGGTGAGTGAAGTAGACATTAATCCGCTTAAATTTCTGGATAGAAAGCCGGTAGCTGTTGATGCCCTGATTGTTTTGGATAATGTAAAAAGGAAGGAGAATAATCGTATTATTCCAAAGAAACGTTTTGGAGAAGGTTTTCCGCCGAAGTCAATCGGTATTGTAGGCGTTTCGAGAGAGGGCGCCACAACGGTTCCCGGCTACACGGGAACAAGAATTTTCCGCTTGCTAAAAAACGCTGGCTTCCAGGGGAACATTTATCCTGTCAACCCAAAGGCAGAAGAGATTGATGGTATGAAGGTTTATCCTGACGTTGCTTCAGTGCCTGAGACCCTGGATCTGGTCATCATAACGGTATCCGCGCCTGTTGTTCCCCAGGTGTTAGAAAATTGTGTAACAGCCAGGGCGCGTAATGTTCACATATGCTCTTCCGGCTTTGCCGAAACGGGAGAAGCAGAGGGGCGGAGGCTGGAAAACAAGATCAGGGATATTGCCTTAAAAGGAAATCTTCAGGTTGTCGGCCCAAATTGTATGGGCTTTCATGTACCTTCTGCAAAGATAAAGATGTTTGATGGGATGGATGATTTCCAACAAGGACCTGTGGCTTTTATCTCCCAAAGCGGTGGACATGCCCAAACCTATTTGTTTCAGGCGCCTGAATTTGGAATCGGGTTCAGCAAGATAATAAGCTACGGAAATGCGCTTATACTGGATGCAGATGATTTTTTGGAGTATCTTGCCACTGATTTGGAAACGCGATTTATTTGTGTGTATCTTGAGGGTGTTAAGAATGCCCGGCGTTTTTTTGAACAGGTAAAGAAAATATGCCCTGAAAAACCGGTAATCATTTTGAAGGGCGGTCTTACAGACTCAGGCGCACGGGCAGCAGCTTCACATACAGGGGCCATGGCAGGAGATAAAAAAATTTGGGATACCTTTTTCAAACAGACAGGAGCCATACGTGTCTACTCGCTGGATGAGATGGCTGAAACCACCTATTGCTTTTTAAAGCTGAAACCCATATCCCGCATGCAGGCGGCTGTTCTAGGTGTCGGGGGCGGTGCCACTGTTTCCAATGGAGATATCTGTGCCAGGGAGGGGATTATCCTGCCCGCCCTTTCTCTTCAGACAAAAAGGGGCTTATCTGAATTTATTCCACTTGTGAATCAGGGTATAGCCAATCCTCTGGATGTACCTGCTGTGATTTTTAATTACAAAGCATTATCAAAAACCCTTGAGGTTTTAAATGCTGATCCTGAAATTGATATTATCATTTTAAATATACCATCACGCATACTCTCCGGAGATCCGGGTGATCTTTTGACAGGTTTTAAGAAAGTTTTAAACACGTTTACGGCGGAGCACCCTGACGCAAAACCAATTGCAGTTGCGCTTTCAGAGAGCGTTTATCTTTCCATGACTGAAACCGGCGTACATGAACTCAGGAAAGCCGGAATTATCGCGTTTTCTTCTTTATCCACAACGTGTCGGGCAATTCGGCGATTTGTGGACTATCATAAGTTTTTGGATAGCAGGGAACCCTAGTATTTTTCTAGCAAATAATCAGTCTTGTATAATAAAGAATGATGAAATAGGGTTATTATCAACCATTTGTTCATATACTGAAATCGTATCTATTCAGGGGTATATTCAGCGTTAAGATCATATGAAAATGATGACTATTAAGTCAATGTCATTAACTTGTGTCCATCCAGAAATGATATCAGCTTTTTACGAGTTCATCAAACTTCCCACTTTCGTAAAATAGGTTTGACAACTTGCATTGGAATTAAACAAAAATCCTAAAAAGAAGGAGTTCGGAAAGATGACGACTATAAACAACTATGATGGCGCTTTTGACCCTGCCTTTAGTTTAAGCAAACTATCGCACAAAGCACTCGCCAGACTGGGGCG
>JAUXDD010000281.1 GCA_030618465.1 Desulfobacteraceae bacterium
CAATTTCAAGGAAGGCGAAAATTTTAACCGGAGTAATATATTTAATATTTCGAGGATTAAAATTTGAGCCTGACGCAGAAATTGGACAAAATAGCCATTTCTGGATAGACACTATTTAAGGGAAGACAGGTAGGTGACAAGACTGGCTTTTTTATTGTTCAGACCGAGTTTTTTCCTGATGTTATATCGGTGGATATCAACCGTTCTCACTGACATGTCTAATATGCCAGCAATCTCTTTGGTGGATTTACCCTGCTTGATGATATTGGCGATTCGAATTTCCGTTGCGGTCAGGTTTAAATATCTGGAAGACAGTTCTTTGACAAAAGGTGAAATAATATCATTTAAATTAAACTCCATGATGCCGATATAGGCTTTCTGTTTTTCATCCAGCCTGCTGTTATTTAATTTTTCAAGAAAAGGAAGAACCAGTTCTTTTACATTTGTCAGCATCTTTTCTTCAATCTCCACCTTATCCTCTTCCCTCCTTTTCAGTAGAACTTTCAAGGCTGTGTTGACTTCTTCAAGATTTGCCGTTCTTTCTTTTACCTTTTTTTCCAGTTCACCGGAAAACTTCAGGAGCATTTTCTCTGCCTGGCTGCGTTCAGCGATCTCCTGTTTCAACTGTTGATTCACATTTGTCAGTTCATCCGTACGGTCCTGAACCAGCTCTTCAAGGCGATTCCGGTATCGCTCCAGCTCGGTTTCCGCCTGCTTACGATCGGTAATATCGCGGATAACGCTGACAAATCCCTTTATTTCACCATCTTTGATAACGGGCTTGGTATTGGCCTCCACATACCGTTTGCTCTTGTCCTTTCGGAGCAATTCCATTTCCATTAGCTGTAATTCGGAATTGGGCTTACCTTTGATGGCATTCCTGAATCCTTCGCGCGCTTTTTTCAAATCTTCACTGGTTAATGTCACCAGCTCGGTTATATTTATTCCAAGGGTACGCTCCCTTGAAAAACCAAAAAGATCTTCCATCTTATCATTTACTTCAACAAAATTGCCATTCACATCGGTCAGCACAATCAGGTCATTGGCCGTATCAAATATGGTCTTGAGTTTTACCTCACTCTCCCTCAGTTCATCTTCCGTCTGCCGGCTCTTTGCGGTTTCATTCTCTATAGCCTTTACCTTTTTTTCCAGTTCTTTATAAAACAGTTTGCTGCCCGATTCGGATTCTTTTGACCGGTTACTGATGATCTCCACACCCCTTTGAAGGGTTTCTTTAATAGATTCAATACCGGCATTTGTCTGACGAACCTTATGTGTATCTGTTTCCAGGGGGTCATTCACGTCAAGATTACAAATCCGGGCGATGGATGTGCACAGGCGAACCATCTCATCCCTGTCCACTTCATCGGCCCGGCCAAAGCTGTGGATAATCTTCGCTGTTGTTTTCCTGGTTTTTGGATGACGCTTGTTGTGGGCCAGCTGGTAATACTCGACCACCGATCCGTCTTTGTTTTTTCGTTTTGCTGTTCTGAGATACATGAATGCTGTGTAGCACTATTGGTCTAAATAATCAAAGGGATAAATTAATTTGTGTGCCCACTTCATCTCCTGGGCGTATGGTATAGGAATAGGGGTAAATTGCACATATTTACCCCATTATTTTCCCATATTGAATTCTTGCTGTTTATTTAATAAATACAATAAAAACAAAATAAGAAAAAAATCCACCCAGATTAATTCTTGACATAAATTTTTTATTAAAATAAATACTACTATTATCAAAATCGATATATTAACATCATAATGTTCAACATCTTTAGTATCACTCTAATTGTGGTTGATTATTTACTTCAAATCTAAACATTGTTTTGTCAGCTGGCTTTAGTTTCAATTTCGATGTTCAAAGTAGATATCACACGTATAAAAATTTTATACCATAATAACCATGGAGGATGAAATATGTCTGTTTTCAGGACAGGAAAAATATCAAGCAAGCAATCGATAATCCAACACCGTTTTTTAAGTATGGGTACAGCAGGAATACTTGCCTGTCTATTTTTTGTTTTAGTAATAACCCCGTCACTTGTTTTTTCCAAGGTAAACGTAGGCGTCAAAAATGACCTGTTTTCTGTAACCTTTCCCACAGAACAGGACGGATGGGCTTGTGGTCGGTGGGGGGTCGTCCTGAATACCAGTGATGGTGGACTGAACTGGGCCCAGCAGGATACGGGTGTTGATTATACGTTAACTGCTGTTTTCTTTACAGATACCAAAAACGGTTGGGCAGTGGGTGATGAAGGAACAATTATTCATACAAAAAATGGTGGGGAAACCTGGGAAATTCAAAAGAGCCCTGTTACAACGTTTCTAATGGGTGTAAGTTTTGCCGACACCAAAAACGGGTGGATTGTAACCGAAAAAACCACTATCTTAAACACAACAGACGGTGGGAAAAACTGGCAGATTCAATTTGCAGCCGGCGACTACATCCTTAAGAATGTCTCTTTCTGTGATGCACAAAACGGATGGGCAGTGGGTGAATTCGGTTTTACCTATAATACAAAAAACGGCGGTAAAACATGGGAACACCAGGCTGGTTTTTTCGGTTTTTCCCAGGAAACCTTTGATATGGTCGGTGGTGAATTCCTGTTTGACGTTGAAGCTGTTGATCCAATGACCGCATGGGCTGTGGGTATTGACGGCTATGTTACCCGAACAACCGACGGCGGTAAAACATGGCAGCAGGTTACAAACAATAATATTCCAAAAACCCATCTGTTCGGAGTATCAGCGAACACGCAGGGGACAGTTATGTTTGCCGGCAACGGTAACCTGCTGGTTAGTTATGATAATGGAAATAATTTTTCTGTACCCAACATTGAGCCGCATATAATGTACGGATGGCTCTACGGGATTGCGCAAAGAGGCACAAAAGAGTTTGTTGTGGTGGGCAAGGAAAGCTGGATTTATCTTTCAGACAGCAATGGCCGGGCATGGAAGCAGTTAAAAATCCAGACCGGAGTCAAATGATCTTAAACCCGTCGGTTTTTGGCGGTGACTGGAATCTGAGCCTGTGTAGGCAAATAAATATTCAAAACAGGGGGAATTTCGTAAATGCCTGAGAAAAAAACAAAGATGGATCGATTATGTGCGTTCCTTGTAAATCGCAGAAAGTCTGTAATGGCCATTGTAATTGCAATTACCCTGGTCATGGGGTATGGCGCGCTCGGTATAAAGTCTGAAATTATTTTATGGGAACTTTTCCCTTACGATCATCCCTATCTTAAACTGCTCGTCCGTTATTCCGAAGTTTTTGGAAGCGG
>JAUXDD010000074.1 GCA_030618465.1 Desulfobacteraceae bacterium
TAGGGTTCCCTGCGTTCAATATGCGCCGGCAGGTCGGGGAAGGCGTTAAACATGATTTCTTCACACTTGTCCCACCATGGTTTCATGTCTTCCTCAGTCGACAGCCCTTCTGCAGGCCCCCACACTGCTGCCAGAATAACCTGTTTCCCTTCAGGCGCAGCACCATCATCATAGTTTGACGGGACTTCATACAGGACACCGATATCCTCGGGCATTTCACCTGCAGCCGCTTTGAGATAACTATCCATCGTCCAGTAGCTGTTATTGGAAAATATGGCGCCAAAGGCCGGCTGAATGACCTTCTTGTCCAGGAAATACCGGATACCGGGCAGCCCCACAGAAGGAACAAGCTCTTTAACATAGTTGATATAACTCCGGTCAAAATGCTCTTCACCCACCAGTTTCAGGGCTGTGGGCTGAATGCCCGCGTTACTTACCACGATAGAGGCGTTAAAGTTTCCCTTGTTTGTACTCACCCCGGTTACTTTTCCCTGTTCAACAATAATTTTTTCCACCCTGGCGCCCATAATGACCTTGCCGTTATTTTCCTCCACGGCTCTGGCAAAGGTCTCTGCCACACGGCCAATGCCGCCCCTGGCAAAAAGCCCCCCGCTGCGAAGGAAAATCGACTGCAGGGTCTGGACTGCCTCTGACGCTGCCACCGCATCCACTGGGGCAACAAAGCACATGTCGTGCATAAGGCTCAGCAGATATGCATAAACAGGTTCAGGTATATCATATGGTTTGAGAAACTCCTCGAAGGTAGTATCGTCAAGCCTGTCGATATCCTGGGGAGGCATCAGTGTTATAGCGGTCATGGCGTTAAGTGCGTTTTCTCTTTTGTCCGCTTCCACCCCGAGCCAGTCAAAAATAATTTCGGGGTCAGGTCCTGCTTCAGCATCCATCGGAGGCATGGGCACGTATGTCCCCTCCGGATTTTTATATATGGACCCACCACTGCCATCGGGCGTCACCAGTTCCACCTCATTTTCCATTTCCAGTTCGATCAGCACTTTCTCGAACATGTTTTCCTGGATTGGAGCGGCTATAATAGCCCATCCATTATAGGTAAATCCGTTCTTTGAAAAAGGCATGGCCTTGCCCCCGGCTTTGGCATTTTTTTCAAGAAGCAGCACCTTGAGTCCGCGTTTTGCCAGCAGTGCAGCACAGGTACTCCCGCCAAAGCCGGCCCCGATTACAATAACATCATATGTTTCTTTTGCCATTTTCTTCCTCCTGATTCGGTAAGCTTCCTCGTGTTGGTTTCATACCAATGTCGTTTTCTTAAGGTGTTTTATAAAATTTATTTTTGTTACAAAAACGGCATTGAGTTTAATATTACCTACCGGAAACAGATATAAATGCAATATCAAACTTTTCGTATATAATACCTACATAAATCAGGTATTTCAAAATAATCATTCCATTGACAGCAGATGGGTAGCAAGATTGGCTTTTTCATTATTAATTCCGAGCTTCTTTCTGATATTGTAACGGTGCTGATCAATGGTTCGGGATGACAGGTTGAAATGAACGGCAATCTCCTTTGTGGATTTTCCCTGCTTTATCAGATTGGCTATACGAATTTCAACAGGTGTAAAATTATAAAATTTTGAGGATAACGTTTTTACAAAAGGAGAAATAATATCATTTAAATGATGTTCCAGGATTTGGGAAATAGCATTCTGCCTGGTAGTCAAACCGCTTTGTTTTAATTCTTCCAGGAAAGGAAGGGCCAGTTCCTTCACATTCAGCACCATTTTTTCCTCAAGCTCTGTTTTATCCTCCTCCCTTCGTTTAAGCAGGACTTTCAGTGCGGTATTTGCCTGTTCAAGGTTTATCGTACGGTCCTTCACCAGTTCCTCAAGATGGTCACGATGCCGGAGCAATGTCTCTTCGGCCTCTTTCCGTTTGGTGATGTCCTGGGAAAAAACAGCAAGGCGCGATACGTTTCCCTGGCTGTCCAGGATAGGATACAGCATCGTATCCATCCACACTCCCTGATACTCTTTTTCAAGTCGGATGGAACTGCCTGTCTCGATAGCCCTGGCCAGTGTTTCTTTCAGGCCATGAAAATCAGGCGGCACCATATCCCATAGACACAATCCGATTGCCTCATCTATCTGTCTGCCGAATATTTCAGCATAGGCCATGTTGGTGTCCAGGATGGTACCGTTCAGATCCAGCAGCATGACTGCATCGGACGTGGCATTGAGCAGCGCCCTTGCCATTTCCTCGCTTTCCTGCAGTGCCTTTTCCATCTGTTTGCGGTCAGTGACATCCCTTACAATATTTATGATTCCTTTTGCCTCACCTTTCTTTTTCACCAGTTTGGTGCTGACTTCTATATAGATTGAGGTTCTGTCTTTTCGGAACACTTCAAATTCATTTATTTCTCTTGAAATATTTAAGTCGGATGTGACGAAACTTTGAAAAGTTTCGTCATCAAAATAATCCTGCCTAAAAAGCAAAAACTCAGAATAATGTTTTCCCCTGGCTTCTTTTCTGGACCAGCCAAAGATGTCCTCGGTCACATCATTTGCTTCCACAATATGGCCGGTATTATCCATGTAGATTAATGAATCATTGGCATATTCAAACAATGTTTTGAATTTTTCCTCACTTTCCCGGTATTTTTCCATGGTCTGTTTAAGTTCCGCAATTTCCTTTTTTAAAGATGCAACCGTCTCTTCATTCCCTTCATGTGAGACTTTTAAGGTTTGGGCCGTACTTTTCGTTTCTATATTCTTTAATTCTCCAGGTTGAACACACAAATATTTCAGAGTCTGTAAAGAGGTTGTGTGATTAAATTCATTCATGAGGTCTTTAAGCCCCAGGCCACGATGTATTAATTGTCGATACCCATAAGTTTTTCGAAGGGTCTGCCCCCCGCAATTCTCTTTTAGATATACTTCGGCACACCATTTTTTAACCAGGTTGTTAAGGGAAGATACCGACAGCCCTCCCCTTTGTCCGGTAAAGAGTCTTTCATCCGGCTCAAGGTCTTTGTTCTGCTTTTTTTTCATCTCAATAATAAGATTCTGAACCGCATCAATACAGGCCTTATTAAGCTGAATTTTCCTGACTGTCCCTGTTTTAAACACCTTGACGTCCATTTCATCCCCGGGATTGAGATGTTGAATCTGCCCTGCCCTTATATCAAGCAATTCGCCTGGTTGAAGCCAGGTATGAATCCCAATGGTGAACAGTGCCAGGTTGCGTGGATTACCGGACAAAGAATTTTCTATAGCCCTTATTTTTCCCATATCCCTGATGGGTTCCACCCGGGTTGAACATCCTTTGGCCGGATGGTTAAAGTTTTCACCTTTTTGCATATCCAAACCCCTTAAGATTTTTTGATTGACATGATCTACTCGTTATTTTTTACTCTTTTAACATGCCATTTTTCTCATGAGCAACTAATTTGCGAAAAATCCGTAAGATTTTTTGAAGCTATGAAAAAATAAATTTTCATTGGCCCGATGAAAAAAGCGCCATAGGCAACGATGTCATTATTTTTTATAGTAATACATAAGCAATAATTAAGCAGATTTCAATGTTTTTTTTATCCATACCGGGCTGAATAAAAAAATATTGACAATCCATATTTTAAGATTATATACGCCTGAAAATTATTATTATTTCAAAAAATATACTCATGTTAACCAAAAAGATTTAAAAGCATGTTAAAAATAGCGATTAATGGAAACTGGTTTGGCTCAGCAGATAAAGCGTTAACCAAATTATCAATACATACACCGGGAAACACCGGTGTGTGGCGTAATATCAAAGGTGTCTCTGATCCGGAACAGGCGGATATCCATGTGATTTTTCAAAGGGATACGCATTTGACCACCGGAATTCCCCAGGCTAAAAAGATTTACATCCAGCGGGAACCGGACGCGGTGATACCGCAGGAAGTATTTAACCGAAACAGGGGATTATATCGAGCTTCCTATGAAAATTCTTTTCATTTCACAACCTGGTGGGTGGAAAAGTGTTATTCAGAATTAAAACAGATACGATACCCTGAAAAGAATAAGAATTTAAACACAATTCTTTCATTTAAAAAAAGTACTTACGGCCAGTTTTTCCGGCAGGCGCTTGTAAAATCATTCCTGGCAAAATACCCGGGCGAAATAGATGTTTACGGTTCTTTCAATCTGCCTCGGGACCATGAAGATGTGGTAAACTGGCGATATCCCAAACTCGATAAATTTGCCTGCTCGGTGGATTATCGATATACCTTTGTGGCTGAAAACTCACGGCAGCCCAATTATTTTTCCGAAAAAATTGCCGATGCATTTCTTTCCTATACCATGCCCATTTATTGGGGTTGTCCGAATCTGGGCCATTATTTCCCAAAAGAATCGTACCGGCTCATAGATATTCAAACTCCTGACGCCGCAGATCAACTGCGCGATCTATCCACGCTTCCGCTAAAACAGGAAAATATTGAAGCTATAGAATATGCAAGAGAATTAATTCTCGACCGGTACAATTTCTGGCCGGCGCTCCACAATATTTTAAAACGGGAACTCAGGCTGATTTGATGAAAAAAATAAGGTATTCATTCACGGAGGTACTTTATAATCACTATGAACAGATACAAACCAAGGCTGTCGGATTGCTGCCAACGACTACGATAATTATCGTCCCCTGCCCTGTGGTGTACTATACGTTAGGCTGATTCAGTCGATTTCCCAGCTCCAACCCTGCCTTTTATCTCTTGCAAAATCCTAGTTTACACTAGGGATAATAGCGTATTTATCTAGTCTTGTTAGTTTTTTCTATTTTATGTATCCTCTATCGTTAGTTTACGAAATAATAACCAAATAGGCAAATAAATTTTGAATTTTTAGATAGTTACGAAAATAGAATTTACCCCATTTTGTTGCTGCTATTAATTTAGAAATAACCCAATTAAAACATATCAGGAGGAATTATTATGCGTGAAGCTGTAATTGTTGAAGCGGCAAGGACACCCATTGGACGAGGCTATCCCATCACAGGATGGCTTAGTGGATTACACTCCATTGAGGTTCTATCACTTGCAACAAATGGTGTACTTGAACGTGCAGGAATAGATCGCAGTCAAGTAGAACAGGTGATAAGCGGAACAGTAACGCAGGCTGGAGAACAATCCGGGAATAACGCCAGATATTCATGGCTGCTTCCGGGAGATAACTGGGAAGTAGGATGTGTCACAGTCGACTGTCAGTGCGGCTCAGCCCAGCAGGCACTCCATATGGGCAATGCACTGGTGAAAGATGGCAGCTATGATATTGTGATTGCCAGTGGTTTGGAACATATGAGCCACGTACCCCTGGGG
Organism: Desulfobacteraceae bacterium; assembly: GCA_030618465.1. GTDB lineage: Bacteria > Desulfobacterota > Desulfobacteria > Desulfobacterales > SURF-7 > JAUXDD01. The sequence continues at coordinate 5,333 of JAUXDD010000074.1, forward strand.
GCAAGTGTTCAAAACGGTCCAGGCTGGTGGTGGCCGGAGGATAAGTGGCCGTGGGACATTTCATTAGACCAGTTTGAGGCGGTTGTAAGAATCTGCAATAATCGTGGACTTACCAGGGAAGAGCTCGATAAATTTGGTGTATGGTCTCAGACAAAAGCGATTGCCGCAACAGAAGCCGGTTATTTTAAGAAGGAGATTATTCCCATTGAAGCACCAATACTTGGAGAAGATGGAAAACCCACCGGAGAAACACGCCTTGTGGACCGGGATCAAGGTCTGAGGGAAAGTAACCTGGAAAAATTAGCAACACTTAAATCAATAGATTCTGCGGGATTCACAACAGCGGCCACATCCTCTCAGCTTTCAGATGGTGCCAGTGCAGTTCTACTAATGTCTGCTGACAAAGCCAGGGAACTGGGGCTAAAACCCAGGGCCCGCATTATTTCAGGCGTCCTTGTCGGCGCTGATCCATACTATATGCTGGACGGACCGGTGAACGCAACCCAAGCACTCCTTAAGAAGACCGGCATGAGCCTTAGTGATATCGACCTCTATGAGGTCAATGAAGCGTTTGCCGGTGTTGTATTGTCCTGGTGCAAGGTTTTTGAACCTGATATGGAAAAACTGAATATCAATGGCGGCGCCATTGCTATTGGGCATCCCGTGGGGTCAACCGGTACACGGATGATCGTAACCGCACTACATTTGATGGAACGTTTGGATAAGAGTACGGCTTTATGTACCATGTGCTGCGGTTCATGTGTGGGAACCGGTACAATTATTGAAAGACTTTGAAAAAATGGCATATAATTTCTTTGGCACTAGTTTGGCCCTAGTATTTTTTGAGCATTTAATCAGTCTTGTCATCAGCAAAAAATCAACTATGATTATCAGTAAAATATTTGTCTGTATTTTTTCTTAACAACCAGCAGGAGCATAATTATGGACTTCGAGTTAACGCCTGAACAAAAAGAATTGGAGCAGGAGATAGACGAATACCTTGAAAAACTGGTAACACCCGAATACGAGGAAGAGAGAATCGGGGCACCAGAGGGGGGATCGCCGGAACAGGCGCCTCATTTCTGTAAAATCATAAAGAAGCTTGGGGAGGACGGCTGGTTAGGGATCGGATGGCCATCAGAGTACGGCGGCCAGAATCGGAGCCACATTGAGCAATATATATTTTTTGATATGGTTTTTGGTAAATACCGCATCTCGATTCCCATGCTCACTCTAAATACGGTTGGTCCAACCATAATGCAGGTTGGCTCTGATAAGCAAAAAAAACTGTTTTTACCAAAGATACTGAAGGGCGAACTCAACGTTGCCATCGGGTACACAGAGCCGGATGCCGGAAGTGACCTTGCTTCACTTAAAACGACAGCGGTGAAGGATGGGGACCACTATATTATCACCGGCCAAAAAATTTACACCAGCCTGGCGCATTTCTGCGATTATATCTGGCTGGCCGCGAGAACCGACCCAAATGTAAAAAAGCACAAAGGGATTTCCATGTTTCTGGTGGATGTCAATACACCGAATGTTAAAATAGAGCCGATGCACTGTATGGGGAACTTCAGAACAAATGTCAGTTACTACGATAATGTGAAGGTGCATAAAGATTTCCTTATCGGCGAAGAAAATCAGGGATGGATATATATTAATCAGCAGCTGGCCATGGAGAGGGTTACGTTAGTTCCCCACTCGTATAGCCGGGTAAACCTTGAAGATTTCACAGCATGGGCCAAAGAAAACACGATTGACGGAGAACTCGTTATTGAGAAACCATGGGTCAGAAATCAGCTGGCCCGACTGACCATGGAAACGGAAGTACTGAAAATGTTCAACTTTCGGGTGGCCTGGATGTTATCCCAGGGAGAAATGCCCTTCACAGAGGCGCTGATGACCAAAGTGTATGGTTCTGAATTGTTTCAAAGAGTAAACGGCTTCATCCTCCAGGCAATGGGGCCGCTAGGCGGATTGGAACCCTCACAAGAATTTGCTCCCATAAACGGCAGACAGTCTCGTGAATTTGTGGCCAAAATGTTGCTCACCTTTGGCGGTGGCGCCAATGAGGTTTTACGTGATGTAATTGCATTGCTGGGGTTAGGCATGCCACGGTCCAGATAGGATCGTCACGATATGGAAAATAAAAGGAGGTAAAATATGGGTATTAACTATTCTGAAGTACAAAATCATGTGGGAAAGGAGTCAGAGGCCATTATGGCCATTGACAAGGTAAGCAAGTCGGATATTCGGCATTGGTGTGAGTTGATCGACCAGGATGACACACCTTATAATGAAATCGACTGGGTGGAAAAAACAGTGCCTCCGGCCATGCTGATGGTCTGGACGATGCCGCCCTTATGGTCACCTGAATCCAAAGCGCCGACAGCCCCGCACGAACTTGCGCTTAAAGTCATTGACGATGCAGGATATGATGGTGCCATTGGCATAGCGCTGGACCAGGAGATTTTTGCGCCTGTAAAAGTTGATGACAGGCTTAGCTACACAGTAAAACTGAATGGTGTTTCTTCAGACGAAGTTCAGACAAATATGGGAAAGGGGTATCAGGTTGATCTGGAGTATAAAATCTCCAACCAGACTGGAAAAATGATCAGTAAGCAGAATTACAGTCTTTTTAAATTTAAAATTTTAAACCCTGTTACCGAATAAAAGCGAATCAAAAATAGGAGAGTATTTCCATGGGAAAAAAATATGAAGTCAAACCATTCAATAGTCCGCTTGAAGAGTCATTAGACTATTCACTGGTGGCGGATTTAGTCGGGAAGTTTTCACCGCAGCGTGATCCGCACGATGAAGTCAGTGAATCTGATATCCGGCACTGGTGCGAGGTCATGCATGATGCGAATCCGCTGTATCGGGATACGGAGTATGCAAGAAACAGCGAATATGGCGGAATGATCGCACCGCCGGCCATGGTTCAGGCATGGTCTCTCGGGTCCATGAAAACCGCCTTGAACCAGTTTGTTGAAGAAAAGCTGGCATTCCCCGATGATCCCAACAACAGGCTTACTGAGCAGGTTGTGAAGGCAGGTTATACAGGTGTTATGGCCACAGCACAGGTGCAGACGTATAAAGCACCCATTAAACCGGGAGATACCATTTACTTTAAACTCGGTGTTAGTCAGATTTCCGAGTATGACCATTTTACCCGCCAGGGCGTTGGCCGGTATTATATGATCGTCTATACGTTTGAAAATCAGGATGGTGAAGAAGTCTGTTTTTGTACATTCAGGGTGCTGGTTTATAAACCACCGGCAAGTACACGGAAACTTTACAAAGGTTAACACAATAAAGGAGAATTAAATATGGCTGAAGAAATTAAAGATATTTACTGGGAAGATGTTAAAGAGAAATACGACTTGCCCCAAAAAACGCGTGTGATTGATACGACAATCATTGCCGCAGGTGCCATGTGGGCATCTCATGATTTTATGCCCGTACACCATGATCGGGATTTTGCTCAAGGCAAGGGAGCACCGGATATTTTTATGAATATTCTGACATCAAACGGAATATTGGCTTCATATTTGGAACAATGGGCCGGCCCTGCAGCAAAGATGAAAACGATGCAAATTAGTCTCCAGGTTCCCAATTTTCCGGAAAAGGATGGAAACAAAATGGATATGAACGCCAGGGTGACAAAGAAATATGAAGAAGGCGGCGAGCATTTGATTGAATTGGCTTTTTCCGGTGATAACAATCTGGGGCCCCATATTGTCGGAACGGCAGTGATGGCTCTGCCCACTAAAGGATAAAAAGGGGGGACTATCATGACGCTTAAAAACAAAGCTTGTATTGCGGGTATCGGATCTACCGAATTTACCCGAAATTCCGGACGCAGCGAAATCCATATGGCGGTTGATGCCGCATTGGCCGCCTGCGAAGATGCGGGACTTGAACCGGAAAAAATAGACGGTATGGTTAGATTTGGCAGCGCGGGGCAAACCACATGTGAATTTACCACTGACGCAGATGTGGCGCGTTGCCTGAACTTACCCAACCTGAATTTCTATTCAGAAGCCCCGTGGGGCGGCGGCGCCTGTTGTTCAACGATCTTACATGCCGCCATGGCCGTATCAGCAGGGATAGCCAAATATGTACTTTGCTTTCGGTCTTTAAAACCTGCCAGCGGAACCGTTCGCTATGGCCGGCCGACAGCTGTTCCCGTCGACTCTCACTGGAGCTATTCCATGCCCTTTGGTTTTTCAAGCCCCACATCATGGGTGGCTGCTTTTACCAACCGATGGATGTATGAAACCGGCGCGACCAATGATGACCTGGGTATGATCGCTTTAGTCTGCCGGGAAAATGCGGTTGTTAATCCACGGGCGATTTTTTACAGGCGACCGATAACCCTGGAAGACTACTATAAATCTCCCATGCTGTGCACACCGTTCCGCATGCATGACACGTGTCTCGAAAACGACGGTGCGGTCGCGATTATCGTGACAACACCGGAACGGGCAAAGGATTTGAAGCAAACCCCTGCCTATATTACCGGTGTCGGCATGGGAATGGCGGACGATTCATTTTGTATGACCTCCTTTTACCGTGATAAAATCGGGATACCTGAAATGAAATATGCGGGAAAGGATACGTTTAAAATGGCGGGTCTGACCCCCAAAGATGTGGATGTCTGCCAGTTCTATGATGCATTTACATCTCTGGTCCCCATGCAGATGGAAGCGCTGGGTTTTGTAGAAGAGGGTGAAGGCGGCGCATTTGTCAGAGGCGGCGATCGCATCCGGCCCACAGGCGAATTGCCGATTAATACGGCAGGTGGTATGCTGTCCGAGGCATATATTCACGGTATGAACATGATCACTGAGGCGACGCGCCAGATAAGAGGAACAGCCATTACACAGATCCCGAACGTTGAGGTTTCCATGACTACGGGCGGACTCGGTGTTCCCACAAGCGCTTTGATCCTAACAAAAGGTTAATGAAACGGAGGTTTGACAGATGGCATTGGAATTAAACAATTATCATGCAAAATATTTTTATGATCCTGTGGCAGAGTCTTTTGAACAAGGCTTTTGGGATGCCGTTAAGCAGAAAAAACTGGTATTTCAACGTTGTACGGAATGCGGGGAATGGAGTCATCCGCCACGGCCGATGTGCCATAAATGTAAATGCCAGGATATGGAATGGGTGGAATCCAGCGGAAAAGGCAAGATTTATACTTTCGTTATTTTCACAAGGGAGGTCCATCCCATGTACCGGGTCCCCTATGAGGTAGTGGTTGTGGATATGGAAGATGAAAAGGTCCGGTTCATATCTAACATGATAGACACTGATCCTGATGAAGTGTACATCGGTATGCCGGTTGAGGTGGAGTTTGTTGATATAAATGACGAATGGCCGCTTCCCTGGTTTAGAAAGGCGAAATAAATATGGATTTTGCACTCAATGAAGAACAACAGATGTTAAAAAATTCCGCAAGGGATTTTCTCAAATCAAAGTATGACAAGACTGTATTAAAAGAGTTGGAGGCGAGTGACTCCGGGCATTCGGGCAAACTATGGAAGGGGATGGCCAGGCTGGACTGGATGGGAATTATTATCCCTGATGAATACGGTGGTGTGGGATGGGGAATTATGGAACTGGCCATTTTGTTTGAAGAACTGGGCAGTGCCGCATTTGATGGGCCGCTTATGTGTACTTCAATGGGCACAATGATGCTCCTGGAAGGTGGCAGCGAGTCCCATAAAAACAGTTTTTTGCCAGAAATCGCTTCAGGCAAATTGATCTTAACGACCGCCATAGAAGAAGAGAAAGTTGCCTATGACCCCAAATATATTTCTGTCCAGGCTGCCCCAAAAAATGACGGCTATGTGCTAAACGGCACCAAGCTGTTTGTTCCCTATGCAGAAGTTGCGGATTACATACTTGTTGCGGCAAGGACTGAAGGGACGGCTGGTGATGAAAATGGGATCACTGTCTTTATGGTAGATGGAAACGCTTCCGGCATGAGTATGCATTCCCAGGAAACCATTGCCCCGGACAAACAGTACCGGGTCAATTTTGAAAATGTATGGGTCTCATCTGAATCTGTTCTGGGTGAAATAAATAAAGGCCTGCCGCTGATAAAAAAAGTGTTTGAGAAGGCTACTGCGCTAACATGTGTTGAGATGGTGGGTGGTGCTGAGAATGAGATGAAAATAACTGCTGAATATACCAAACAGCGGATCCAGTTTGATCGCCCTATTGGCAGCTTTCAGGCAGTGCAGCACCGGCTTGCTGATATGTTCACCGATGTGCAGGGTGCCAGATGGACATCCTATCAAGCAGTGGCCAGACTAAGTAAAGGATTGCCGGCAGCAAGAGAACTTGCCATTGCCAAAGCTTTTACCAGTGAGGCATGCCAGCGGGTTGCGTTTAGTGCTCAGCAGCTTCACGGCGGTATGGGGGTTGATACAGACTATGACCTGCACTTTTATTTCAGGAGAGCAAAAGCCATGGAACTGAAGTTTGGCGCAACACCGATTCATTTAAAAGCCCTTGAATCTGAACTTTGATTGTAGATTTGTCTCAGGAAGTAAATTTTTATAATGATGATTAATATCAACAGAAAAAGGATTGCATTTGTAATTTGTATTGCTGTTTTATTTAATTTCCCGTTTACAGAAAAAGTTTTTGGCGGCGGATTTGAAAACAACAGTATCGGGTCAAAGGCATACTCGATGGCCTGCGCTTTTACAGGTATTGCTGATGATGCGTCGGCTGTCTTTTATAATCCCGGTGGTCTGGTTTTCCTCGACAAGAATACCTGGTACGGTGATGTTTATTTTAACACCAGCTTTACCAAATTTACATACAGCGGAAATTCCATAAAAGATAAAAGTGAAGAGGTTTATTTTAATCCGGGTTTTTTTATTTCCAAAACATATGAAAACTGGGCATTTGGGTTTGGCTCTTATGTGCCATATGCGGGAGGTGGGACAGTTTATGAAAATTTTCAGGGCTCCCCATACGATTTGGAATCTATAGCAGGGTTTACCGCATTCACCCCGGCCGTTTCTTATAAAATAAGTCCTTACTTTTCCATTGGCGCAGGTGTTTCTCTTTATTACGGCATGATGGAAAATAAATATTTTAACCCTGATCTAACCACAGAGGTAAAAGCCGACTACGATGGAATAGCAGGGTATGGCGGTCATATAGGATTGATGCTTAAACCTTCAAAAGGATTAAGCCTGGGGCTTTCCATAAAAAGTGAAGTCCCAATTGAAATGGACGGAGACATGGAGATTTCTGAAAATAAATACGAATCAGAAGTTGAATTCACGCTTCCCTATTCATTCATTTTAGGCCTTGGATATAAAGTCAATTCCAATTTATTGTTTGGGATTGACTTCGGTTATATTCCCTGGCATGATTTTGGCGAAATAACGGTCAAAACACAAAATTCACTGAAAATAGCCCCAACAAACTATAAAAACACTTGGCAAATCAGGATGGGTTTTGAATACAAACTATCTGAAAAATTTGCTGTAAGAGGCGGAAATTACTTTTCTCAGGGCGCGACAAAGGACGAAGGATTAGATCCCCGCTCAAATGATGTGGACGTTTTGTTATCATCGCTTGGCATTGCTTATAATTTGTCAGGATACCTGGAAATGACAATCAATGGATCTTACGTTTGTGGATTTGAAAAAAAGTATGACGGCAAAACGTTTGATCAGGATCATTTTTGTGTTTTAGTTGGATTCAGATTTCGGTATCCCGGAAAAGAGTGAGCATACACCCGCATAACAAAACCAAAGCTTTAGTTGCAACTCAAAGACGATTATGTTTCAACGGCAAGAACCCAGGGAAATGGGCAGGCACATCTGATTGAGAAAAATCGTTGCGAATTTTGATAAAAAAACAAGCAATGAATTAATCTTTTAAAAATTGGGAGGGAAAAATGAGATTGTTCACTATTTTAATAAATTATGTTTTTATTTTTTTCACCGTTATTTTTATAGTGCCGGTTGCGCTTGCCGACCGGATTAATCCGGAGTCATACATGCCCAGGCCTGAAGAACTTGCCAAATACAAAACAGTTTTTGACGATCCCAGATCTATGATGGATGAACTTCATCCCTCCAAGTTTCTCCCCCCGGAGATTTGGGCAAAGCTACAGTGGGATATTGACGAAATGAAAAGCTTGTGGGCTGAAATTATAGGTTTTAAATCTCCGGATGTAGTGGGAAAAATCGCTCCGGAGATAAAACCGGGCAAATACACATACACAGATTTGGAAAAACAACCGGGCCTCAAGGAATTGATGATCCCTGAGATGCTCACGTTTATC
>JAUXDD010000270.1 GCA_030618465.1 Desulfobacteraceae bacterium
AAGGAAATCTGAAAAGGGCAAAACATCTGCTGAAGAGGCGTTTCAAAGAGATGTCAGAAAAAATCAGGCCCGAACTGATAATAATCCTTCTGCTTCTGGTGGGATACCCAATGCAAAAGTTCTTGTTAAAAAAGTTGGTTTAAGCCGTATCATCTATGAGTTTTACGGCGAGGCGTATAGTGTCAACACCATGGGCATCATGGGGATGAGCCTGATTGTGGGCATTATCGGCGGCATTTACGGAATCGGCGGCGGGGCCATTATAGCACCGTTTTTTGTGAGTTTCTTCGGCCTCCCGGTGTATACAGTGGCCGGTGCCACATTGATGGGGACGTTTGTCACCTCAATTGCCGGCGTGCTGTTTTTCCAGGCCATTGCTCCGTTTTATCCGGATATGGCTGTTGCCCCTGACTATGAACTGGGGCTTCTGTTCGGTATCGGCGGTTTTGTGGGGATGTATTTGGGGGCTAGAATGCAGAAGTTCATGCCTGCTAAAGTGATTAAATGGATACTGGTGAGCTGTATTTTGTTTACGGCTGTTAAGTATATTGTGGATTTTTTAAAGTAACCATCAACCTGTGATCAGTAATCAGTAATCAGTGATAACCTTCCATGGCCGGGGGACCTGTCCACTGATCATTCCAGCGTACCGGGCGGCAGACTGCCCGGTGAATATGAATCATCGAAAATACATGTTTTTACGGGTAATCTGACATGGTTATTTTAATCCTGATCAAAAAAAGGAGGAAATCATGACACTTGAAATAATTCGTGATGCCCTGGCATGGTGCACCGTAATAAACTGGGGCCTGCTGCTCTGGTGGGTCCTGTTTATCACTTTGGCCCATGACTGGACATACCGGATTCACAGCAAATGGTTTAAGATTTCTGTGGAAACATTTGATGCCGTTCACTATGCAGGCATGGCACTTTTTAAAACATTGATATTCCTGTTCAACCTGGTACCGTATTTAGCCTTGCGTATTGTTGGTTGAATTTATTACAAGCCATCTCAAAAAAGTTTTTTGGCCTAAACCCGGTGTTGGCTTCAATTTTTAAATACTCGAAATACTATAGTATTTCTCCGGTTTAAAAAATGAATCCGCCTTGATTTTGAACCAAACTCCTTTTTTTGAGATAGCTTGTAGAATTAAAAATGAAAGGAAAGGAGAAACAATGAAAGACATCCAGGTAAAAGAAATTATGATTCCCATATCCAGCTATGTAACCGTAAAGAAAGAAAACAGTCTCATTGAAGTATTGCAGGCGCTGGAAGCGGATCGAAAATCGAAAACAGATCACGCCCACAGGGACACCATTGTAGTGGACGAAGACGGTAAGTTAATCGGCAAACTCACAATGATAGATATATTTCGGGCTCTGGAACCGAATTATAAAAAGATCGATCCGGCACAGACAAAAGGCACACTCACGAAAAAATTTGTAATGGATGCGGTCAGAAATTTTAATCTCTGGATGGAACCGATGCAGGCTGTCAGTGAGCGGGGCAAACACCTGAAAGTCGCTGATGTGATGCATGTGCCGGAGGACGTTGAATATATCCGGGAAAGCGATACGCTTGAGAAAGCTTTAAATGAATTTGTTATGGGTGTCCATCAGCCACTTGTCGTGAAAAATGGTGAAACGGTGACCGGTGTTCTGAGGTTTGGCGATCTGTTTGAAGTGGTCAGGAAGCGGCTTTTGAGTGATGTTTAAGGGGGACTTTCCAGCACGGCGGTCAAATGAAAAATTCAAAAAATGAATTTTGAAGCAGGTGCCCGCAGACAAAATGTCCGCAAAGTAAAATTAATGATCTTGTAAGAAATCAAATATCTCCTTCCCCCTCTCCCCTGGAGAGGGTTGGGGCCTGCTCCGTGCTTGATACGGGTGTAAGGGTCAGTAAACCTGATCCCTGTCTTCCCCATTTATCCGGTTTCCGTATTTACTGCCTTCAGATCCATTTCAAATAGATTGCAAGGAATAACTCTGTAGGTTCATTAATAACAGGGTTCTACAGGGTTTGATAAAAATTAAACCGGATACGACTGATCGGTTGTGAATTCTAAACTATAAGTTGACTATCCTGATTTCAATGTAGTACCTTGCCTTTTTTTATCAGGAGATGAGTGGATTATTCGAAAGAAGTTTAATCTGTGATTTAATATTAAGATCCATGGAGCACAATATGAAACAGGGAGAAGAATTTAAACGGATTATCGATGCAGACGATGTGCGCTGGTTTTATTACACATATTCTTATGAAAAGGGCGAACGGTTTGCCAATGCCATGCGGAAGTTGATTGAAAAAGCCGCTTTGATTGATGCAGAACCGGAAATACTTGATGAATTTACCCAAAAACTGGAAGGTCTGGCAGAGCAGTTTGACAAGGTTCCGTCACGTGCGCCGCGAAACAGTTTTTCCACAGAAATTACCGAAGAAAATGTATACGATTTTCTTGCCCATGATCCGGTGATCGGCAAGCTGCATCCCCTTGCCCCCCCCCTTGATATTCGGGTTGAAGACAACAGGATTGTCGGTCACGTCAATTTCAGCCGGACTTACGAGGGCCCTCCGAATTATGTTCACGGCGGGCACATTGCCAAAGTATTTGATATTGTTCTTGGCGGTGCGGAAGCGTTATCAGGTATTCCCGGTTTCACCGGAACCCTGAGCGTACGATATACTGCACCGACGCCGTTGAATACAGATTTAAGGATAGAAGGTATTTTTGATAGAGTAGAAGGACGGAAAATATTTACCAGGGGTATCATGTATAATGGTGACATAGTGACCGCAGAGGCTACGGGGATTTTTATTTCGTTTAAATAGTGCATTTTAATTACTGTATATCACAGAGCACGGAGCTCACAGAGAATAAAAAATAAGGAACAATATTATGGGACTTCAGGAAATAAAAGGTTCGGTTGCACTGGTTACCGGTGCAAACAGGGGTATTGGCAAAGCATATGTGGAATCACTTCTGGAGCGGGGTGCGAAACGCATTTATGCGGCGGTCCGTAATCCTGAAACAATGGAAGCACTTCAATCAGATGTGATTATACCGGTTCATATTAATATTACGGACCAATCCCTGGTGGCAAAAGCTGCTGAAACCTGCAAAGATGTGAACCTGCTGATCAATAATGCGGGGATCTGCCATTTTATCCGAACCATCGAGGCTGCCCGTGCTGAATTCGAGACTAACTGTCTGGGCGCATGGGCTATGTGCCAGGCATTTGCCCCGGTGCTGGCTGAAAACGGCGGCGGTGCGATTGCCAATATGCTCTCCACCGGCGCCATGGTTAATTTTCCCACCCTGGGTTCCTACAGTGTTTCCAAGGCTGCCGGCCAGTCAATGACCCAGATGTTCAGGGGGTTGCTTGCAGCACAGGGAACCCTTGTCATGAGCGTTTTTTCCGGACCTGCTGAAACTGAGCTGATGAAAGATGTGGACATGCCAAAAGTACCGCCGTCACAGATTGCGGATGC
>JAUXDD010000048.1 GCA_030618465.1 Desulfobacteraceae bacterium
CTATGGGAAACTTATTTTTCAACTCTTCCAATGTCCTCTTGGCACTTTCAACTTCAATATCCAAAATCTGTTTGACCAGCAAAGACACATTCTCTGCACGGAATGAACGCATGGATACAGATAGATGCAAATCGTCACAAAAATGCACATTGTCTCTGGTGGATATACGGTCAAGCACTGCACCAGCCTCATATTCACTATCAGAAAGGCGCGAGGAAATATGAATGTGCCAATCGGGGAAAACTCTGATCAGCGAATCGATCCACTCACCAATTCCGGCTTCACCCGTGTGTATTTCCTGACCTCCACCTACAAGACAAACAACAACCCCCCAATCGGTATGCCGATTAACACATGAAATCAAAAATTCAGGTTCAGACATGTCAAAATCAGAGCGACCCTTTTTATTTTTCATAAAGCTGACTGTCTGTTTCTTGTTCCAGGCACGTTGAGCCTCGTCGAACAAAGCAACGTGATCCACCGGTGGGCGATCGTCTATCAGGCAGGCATCACGATAGTGGTGGACATTTTGAACAAAAGCTTTAACTTTACTTTTCGCAACTTTCTTCGTAATACGTTCGCCCTGTTGTTTTTTACGTTCCATCAGATCGCGAGCAAGTGCTTCTTGTAAGATATTCACCAGGGGACCATTGCCAGACAAAAATATGCTATATGTCTTGTTCTTATGATCCAGATACTTCGTCGCAATGTTCAAGCCAACTAGTGTTTTACCCGCCCCCGGCACACCGGTCACAAAACAAATGGCTTTACTAGAGTTTGAGCGGGCAGATTCAATTACTCCTGATATTGCCTCCGTTGTTTCATGAAGGTTGATTGCACCAGCATCACTCCGTGAAATCTCATTGACATTATGGCCACGATACAATGCTAAGGCGACTTCAATTATGGTAGGTGTAGGACAATATCGGCCTTGTTCCCATGTAACCGGGTCAACATTGTCTGTGCTAGCAAATGCCAATATACTTTTGATGGCTTCGAGAAGACTGTTTGAACCAACTTGTACCGGATATAGAAGGTTGTCATTTTGTGGCGTTGTCGCAATGGCAAATGAAGATTCCATCGCTTCTGTAGAAATCAAAATCGGAGCAACTGTACAATGATGACTGGTCTCGTGAAAATTTTTGAGATCAAGGCCGTAATCCCAAACCTGATCAATCGCATATTTGCTAAATAATTGTGCTCCTGCTTTAAATTCAAGAACGAATACCACCGCACCAATCACCAGAATAACATCTATTCTTCGCCCCATGCGTGGTACGGAAAACTCAAAATATACTTTTCCTTTGAGCCCATGTAAAATCTGTTGTAACAGATTTATCTGTGAATCCCATGCATCAATCTGATCTTGCTCCACGGGCCCTTCTGAGTTTGTACTGAGATGTCCCTGTATAGTGAAAGGATCTGCTGCAGTAAATTTTGCAATCGTTTCTGAATAATAAGCTCTTTTCATACGTAATTCCAATCAGCCAAAATACACTTTCCCCCTATGCCAATCAAGATTCTCCTGTCCCGGCCAAAACTTTTCTTCATCCGGCTTAAAAATACTCCTGTCAGACAATGTCAGCATATGACCAGGAAAATTGTTTTCCAAATTTACCCGTTTTGAAACCTTTACTTCATATTTCTCACCGACGCTCATTAACCCCTCATCAAATGACCAGTGACACAATTTGCATAGCGCCATCCCGTTTGATGGCCTGTCATCATAACTTTCACTCCACGGAACCACATGGGCGGCCTCAACAACCGTGTGCCCTTCAGGCGTCAGCATCCTGATCCCGCACATCGCACACCTGTGCTCATACAGTGTGACAATAGCTTTTCTAAATCCCTGATCACGAATTTTTTTCTCTTCCTTCTGACCAAAGGGTTCAGTTATAGCTCCCTGCGCGAAATGATCCATGACAGACATAAGGAGAAACGGCTTATGCGGTGCCTGATGATTTGTAAGGCCAGACCACTGTTTTCTGTTTTTGTCTGTCCTTAGTTTTGAAATTTTATTTTTGAATTCTTCAATCATAGAGATGGAAAGACCCCGGAGGATTTAGCGCGCAAAGATTATCTCCTCATAACATAACCCAACCACAAATCCTTTGAATTAACCGCTGATGCACTCCTTGAACAATCAATCACTTTAAACCCCTGATTGTCAAACAAATTCCTTAAATCTTCATCAGACCAGAAGTAAAATACCCTGCCATCTTCATCTGTCAATGTGCCCTGCCCCTGCTTTAAGGAAATATAGGCGGACCCGCCCTTATGAAACTGCGACCAGGAGGTTTCATGGTGCGATGAACTTTTCTGCCGGCTTAGAGATTTTGTAATACTGCTGATTACTGCTGGAAGCCGTTCATGGGGAACATGGACAAGGGAGCCTGAGGCAAGGAAAGCGTTAAATGAAAGCGAGGAAAAATCAAAACTCTCAAAATCCCCCTCAATGACCTTACAGCCGGAATTCTCCCGCGCAAGAGCGGCAAGTCCGGGGGACCGTTCAAAACCCGTGACATCAAAACCGCGCCTTTTCAGCCAGAGCAGGTCCCGGCCTGACCCGCAGCCCACATCAAGAACAGAGGCGCCAGGGGCAAGCCTTTTTACAAACGGCTCAAGAAAAGACGACGGATCAATCGAAAATGTCTTTTCATGATACTCTTTGTAATTGTTGTGGTAGTAGTCGGTCATTTTTTAATCAAACCACGAACTACATGAAAAGGGTATTTAAAATAGGGTCGGTCACTTACAGCCTGCGAAAGCAGGTGTCCAGCTACTGAGCAGCCATTTGAGAAGATATTCATTCTCACCGGGAATTGCTGTCTTCTGTTTTACGTATTTTCTTTCGCAATTGTTTTATATTACTCCTGCGCCTTTTGGCATCATGAACCCGCTTTTTTGAAGCTATTGAGGGCCGGGTCTTCTTTCGGGGTTTTGGCTTTTCAGTCGCTTTTCGAATCAACTCGACCAATCTGTTGATTGCATCCCGACGGTTCAAAAGCTGGGTGCGGAATCGCCCGGCCTGAATACATAAGATACCATCTTCATTAACCCGCCGGCCGGCCAGCACTATCAGTCTTTTACATACTTCCTCCGGCAAAGACGGTGAATTTACAACATCAAAGCGCAACTGGACAGCTGAGGCCACCTTATTTACATTCTGCCCACCCGGCCCGGACGCACGGATGAACTCCAGCTTTATCTCACTTTCTTTTATTGAAACATCTCTTGTAATGGTAATCATAATCTTGTTCCGGATAATGTCATTTCTCTATCTCAGCATACAGATGTCGGGTTGATATGCCCGGCAAATCAAGTAAAAAAAGGGTATCATCTTCTGTTTTATTTTCAACTCTTACTTTACAATTTCTCCATACATTGATACATTGCACTATATTAACATTTTCAAATAATTCCCAAATCCAGCAATTAAAAACTCTAAGGAGAAATAAATGACGGAAACAAATGAAATACTGGCTGTTTTTGAAACTGAAAAAGGGACCATCCGGGTCAAACTTTTTGACCAGCAGGTGCCGCTGACTGTTGCCAGCTTTGCCAACCTTGCCAACCGTGGATTTTACAACGGGCTCAACTTTCACCGGGTGATATCAGACTTCATGATCCAGGGTGGATGTCCTTTAGGTACGGGTACGGGAGAACCCGGATATCGATTTGAAGATGAATTCCAGCCCGATCTCTGCCATGACAAACCGGGAATTCTTTCCATGGCAAATTCAGGACCAAAAACAAATGGAAGCCAGTTTTTTATTACCCATGTGCCAACGCCCCATCTTGATCAGCACCATACTGTTTTTGGAGAAGTGCTGGGTGAAGAAGACCAGGCAGTGGTTAACAGCATTGTTAAAGGTGATAAAATCAACAAAATTTCAATCACCGGTGATATTTCTGAATTAATGGAAAAGACCAGGGCAAGAGTTGATGAATGGAATAAAATTCTTGACAGATAATTCACTGCCCTTACCGGGGCTGCCTGCCTGAGGCCGCTGGAAAGATTGCCATATAAAAAGAAACCGGCTGATTTACACACTATGGACAATTATTGCATCGGTGTCATTTCCGACACCCATGGAACACTTACCCGTGCGGCAGTAACGGCCCTTGAGGGCGTAAACATGATTATTCACGCCGGGGACATTGACAAACAGGATGTTCTGGCGAACTTACGAACAATTGCGCCGGTAATTGCGGTGCGTGGGAATATGGATGCGGGCAAATGGGCACTTGAACTGCAAAAGACGGAAATGGTAAAAATCAACACATTTACAATTTTTGTCCTGCACGATGTGCAACAGCTTAATAATCATCCTTCAAAAGACCGCTATAATGCAGTGATCAGCGGTCACACACACCGCCCTTCTCTAGAGAGAAAAAATGGCGTTCTCTTTTTAAACCCGGGCAGTGCGGGATATCCAAGATCAAATTTCCCGCCATCCATTGCCCTGATTCATATACGGAATAATTCTCTGGATGCGCAGATTATTGATCTGGAATGATGATTTTAATTATATCTTAAAGGAGTCTCATGAATACATGCCCCTGTGGATCAGAAAAATCATTTGAAGCGTGCTGTGAACCGCTGTTGAAAGGTGAGCGTTCAGCACAAACAGCCGAAGAGTTAATGCGGTCCCGCTATACAGCTTACGTTAAATCAGAGGGTGACTATATTCTGGAAACCACCCATCCGGACCAGAGAGAACAGATTGACAAAAAAAGTATCCTGGACTGGTCAAAAAATTCAGAATGGCTTAAGCTTGAACTGATTGATACCAGTCAGGGGGGTGCTGAAGATAGTGAGGGGCATATTGAATTTATTGCCCATTACAGAAAAAAAGGCGTAAAAAATGAACATCATGAAATCGCTCAGTTTTTAAAAAAGGATGATAAATGGTATTTTAATGATGGTCAGGCCCCAACCCCTGTACAGGTTGTACGTACCAGTCCTAAAGTCGGTCGAAATGATCCGTGTCCCTGCGGAAGCGGAAAAAAGTTTAAAAAATGTTGCGGCATGTAAATCCCCCTTGAATGCCCTATCCTTTTCCACAGGAAACGGCTTTTATCCATCCAGCAGGAATCAAAAAAAACACCTGAAAGGGCACATTTGTCCTGCATCACAGGACAAATGTCCTGTAAAATAATAAAACCGTCTGTCTTTATTCATTTTTCCATCCATCCCGAATCTTTCAGAAAATAGCAATAGCTTGATATAACACGAAAATATTATTTATGCCCGAAAAGATGATATTGGCACACATCTTGATATATAGTCTGTATTGCTATGAAATCTCAATATCCGTTAATTTTCAAGGAGGAATCGAAATGTATTACAAACAAATTTTTATGAACGACATGGGCTCTCTGTCATACCTGATCGGTTGTACAAAGACGAATACTGCATGTGTTATCAACCCGCAAAAAAATATCAGTGAATATATTGATGCTGCTATCAGGCATAAATTGAAAATCACTCATATTTTTGAAACATATGGACATGTAGCTCAGCTCAGTGGTAAATTGGAGCTGAAATCTCTCACCGATGCTGAAATTTACTATCTTGACGAGCATGATGACAAATACAGGAAAAACACTGTCAGAGAAGGTGATGAATTTGAAATTGGAAACGCATTGCTGACAATTATCAACAGCCCCGCCCATACCCCCTTTGCCAATTCAATAATTGTAACCGACAGAGAAAACAGGAGTGAACCCTGGGTAGTCACAACACGGGAAAGTATTTTCATAGGTGATATTGTAAATTCCGCCATCCCGGGGAATAAACTTTCCGAAAAAGTCACCGGATATATGAATTTTTATGAAACAGATGATCAGCCCTGGCCGGTCAGTGACCTGTCATTCAATGAAAAAATGTCAAATCAGGGCATCGACATGGCAGATACACTTCCAGTAGTTTGAAATTATATACATTAATATATTTTTGTTAACGCGTACATATTCGATTTTTTTAAAATAACGGATAGAAGCCTCCAGTTTTTATAAACCCCCGACACTGACCGGGGGTTTATTCTTTCTCTTCCAGGTATCAATTATCCAGTTTTACTGAACTCTTGAAAGAATCAATTTAACCCTGTAGAATACATTTTAATAAATCAAAAGATCCATATTTTTTCTTTTCAAAATCAAATAATACCAGTGTATCGCCTGAATGAATGGAATGATGTATTTTAAAAATCCTGTAAAACGGAATAGTTTCATTTTTACATTTTTCATAGCACTTTTTTCTTCAGGCACCCTTTATGCCTATGACAGCTCAGAAAGTATTTCCTGGGGATTTCTGATTATCGGATTGTTTGGCGGGCTGGCATTTTTCCTTTACGGCATGGAAAAAATGAGCCTGGGTATGAAAAAAACCGCCGGCAACAAAATGCGATCCATCCTGGGCACCCTGACAAAAAACAGGGTCATCGGACTTTTTGTGGGTGCCTTTGTCACGATGATCATTCAATCCAGCAGCGCAACCACAGTCATGCTGGTCAGCTTTGTACAGTCCGGATTAATGACCTTTGGACAGTCGCTGGGAGTCATACTGGGTGCAGATATCGGCACAACCGTCACCGCGCAATTCATTGCTTTCAAACTCACGGACTATGCCCTGTTAATGATAGCCGTTGGTTTTGGAATGAGGATGCTGGGGAAAAAGGACAGCATCAAAAACATCGGTGAAATCATTCTTGGTTTTGGCATTCTGTTTTTCGGAATGAAGCTGATGAGTGACACAATGAAACCGCTGCGGTCGCATCAGGGGTTTATTCACCTGATGGACGGGCTTGAAAACCCCCTGTCAGGATTACTGGTCGGTGCTGTTTTTACAGCCCTTATTCAAAGCAGCAGCGCGTTTACCGGCATCATCATTGTTCTGGCACAACAGGAACTTATCACCCTGGAAGCCGGAATTCCGTTGATTCTGGGGGCAAATATCGGGACATGCATCACTGCTGCGCTTGCCAGTATCGGTACAACCCGTGATGCAAAACGGGTAGCACTGGCCCATGTCATTTTTAAAGTTTCCGGTGTCTTGCTGTTCATTTTCTGGATACCTGATTTTGCGGCCATGATCCGGAATTTTTCCGGCACGTTTGGTTCCGGCATCGCACGGCAGGTAGCCAATGCGCACACAATTTTCAATGTGGGACTTGGGCTCGTCTTCCTTCCATTCACATCTGTTTTTGCCGCCGTTGTGATGAAAATTCTCCCTGACAAGAAAATTGAAAAAGGAATTACACCGGAAATCTGGCACCTTGATGATAAATCCATATCCACACCGGACCTTGCCATAAATCTTGCCCGTGCCGAGATTTCCAGGGTGGCAAAGCTTTTAGAAAGAATGCTTCGTGCCATTATTATCCCCTTTATGTCTGATGAAAAGCTGATCAGCCGGGAAGATTTAACCAGGGAAGAAAAAAACCTTCTGGTAAAAGAAATACCCAAACAGGATGAATTTTTTCCGCACCTCTCACTGATTGAAGGGGTTGATATGAGGGAAGAAAAAATCGACTTTCTTGAGGAAAAAATCGGCGACTACCTTATCAAAATTGCAAAGCAGGAACTGACCTCAAAACAGACGGAAGAAATTTACGCTATGATGTCTATTGTCAATGACATGGAAAATATCGGCGATATTATCCACAGAAATCTGGTGCCGCTGATCAAAAAAAAGCAGGCACTGAAACTGGATTTTTCCAAAGATGGCAAAGAAGAAATATTGATATATCACGAAAAAGTATGCAGACAGATCCGCCTGTTAAAAGAAGCCTTTGCTGAAATGGACACCGGAAAGGCAAGGCAGATTATGAAAAAGGAAAGAAAATATCTGGACATGGAACTGCAATACCGTGCAAAACATCTGGAACGGCTGCTCCATGAAAAAGAAGAATCCGTGAATACCCATGAAGTTCATATGGAATTGATGGATCTGATGAAACAGATTATCGTCTACACTTCAAATATTGCTAAAATTTTTTTAACAACCTGCGGGGAAAAAAACAGTTGATTTGAAATTTAACAATAACCGGCAAACCGACTCCCCCAAAAAAAATGTTGAAGTATTTATTAAAACATGTACATTCGGACTTCGTTTTTGTTCGGTTTAATGAATTAAAACCAATATTAAAAATATGACTAATTCCACTGAAGAAGAAAAAAGAATAAGAAAAGAGCAAAAGCTTGTTGCGGACTGGAAGGCCCTGATGCGAACATTTGTCAGGCCTGAAAATGACGCGACACGAGCCACACTGGTAAAATATATGGAGCAGATACTTTTCGGGCTCAATGAATTTTTAAAACGCCATGTTGACATTACAAAAGAAATCAGCCTCAAGGAACTCTCCCTCCGTTTTAAAGATACTCAGATAAGTGAACAGCCTGAGAAAAAACTGGCTGAAGTGATTACAGACCTGATAAATGATATTGCCCCGTATGCGGTAAATGTTGCATCACCGTATTTTATCGGCCATATGACATCGGCCATCCCCTTTTTCATGGTGCATCTTAAAACGATTGTTTCCGCCCTGAATCAAAACATGGTTAAACTGGAAACCTCTAAAGTAGCATCCGTACTTGAGAAACAGGTCCTTGCCAAAATCCACAGACTGATTTACCAGGAAAGCGAAGCATTCTATCAGGAGCATGTCCAGAATGTGGATACCACTCTTGGCTCATTTGTTGAAGGTGGAACAACTGCAAACCTCACCGCCCTGTGGGTTGCCAGGAACAAAGCATTTGCTCCGACAAACGGGTTCAAAGGGATAGAAATAGAAGGGCATTATGCCGCTTACAGGGCATACGGTGTGGACAGGAGTGTTGTTCTTGTATCCAGGCTGGGTCATTATTCTCTCAGAAAAGCCTCAGGCATCCTGGGTATCGGCAATCAGAATATTATTGCCATTGATGTGGATAAAAACAATTGTATTGATATTGACTGTCTTAATAAAACCATAAAGGAAATCAAACAAAACAGCCGGACAAAAATTCTGGCGGTTGTAGGTATCGCCGGAACCACGGAAACCGGAAACATAGACCCCCTGTTAAAGCTGGGTGAAATTTGCGCTGAAAACAACATCCATTTTCATGTGGATGCGGCATTCGGCGGCCCAACCCTGATGTCTGAAAGATACAAATACTTATTAAATGGCATTGAACTTGCGGACTCTGTTACCATGGACGGCCACAAGCAGTTTTACATGCCCATGACCTGTGGAATGGTCTATTTTAAAGATCCCACCATTATGGATGCGGTAATTTATCATGCAAATTATGTCATCCGGCGTGGATCTGTGGACATCGGTATAAAATCACTGTCAGGTTCCCGTGAAGCAAACTCAATGATACTGGACAGCTCATTAAAAATAATGGGCAGCAAAGGATATGCGCTCCTCATTGACCACGGGATTGAACTGGCCCGCAAATTTGCCGAAGAGATTAAAAAGAGAGAACTGTTCCAGCTTATCACGCCCCCCCAGCTCAATATATTAACCTACAGGGTATGCCCTGTGCATATTCAGAACAAACTTTTCAGCGGCGATTCAAATGAAACAAGGCTGATTAACGAGAACCTTGACAGGATTAACAGGACTGTCCAGCGGATACAAAGGGAGGCCGGCAACAGTTTTGTCTCACGAACCGTATTAAAAGATATGAATAACAACGAAATTGTTGTGCTGCGGTGCGTTTTAATGAATCCATTGACAAATATGAAAATTATTAAAGAAATTCTTGATGAGCAGGAAGAAATTTACAAAAACAGATTTGAAAATTTCAGTGATAACATCGAAAAAGATGACATATAGCATCTCCGCTTGCCCGTACCCACGTTTTTTATTCCACGAATAATATTGTTGACCTTTTAATCCATATATACTATCTTCTCATTCAATTCAAATCCGGCTGACTGAATACAGTACATGATATTTGAAATTGTATTATAAGTAATAAACGTATTTTTATGGGCCCCCGGCCAAAACACATAGAGTCCGAACGCAGAGTGGCTACCGTGATGTTCGCAGATATCTCAGGTTTTACAGCCATGTCCGAAAAAATGGACCCTGAAGAGGTCACATCCCTCATGAACACCTGTTTTGCAATGATGGAAAGTATTATTGAAAAATACGACGGCGCCATCGATAAATTCATGGGTGACTGTGTTATGGTTCTTTTCGGTGTCCCCACAGCTGTTGAAAACGCGCCGCATAAGGCAATCAATACGGCTATTGAAATGAAAAACCGTCTGGCGGAATTTAATCTGGAAAAAAACCTGAAAATTCCTTTGGATCTTCATATCGGCATAAACACCGGCATACTGATAGCCGGCATGGTCGGAGGAGAAAAAAAGCGCGAATATACAGTAATGGGAGATACGGTCAATCTTGCTTCACGGCTGGAATCAGCATCACGGACCGGCCAGATCATGGTAAGTCTCAATACTTACAGGGAAACAAGGGATGGATATGAGTACAGACCGTTAAAACCCATTGTATTAAAGGGCAAAAAAGAACCTGTGCCTGTATACGAACTGTTATCAAGAAAAGAAAAAAAATACCGGCCGCAGGTTAACTTCGGCCGGATGGTTCATTCAGAAATTATCGGAAGAAAAAAAGAGATTGATATACTGGAGTTAAAGGTAAATAAATTAACTGCCGGGAAAGGTTCCATTGTCACCCTTATCGGGGAAGCAGGTATCGGCAAATCAAGGCTTCTGGCTGAACTGCAAAAAAAAGATATAATAAAACGGTTAACCTTTCTTGAAGGAAGATCGATATCAATGGGGAAAAACCTGAGCTTCCATCCCATCATTGATCTCCTGCGAAACTGGGCGGAAATAAAGGAGCAGGACAGTGAGGAAGAGGCATTCGGCAAGTTGAAAACCGCTGTTTGTTTTATTCACCCGGAACCGGAAGAAGTGATTCCATTTGCCGCCCTTCTCATGGGCATAAAACTGACCGGCCACTATGCCGAAAGAGTTTCCGGTATTGAGGGAGAAGCCCTGGAAAAACTTATCATTAAAAGTGTTCGTGAACTCATGAGAGCAGGGGCGGAGATCATGCCCATGGTCATCCTGATGGAAGATCTTCACTGGGCGGACAGCAGCTCTATTGAGCTTCTGGAAACACTTTTCTGTCTGGTTGAGACACACCCTGTCCTGTTTATAAATATGCTCCGCCCCCGATATAAAAAAACCGGTAACCGAATTATTGGCACAATTAATGAAAAATATCAGGATTATTACACAGAAATACATCTTTTGCCCCTTAATGGGAATCAAAGTAAACAGCTGATAAACAACCTCCTGAATATCCGGAGACTGCCCCCTTCCGTCAGGGAGCAGATATTAATAAGGGCCTGTGGAAATCCCTTTTTCATGGAAGAGGTCGTACGCTCTCTTATTGATTCCGGCGCAGTCATCGTAAAGCACGGCAGATTTGAAATGACCGAAAAAATTGACAGTACCGTCATTCCCCACACGATCAACGATATTCTGATGTCGAGACTGGATAAGCTTGACGATAAAACAAAGAATCTTGTAAAGATCGCATCGGTAATCGGCAGAAACTTTTTTTATAAAATTATCACAGAGGTGGCACATACTGTCAGTAACATTGATGATCGGCTCGGATACCTGAAGAAGATTGAATTTATCTCAGAACAAAAACAAATGGAAGAGATGGGCTATCTCTTCAAACACGCCCTTGCCCAGGAAGCTGCCTATGAATCCATTCTTTTTCAAAAAAAGAAAGAACTTCATATAAAAATTGCACAGGCTATTGAACATATTTTTAATGAAAAAATACACGAATTTTTCGGTATGCTGGCCTATCATTACAGTAGGGGCGATGAACTGGACAAGGCTGAAGAATTCATGCTCAAGGCGGGTGAAGAGGCACTGAAATCGGCTGCATCCAACGAGGCACTGACTTTCTATAAAGAGGCATTACATATATATCTGAAAAGATATGGCACTATCGCTGATCCAGAGAAAGTTGCAATGATGGAAAAAAACATTGCACTGACATTATACAACAAGGGCAGGCATTATGAAGCAACCGGATATTTTGAAAGGTCATTGGCTTTCTATGGAATTAAAGACCCGAAAAATAAAAGCCTGTTATTTATTAAATTCCTGGGCAGTTTTTTCACTTTCCTTTCAAGTATTTATTTCCCCTTTTTAAACTGGCGAAAAACACCCTCCCAAATGGAAATTGAGACGATTAATCTGAATTATAAAAAGGTTGCCACATTATTGAACTATAACCCGAAACGCTTTTTTATGGAAACATTCATTTTTTCAAACAGGCTTAAAAAATTTGATATCACTAAAATTGAGGGCGGCCCCGGCATGGCTGTGAGCGGCAGTGTGGCTTTTGCATGGTCCGGTTTTTCATTTAAATTGAGCAGAAAGATACTTGATTTTGTCAAAGACAAGATTAACCGGGAAGATATCAGGACATTAATGTATGTTGAAATAGCCGAGCTGTTTCCCGACTATTATACCGGAAACTGGGGAAAAGAATATGATGAAAACCTTATGGGAAAAAGCCTTAAATATGGTGAAATCCTTCATGCATCCGCGTATCTTTCGTTTCATGGACAGATAAAAGTTGAACAGGGTATGATTGCTGAAGCCAGGATGCTGTCAGACAAACTATCTGAAATCGGTAATACATTTGAACACGATTTTCCAAGGGTCTTACACTATTTTCTACAGACAAAACTGTTAATGAAATTTCGAATATTTCCCGAAGCGCTGGCTGAATCAGAAAAGGGCATCGCGTTTACAAAAAAAACCGATTTCAGACAAATTCTTTTTGTCCTGTACGCATTTAAGGCCAGAATACTTTTTTTTATGGGCGATAGCGGGGAAGCAGCCCTTGCATTGGCATCTGCGGAAAAAATCAAATCCAAAGTCAATATTTCGCCTGCGTATTTGAGCATTTATTACATAAGCAGATTTATTGTTGATATTCACAGGCTTGACACATCAATGGACAATAAAACCGGATCTTATATTTCCAAAATAAAAAAGCATGTTTTAAAAACCGGTAAAACAGCTGTTAAAAATTCCCGCAAAGTTTCAACTGACCGAACCGAGTCTTTCAGGCTCATGGGAAATTATTGCTGGATTAACGGCAATCAGAAAAAAGCGCTTGCATGGTGGGGAAAAAGCATTCATGAAGGGGGGCGCCTTGGTGCAAGGCTTGAGCTTGCGAGAACCTGCATGCAGATTGGGAAGTGCCTGCGTGATCATGAGAGTAAGTATAAAGACCTCAATGGAATAAATGCTTCACAGTATCTTGAAAAAGCAGCCGGGGTGTTTAAAGAACTGGATCTGCAGTGGGATATGGATGAATTGGGGAAAATAGCGGATTGCGGAAAAAATCCGCAACCCGCCAATCCGAATTTTTCTGTTTAATGTTTTTTTGAAGGTTCCGCGTCTTTTACCCCGGCGTCAACCGGTTTCAATGTCTGTGTGTCGGGTTTATTTTTCAATTCTTTTTCCAACGTTTTGAGCGCTTCAATTTTATCTTCAATTTTAACCATTTCAGGTTTTTCAATATCAAGATCAGATGCTTCATCAAGATATCCTATTGCTTTTTTTACACCTTCCACAGTTCCTAAACCTGCAGCTATATCTCCCTTGATTGTAAGGTCTTTCAGATTAACCGCAGTCAGTTTCGCATAAACCATTTCTCGCTGTTCTTTTGTAACTGCATACTCATATGCTTTATTAAGAGCGGCTCTGACTTCGTTAAAATCAAGCATATCCACTATATGAAGAAGTGCATCTGATCTTTCCACAAAATAATTAAACGCAATGATAAAAGCTTCCTCTTTTGAATAGGTATCCTTAATCTGTTCCGGGGGCTGAATCCCCGGCATGACCACAAGGAGTTCCTTTCCAAGTGGTGCAAACGCGCCCTGAAAAATTTTAACAGCGCCGTGTCTGGCTTCGAGGTAATACCTGGAAGAGTTTAATAAACTGGCAATGAGTATGGGTATAAAAATCAAGACAACACCTGTAATCATTGTCAGGATCGTCTTTTGCATGGGGATAAATGCTTCAAGAGCCATACCCGCTATTGAAGATTTTTTAGACTCCGCTTCTTCTGCCGCGGCTTTCTCTGCTGCTGCTTTCTCTGCTGCTGCTTTCTCTGCCGCTGCCTTCTCTGCTGCTGCCTTCTCTGCTGCTGCCTTCTCTGCCGCTGCCTTCTCTGCCGCTGCCTTCTCTGCCGCTGCTTTCTCTGCCGCTGCCTTCTCTGCCGCTGCTTTCTCTCCGGCAGCATTAATAGCTTTCATATCAAATCCTAAAGACAATAACTTCTTTATCCGTTCTTCATCTTCCTTATTTGATTCTGAAACAAAGGGAGGCGCTGAAAAGTTCTTCAGATAGTTTTCATCCGGCGTTACAGTAAAAGGTTTCTCCGGTTTCCATGTATCAAATTTCTCAAATACAAGTTCTTTTACAGTAAGCTTCCTGGATGCAGCCTTTTTTGCAGCGGTCTTTTTCCTGGCCACTGCTTTTTTCTTTGCACTCTTTTTCCTGGGTGCTGTTTCCACTGCCCCGGTAGTTTTCTCTATGCCTGATTTCTTTCCCGCTTTTTTTTTCTTTGCTGTGGATTTCAATAAACTCTTTTTTCCCATAAGAACCTCTTTAAACTGGTGCTGATTAAGGATATAGTTACCGATTATCTAAAAAAAACTTATATATAGTAACCCAATATCTTTGTAAACCTTTTTTATCAGCCATGGAGTATTATAAGGCCCCCCATTTCTCATGGTACATTTTCATCAGAACTATGGTAAACATGGTCTCCATAAGCTCATAGGCGGAAACATATTGATCAATCCGGCTTCAGGTGTTTAACCAGGCTTTTGAACTTCTGCATATCATGGGTGCTGCTGGAATTGGCATACCTTAACCGCACATAGAGAGTAATTATCCCGGTTGCATTTTTTTGCAGTTTTTCATTCAGCCTTCCGATCATTTGTGCATAATCAAAAGGCCCCTGGGCCGGTTTTCTGGGAAGCCCTTTTTGTGCCATTTTAGTACAGAACTCATCATAGAGCGCCTGCACCTCATCTTTTTTTTCAGATATTTTGTGAATTCGGTACAACACAAAGCCTGCAACAAGTAAAACAGCCAGACAGGTGATCAGCAGCAGCATTTTGGGCACCCATGCATTAAACCCGGCCATTATGCCCAGCCGGGATAACAGCTCTTTCTGTTCCCAGAAGGAGTACCCGACAAACCAGATATCCCACCGGGTACTGACAGCATCCCATGCGAATTCAATTTTACGCCATAAATCGGAAACCCAGCGGCCTTTACTGATCCTTAAAAAGCCCGGAAGCTCATCTTCAGATACAGCATTGGAAATTCCCCGTGAAATCCGTTCCGGCACCACAGCTGAGGTTGGGTCTACCCGAACCCACCCCTTTCCTTCAAGCCAGACTTCCACCCATGCGTGGGCATCAGACTGGTTTACAATAAGATAATTGCCATAGGGATTCACCGTACCACCGGCATATCCGCCGACAATTCTGGCCGGGATACCGGCAGCCCGCATTAAAAATGCAAAAGCAGCCGCATAATGCTCACAGAACCCCCTTTTTTCATTAAAAAGAAAGTCATCAATTTCATTGCCACTCAACACAGGTGGTTTCAGCGTGTAAACAAAATGGTTCATTTTGAAATATGTCAGTGCCAACTGAACAGTGGCTGTATCCGATGCCGCACGCGCTTCCCATTGTTCGGCAAGTTCACGGGATCGTTCATTTCCATATTCCGGGAGTTTTAATGCTATTTGTTCCCAGGTCGCCATTTCCCCGGTCTGATAATCCACATAGGATTTTAGCCGGTACCGATATTTTTTTCTCAAATCCCGTCGCAACCGCAGTGTATAATCCCCCATCATGGTTGTCGTATCCGGAGGAAAAGCCGGCACGCCAAGGGAAAATACCCATTTTTTACCGTGGGGCTCCATGGTAATTATATATTCAACCGGATGTTTTCCTGATACCGGCACCACTTTTTCTGACACCTGATACCCCCGGCTCCATCGCCTGCCATTATAGTTCCAGAAAACAATGCCCCGCCAGTAAAGCTGATCTGTCGCGGGAATTGCCCCTTTAAATTCAACCCTGAACGCGACATCATTATTTATGGCAAGACTCGCCACATCCCCCAATGCCAGTGATTCGGCAAACCCGGTCTGCCCGAAAGACTGCCGGTTCATCCCCCAGAAGCTTCCCTGGACCCTGGGGAATAACAGAAACAGGGCAATCATCATGGGCCGCGCCTGAACCATAATCCAACCTGCCAGTTGGAAATCACCCTTCATTTTTCCTTCAGGATGATTGATATGGACCAGTGCCGCTGTTGCCACAAGTACGGAAAAAAACATATATAGCGTGACCGCCAGATTTTCAAAAACGATAAGGGTTGTGATAATGATAAAATAGGAAAGAAAAATGGCCACCATTCTGTCCCTGTGCGTTTGGATCTCTAACGGTTTTAAACCGGCCACCATCGCAATAATGCTGACAAATGCGGACCCGCCGATCATATTCATATGGTCAAAGGACGCTAAAAGGCCAAGCATGCTGACACCTGTGAGTACCCGCCTCATAAGCGCTTTTGGCCATAATTTTCCGGATCTGCTGATATAATACATATACCCCCAGAGAAAACAGCACCAGCACATGATCCAGAGGGGGATACTGAAAATCAGTGGGGCTGCGGCCACGATAAGTGACAGCAATATCGGTCTGATATACTTTTTTTCTGTTTCCATGGGATATCAGGCTTTAAATTATAGTCGATGGCTAAGTAGTGTCCATCCAGAAATTGGACAAAATAGCCATTTCTGGATAGACACTAAGTAAAAAGTGCCAACGCCTTAAGACACCGGTTTTTATGGGATTCTCCCTTTCCCGGAGGA
>JAUXDD010000140.1 GCA_030618465.1 Desulfobacteraceae bacterium
ACTTCATCCACATTCCCGGCAATAAACGGAATCAGTTTGATCCCGTATGCTTCAATTACATTTGCCGGTATTTCAGAAATGGCCCCGCAGATCAGAACAGGCACATCCAATCCGTTGAGCATCTCTGCAAGACGTGTGGGCATTTCAGGATTAAACCGTTCATGCTGTGTGCTGACAATTTTTGCGTTTTTGATTTCAGCAACCAATAGCATATGGGCGGAATCAAAAACCGGTGAAACACGATCTTCCCAGATAGTGAGCGCTGCTTTCATAACTGAATTGCCTCCTGCCTTAACCTGAATAAAAAGCAAACAGTATGCCATAATGTTATTGTTAATTGGAATTTGACAGATAGGCTTAATTTACAATATGTTATAACAATATACGAAGGATGCGGCGGTATTGAATTGTAAAAAGTATGGTCGCCATATTGCGACGATTTAAAGTTTGATATTTGCAATATGGCAACTCTTTAATATTTTTCATGTCTACGCGTGGCCTGTCAATAACTATATCCAACTGTAATTTTTTGCTTTCTTTGATGGGAACGTCAATTTTCTCATGATGGCATGAAGCTTGCTTTTTTGGGGCATAATCTGCTAAAAATATTTTGAACGATAAACTGATATTAAACATGAGGACAGCAATGCGGAAAAAAATAAAATATGAAAAACTGTTTGAACCGGGCTCTATAGGCGGGGTAACGTTCAGAAATCGCATTATAAAGACGGCAGCACAAACCTGTTTATACCAGGAAGAAGAAGGCTATATCATCGACAAATGCCTGCATTTTTATGAAACCACGGCCAGGGGAGGTGTGGGTGCCATATACGTAGAAGGCCCATCGATTGATCCGCCGGTGAGCAATATCGGAATTAAGGGTCTGAGAATTGATAATGACCGGTATATCAAAAGCTTCAGCAAGCTTACAGATGTGATACACAAACACGGCTGCCCAACATTTCTTCAACTGCTCCATGCCGGCCCGTGGCACCAGGCATTCGTGACCGGCCTTCAGCCGTTATCATCGTCAATTCCACCGGATTTTGAGTATGCGGACCGGGGACTGGAACCCCCCAGGGCATTGGTACTCGAAGAGATTGAGATGATTATTGATAAATTTGTCAGTGCTGCTGTACGTGCACGAAAAGCCGGGTTTGACGGTGTGGATGTTAATGCGGCTGCCTCGCATCTCCTGTCTTCGTTTTTGTCCGGTTTTTTAAATTGTCGGGAAGATGATTATGGGGGCACTCTTGAAAACAGGGCCAGAATAGTGGTTACCATTATAAAAGAGATAAAGAAACGTGCCGGAAATGATTTCCCTGTGGGGGTTGTCCTGAATGGGGTTGATGTCAGGTATGAAGGCAGTAAGGAAGACGCCATCATTGAAGTGCAGGCGCTTGCCCGAATTCTTGAAACTGCGGGTGCTGATTCTTTCCAGATTCGTTATTACCAGTACGGATATATCGGTTCTTTATGGCCGGAACAGACATTTTATCCGGAACCGTTTGAGCCGCTGCCGGAAGCACTTGACTGGAAAAGAAAAGGAGCCGGTGCCTATGTGCCCCTTGCCGCAGCCATCAAAAGCGCCGTATCCGTACCGGTGATTACAGTAGGCCGCCTGGACCCGGGCCTTGGGGAAAAGGTGTTGCAGGACGGAGACGCTGACTTTATCGGCATGTGCCGCCGCCTCCTGGCTGATCCTGAATTGCCGAACAAAACAGCGAAGGGCAACCCTGAAGATATCGCTCCATGTACCGCATGTCTGCACTGCCTTGAGCAGGTCCGTTTTCATAAGCCCATGCGATGCAGGATAAATGCATCACTGGGAATGGGACCGGAATATGACTTAAAAAAAGCGGCAAAGAAAAAAAAGGTACTTGTGGTTGGTGGGGGCCCGGCAGGAATGGAAACGGCACGTGTGGCAGCATTAAGAGGGCATGAAGTCATTGTTTATACAAAAGAAAACAAACTTGGTGGATTGCTGCCGACGGCCGCTTTTGTTAAGGGAACGGAGATTGAAGACCTGGTTCTGTTTGTTAATTATTTTAAAACACAGCTTGCCAAACTGGGAGTGGAAGTCAGGACAGGAAAATCGGTTGATGGTCCTGTTGTTGAAAAAATAAAGCCCGATGTTGTTGTGCTGGCAACAGGCGGTGTCCTGTCCTGCCCGGTTATTCCCGGAATAAATCGTCCTAATGTGGTAAGGGCATCTGACATTCACAAAAAGCTTAAACCCTGGCAACGGTTTCTGGGCCCAAATATGCTCAGATCTATGACCCGGTTATGGATGCCAATTGGTAAAAAGGTGGTGATTATCGGCGGTGCCATGCAGGGGTGTGAACTCGCCGAATTCCTGACGCTTCGTGGAAGAGAGGTGACGATTGTGGATCAGGCCGGGCAGATGGGAGATGGGCTTGGCAGTGAAAAAATATCCCGCTTGTTTAAATGGATGGCCATAAAAGGTGTAAAAATGATTCCCGAGGTCAGAGTATATAAGGAAATATCCGATAAAGGTCTGGCGATTATTGACAATCAGGGGCAGGAACAATTCATTTTCGCAGATACGATCATAACGGCCACACCGGCTGATTCCGATCCGGATATGACCAGACGATTTGAGGGGAAAGTACCTGAAATATATCATATCGGAGATTGCAGGGAGCCTGGTTTAATCGCCGATGCTGTTGCTGATGGTGCAAAGATTGCCCGCGTGTTTTAAATTAATTGAGTCTTTTAAACATTCAACTCCGCATAGAGCAGAAAGGATTGTTTTATGAATATCGTATATAAACCCATCGGAATAATTCACAGTCCTTTTAAGGATATCAAAGGGATGCCTATCCAGCCGTCACGATCTGACGGCACCGGCGGCACCGTTGAAATATTCCCGGAATTTGTTAAAGGTCTGGCAGATCTTGAAGGGTTTTCACATATTACTCTTCTTTATTATTTTCATAAAACCAGCGGTTTTTCGTTAACTGTAACACCCTTTTTAGATACCCGGAAGCGCGGTGTCTTTTCAACCAGGGCTCCCAGGCGACCCAATCCAATCGGTTTATCAATCGTCAGGCTCACAGGTATTGAAAAAGGTGTATTAAAAATTGAAAATATTGATGTGCTTGACCAGACACCACTCATTGATATAAAACCCCATGTACCGGAGTTTGATCATCCACCTGCAGATCGTATCGGTTGGCTGGCGCAGGCTGAAAAAAATATGCACATCAAAAGATCGGATGATCGATTTGAGTAAATGATGTGATTTCGCGGGCTGAGAAGCAAAGAAAAACTGAAAGAAAAGATGGACACTAAGACAGATAAAAAAAAATTTGATTTCTGGCAGGACCATTCGCTTCATTATCTTGAAATGGCCTATCGCACGGACAAAAGAGCAAGCATTGAAAATCCTGACGGGTATGGTAAAAGAACGGGAGAGTGTGGCGACACCATAGAAATGTTTTTAACCGTTCAGGCCGGCCGAATCCGGTCCGCTTCATTTACCATTGACGGATGTTTGAATACGTCTGCGTGTTCCAATACTGTTGTATCCATGGTAGAAGGAAAAACAATTGAGCAGGCATGGGAAATCACAACCGCTGATGTGGTGAATTTTCTGGAAACATTACCATCAAAAGAAACGCATTGCGCGGAGCTTGCAGTTGGTGCTTTATATATGGCATTATCCAATTTTATGAAAAAGGGGCAACAATGCCGTTTGATTCGAAAAAAAGAAATATAATAAAAAGATGGGGCAAAGGGTTGCGCGGGCGAAGGAAAAGAGGCCGTTTTCAATCGTGCATGCAAACGGCCGGATGTATTTGCCCAAACTGCCGGAAAACGTTTCCTGCTCGACCACAGGTGCCCTGTTATAAAACAACATGCCCACAATGTGGCACGTTGATGGCGCGTCTTTTTCCCAGGTGTCAATATTGAGATACATATGGATACGCACCCCCATCCCGATAAAATTGAAAGGTTAAAAACAGGACAGAAAGTAGCCCTGATATCAGCCATGGTGATTTTCATGGTCGCATTACTGAAAGCGGTTGTGGGGTATCGTTTTAACTCACAGCTTCTTGTGGCGGATGCTTTTCACAGCGGGGCGGATATCCTGATAAATATTATTTCACTGCTTGGCCTGTGGCTGGCATCAAGAAAAAAAACCATCCGTTTTCCCTATGGGCTGTATCGGGCGGAGACAGTGGCCTGTCTGATAATCAGCGGGTTTATTATTCTCATAGGATTTCAAATATTCAACGAAGGCCTGGAAAAACTTTTTCAACAGGCGCATCAGGGAAAATTTCCGCTATTTCCGGTTGGTGCTGCTGCCATTTCAGCTGTTACCGCCTTTTTTCTGGCGATAAAGCAAAAATCTGTGGGCATGGCAATCGGGTCACAGGCATTGATGACCACAGCCCGGGAGTCATTTTTTGATATATTTATTTCAATCGTTGTGCTGGCAGGGATACTACTGGTTCATGCCGGCATCCCCTATGCGGAAGGAACGGGTATTATCCTGATATCCGTTTTTATTCTTAAGCTCGGCATTGAAACGGCAGGAACATCTTTAATGATCCTCATGGACGCCAACCTGGATATTGATTTGCAAGCAGAAGTTGAAGAAAAATTGAATGGTATATACGGTGTAAAAGGTGTTTGCGATGTCAAAATAAGGCGATCCGGTCCGTTTAAGATCGTGGAATGTGTGATTCAAACCAGTCCAGCGTTATCCCTTTATAAGGCGCATGAAATGGCTGACACCGCGGAAAGCCTTCTTTTAAAGAGTTACGAAAGTATTGAGTCCGTTTTTATTCATATTGAGCCTGAACGTGAGAATGGTGTTTCAGCGATCATACCGGTCCGGGATATGAATGGTTTGGATTCAAAAGCTCACAGTCATTTCGGCAGGGCCCCTTATTTTATTATTCTGAAACTGGACGGGGACAGGATTGAAATTGATGATTTTTATTTTAATGAATTCCTTAATGAAAAAGGCCACATTGGTATTAATGTGGTAAAAACAGTCATCAACTACAAGATAAATTTATTGTTTATCTCAAAAATAGGTGAAATATCATTTCATATGCTGAAGAATAATTTTGTTGATATATATAAAGTGGATGAGGGAATGACCGTAAAAGAGATCATCAATTTGTATCATTTAAATAAGCTTTCCCCTTTAACGGAACCGACCCATAAAATTGATACATCACAGTTTGCGAAGCAGATGGCATCCAGGGACTCTTGAAGAAAGTATTTTTTGCCAGTTTAATATTGATGAACTCGTAAAAACCGATGGCTAAGTAAAAATCTTCATATACAAGGAATAGTGTTTGGCCAGGAGTGAAGGCATACATGTAGTATGTCGAACGTCTGGGCAAACACTATGACGCAGTAGATGGAGACTTTTTACGACGCCATCAATATTTACAACCGGATGAGAATTAGAGGACAATAGAGGATATGAATGGAATAAACGATCTTTTCAGCCGATTTGTGTCACAATACAGACTCGCAACAGTTATTTACAGGAATTTGCGCCATAAACCGAATTCACAAAAAACGATCGGAGATCTGATTGAAGAAAGAGCAGACAAAAACAGCGATGACACGTTTCTTTTTTTTGAAGATCGGAAATTTACATTCAGTGAGTTCAATACCCGTGCAAACAGGGTCGCTCACTGGGCAAAAAACGAAGGTCTGGGTAAGGGTTCAGTTGTAGCGCTCCTCATGGGCAACCGACCAGAATTTATTTTTACCTGGGCCGGCCTTTCCAAACTGGGGATTATTACATCCTTTATAAATACGGGGATAAAAACACGCGGGCTTGAATACGTTTTTGAAACAGCAGGTGCCACCCACCTGATTCTTGGCAGCGAATGCCTGGAAACTTTTAACACGGTTGATAAAAATATTGTTTCCGGCATGAAAATATCTGTCTGGCTGGACACCATCAACAGCAGTCCTGAAATTCCTGAAGGCGTTGTAATTTTTGATAACGTACTTCAGGACATGCCGGATACAAATCCTGACCGTGACATTCGCAATAATCTGGTTGCAGGTGACGACATGCTCTATATTTTTACATCAGGAACAACCGGATATCCAAAAGCAACACATATGAGCCATATGCGTTTTTTTGCATCCGGCGATGCCATGGCAGGTGTGGCAAAATACCGGACTGGTGATGTACTTTATGATGCGCTTCCTCTTTATCACGGTGCTGGCGGGGTTGTTGTCCCATCGTGTGCCCTTAATACCGGGTGTGCCATGACCCTTACCAGAAAATTCAGCGCAAGCCGGTTCTGGGACGATTGCAGGAAATACGATATCACCGGTTTTCAATATGTGGGAGAATTTTGCCGGTATCTTCTCAATCAGCCTGAAAAACCCAATGACAGGGACCATAAGGTCAGGATCATTATCGGGGCGGGACTCAGACCGGAGTTGTGGGAGCGTTTTCAGAACAGGTTTGGAATAAAAAGAATTGTTGAAATTTTTGGATCAACAGAGGGAAATACTGCCCTGGCCAATCTTGACAACAAGGCCGGCTCAATTGGCCGCATACCGTTTTATAAACTGCATAATGGCGATCTGGTCCGGTTTGATACTGCAACCGGCGAACATGTTCGTGAAGGAAATGGTTTCTGTATCCGGTGCAAGCCAGGTGAAGTGGGTGAGTTTATCGGAAAACTGCGCCAGGAAAAAGGCGGTATCGGTAAATTTGAAGGATATACCTCAGAAGAAGAGACACAAAAAAAAATCATCCGGGATGTGTTTGAAAAAGGTGATGCATGGTTCCGCACCGGCGACCTGCTCAGGCGCGATGAAGATGACTATTTTTATTTTATTGACCGGATAGGCGACACATTCAGGTGGAAAAGCGAAAATGTATCCACCCAGGAAGTGGCCGAACAGATTTCAGGATTCCCCGGGATTGATTTTATTAATGTGTATGGAGTTGAGGTCCCTGGTGAAGAGGGCAGAGCAGGAATGGCAGCTATTGTATTGTCAGACGGAACTGGATTTGATGCCCGGGAATTTTATCAATACACAGAAGAACACTTGCCTTCGTATGCAGCACCGGTGTTTATCCGGATCAGAATGGAAGCGGACATGACCGGTACATTCAAACTGAGAAAGGTTAATCTGCGAGAAGAAGGTTATGACCCGGACATGGTATCAGACCCTCTTTTTATTAGGAGTAAAAAAGAAAAAACATATCTGCCATTAACAAAGGAGCGAATGCCGATCGGCAGTCAAGTTTCAGAATGAAAAAACAAACAAATATTATAATTATAACCATATTAGTCATTCTGCTTTCGGCAATTTTCAGCGAAATCGCCCTTTCTCATCCGCATGTATTTATTGCGCAGAGGATAAAAATCGTTTTTGATGATAACGGGCTTGCCGGTTTTAACATCCAGTGGGAATTTGATGAGATGTTTACCAGTATGATTGTCGAGGATCATGATAAAAATCAGAATAAAATGTTCGAGGCAAACGAAGTTGCGCTAATAA
This sequence comes from Desulfobacteraceae bacterium, assembly GCA_030618465.1. Taxonomy (GTDB): domain Bacteria; phylum Desulfobacterota; class Desulfobacteria; order Desulfobacterales; family SURF-7; genus JAUXDD01. The sequence continues at coordinate 7,525 of JAUXDD010000140.1, forward strand.
AAAAAGAGGCATTTTTATATGTGTCTAATTATAATTATTTTACTTTTGTAAGAATTAACGGGAAAAAATTTGATGTAAAATTTATTAAAAATTTTTCAGCAAGGTTAAGTAACCACAAATTATTGTATGTGTTTTTTATCCCCTGTCATGTTGCTGCAACAAATAATTTTAAACAGGTACTTATCAATTCATATGACCCTTCGTATTACACAGCTCTTTTTTTTTCCGACAAAGATCCTGTTGTTCTGGAGAATTCCGAAGCCTGTGAAATAAAAACAGCTATTAAAGAAGATGAATCAACGTCAATATACTATGGACAGATAAATCCGTGGGCACTTTTTCTGGATTTTCGAAAAAAACAATGAAAAAAAACATTATTATTTATTCAATTCTATTTCTAATGTTTTTTTCTGTTTCCCTGTCAAACGCTCAAAATCCGTTTATTACAAAGCCGGATAAACAATATGCTGCGTCGGAACCTGTTTTTAAAAGCAAGCTTTTTGTAAAAATAATTATATGGCAAAATCAGTTAAAGGAAAAAATGTCTTGTCTGGTTCGGCAAGCCAGGGCTACTCATAGCATACGACCG
>JAUXDD010000005.1 GCA_030618465.1 Desulfobacteraceae bacterium
CTGAGAAAAGCGGTAATATGGTCTGAGATTCTTGCCAGGCCTGTTGGGTTAAGGGACGAAGAGGCTGATGGGTATTAGATATTTATAAAATCTGTACTGTTTATTACTGTTCAATCCGCCTTAACTAATATGAAATATCGGCTGATTAGCATATTCGTAGTATTTGGTTTATCTGTTATCTTGTTTTCCTGTTCAGGCACGTTAAATTCTTTTAATGGCAGAACAGTAAACCAGGCGGATAAAATTTCTCTGTTGCCTGGAGGGACCTATACCGGCATATGGGAAACAAAAGATCTTGCAGTTCATTATACATATTCCGGTTTCCATGCTTTTATTCAACTTTCAGGCGAAATTAGAATATCAAATCGTATAATAAACAGTTATCCCGTAATAGATACATTTTCCTTCCGGGTCAGTTTTGTAAATGCAGAAGGGGAAGTGATCGATACCAGACATATCAATACCGTATTTCATAAAAGATCATTTACTTCCGGACAGATTGAATTTGCCGAAAAATTCGAACTTCCTGCCGGAACAGCGGCAATCGCATTCAGCTATCGAGGTGAATGCAGGGATTATGGCAGTGACAGGCGTGAATTTCTGGGTATAAGTAAAACACCGTTTCAATAAACAGGGAGTATCTATTCAGCAGATATATTCCATTTTAAAATTTGATCTCCCTATCGATAAGATTAAGCGTATACCACGCAAAGAGATAATATATTTTATCTGATTTTTATAACGGACTGGAGGAGTACTGTGAACGATTCAGATCAATCAGGTTTTGAAAACATATGCAAAGAAATGGCAACCGCGTTTGACGGAGTTTTATCGTGGAGGTGGGACGACCGGTTTGAAGCTGTCCTGGCTGAATTTTCAATAGACAATAAAGACGGGATTCAGACGATCCTGGAGCGTTGTCTCAGCCATGTCTGGGAGGGATCAACCATTCGTAAAGCACCGGAAAACGTGCGGGAGCTTGCCAATGATCTCGGTGGTCTCAGGTCTGGCCAGCTTCTTTTTACATCCGATCCGGCAACGGATGCTTTTATTTTTGGTGTCTGGTGGCCATGGGGCGACGGGCAAACCATCTCCATTCGCGTTGGGCCGTTTGATATGAATTTATCCGATTCAGAGTTGGATGGACTTATTTTGCTGTTTAAAGGCTGGTTTGGGATTGTCGGTTAGCCATTTCTGGATAGACACTATTTAACAGGTCAACCGGTTATCAGGACATCGCTATTCGTTGCACCTGCTTTTTACTTGAAACGTCTGGCTTGCGTTCTTCTGTTCTCCTCTTCTTCGGCAATTGTCTGGTTTCTTCCGTTTTCTTTTGCCTTATAGAGGGCGTTGTCCATCCTTGCCACCATGGTTTCCAGGGTGTCACCATGGCGATATCGTGTAATCCCACAGCTGATACTGATTCTCATCCGTTTTTTATCTTTCAGTGTTTTGTCCAGAAAAAAATCAGTTTCAAAAATGGATTTCCGGATTCGTTCGGCAATTATTTTCGCATCATCGATAATGTTGTATGTGAGGACAATAAATTCATCCCCACCCCAGCGTACCAGATAGTCGTTCTTACGAATCTGTTTATGGGCTATGAGTGCCGCATCCTTTAGAACCTTGTCGCCGTGAAGGTGGCCAAGTGTATCATTTATTTGTTTGAATTTATCGATATCGAAAATAATCAGGCAAAAAGGGATATCTTTACGTTTTGCGAGGTAGGCCGCGTGTTTGAAAAAATGATCCAGTTCCCTTCGGTTATTTGCCCCGGTGAGTTTGTCTGTGGTGGCCATAACTTCCAGTCGGCCTTGAAAATAATTCACAGTAAAAATATTGATGGCAATAATGAGACACGTGATAATGAACCCGAATATGAGGTTCCGGATAAAGTTTTTCCGAATATCGGTAAGCGCCATGTCCTGATCCTGCTCTACAAGCAAAAACCAGTCAAATTCAGCGATATATCTGACTGTTAAAAGAATATGCGTCCCATTGCGGTTAAATTCAAATACAGACGGTTTTGAATCTGCAGTGAGGATTTTTCCGGCTATATTACCAATGCCTTCCTGTTCAAAAATATTGATTTTTTCAATCAGTTTTTTGTTCGGATGAACCTGGATGATGCCGCTGGGATCAACAAAATAGATATTTCTTATGTATTTTTTCCGGTAGGAATCAAGCAAATAGCCGATATGGTCTATGCTCAATCCCACCCCGATAACCCCGAGGAGATTGCCTTCATAATCATTGAGCCGATGGTTAATAAATATGGTGAGGGTATTCTGCGCGGCTTCATTGGTATCCACATCCAGGTCATAATCAACACCGCGGTTTTTAAACTCATAGTACCAGACATCATGGGGATCTGCCCGGGATATTTTTTTCAGGATACCGTCAGAATGATAGTAATTGCCGGTTTGCTCGGAAATAAAAAAGGATGAAAAAAACTGGTATCTTGCTTTAATTTCACTAAGATATTTGATGATCGGGTCAATATCCTTCTCACCGTCAATGACCCAGTCCTTTAAAAACGTATCATTTGCCATCAGAGATGAAACATGTAGCGGACTTATCAGATCTTTTTGTATCTCTGAAAAAATTGTATCCCGTGTAAGGGCCTCCCCGATAATGCTTTTACGCAGTGAATTTTTTGAAACATGGTAGTTTAATGCGCTCATTCCCAGAAAAGCAAGGACTAGAATTAAACTCAATGCCAGTATGAGTTTTGTTCGAATACTGATTATGCTCAAAATGATACCTCTGTCAATTAATACTCCCTGCAGGTTCAGTTGAGTGGTATAAGAGAGTAGTATATTATTCAGTTTTTTAAAATGGTAAATCCAATTTTCGACTGACAGATATCACAACGATTATTTTTGTCAAACAGTTGGTTGCCCGGGAAGCTTTTTTAACTTGACACCCTGCCTGTGTCTTGCCATACCTTTATGCTCAGGATTTGCGGGAGACCATTTCCATAATTAGCTGAAGGGAGCATGCCATGGCGGTAATCGTTCAATATATTGTGGTGAGAGACGGAGTTCAAAAAATGACATTCGTGACAAAAAAAGAAGCTGATGCCTACGATAAAATGCTTGATATTGCAGACAATCTTTTTGATTTTTTCAAGTCTGATGAGTTTGATATCGATGAACAGCAACTGGAAGATTTTTCATTATATCTTGCCAAAAACAAGGATAAGGTCATTCCGATTTTAAAGGGCTCCAAACCCAGGCCGGCAGAACCTGAGCCTGAAAATAAAGCAGTTGTTGAAAAAAAGCCGGGAAAAGCTGAAAAACTGAAAACCAGGGCGGCTAAATCTGATGAAAAATCTAAATCCCGTAGAATAACAAAGAAAAAATAATCGGAAAATTTGCCTCCATTGAATATGCCATGATAAATCTGTGGATGATCGCATTATCAGTTCTAATTTTAAACCTGCCGTTTGGTTTCAGGCGGGCAGGGTATAAAAAATATTCTCTTAAATGGTTTCTGGCAATTCATCTGCCTGTCCCGTTTGTTATAGGTTTGCGCTATATGACAGGGATCGGATGGGGTTTCCCAACATTTCCGGTTATGGTGGGCGCATATTTTGCGGGGCAATATCTGGGCGGGAAGATTTGCAAGCGGGTGTAATTTGTATTCCAATGGATTTAAAAAAATGAACGTCGAAGATTTTAAGGAAATTATCTATGAAAAAGAAGATTCCGGCCTTGTCATGCTGACACTGAACAATCCCTCCAAAAAAAATGCACTGAGTATTTTTTCATTCCTTGAATTGTACTGGGCTATCGATGCCATGGAAAATGATGAAACAGCAGGTGTAATGGTTATTACCGGGGCAAAAGATCCGGATTCAAACGATCCAACAGCAGAAGCATTCAGCAGCGGCGGTTATTTTGACATATCTACGTTTGAAAACATGCCGGATGAAGTAAAAGCGATAATGGACCAGATTGACCTGACCGACCTCGCCCAGAAAAAATTGACAATGAAACTGGTTGAATGTGATAAACCCATCATTGCAGCTATTAACGGTCTTGCAATCGGCGGAGGTTATAATATCCCCCTGGCCGGTGCGGATCTGATTTATATGTCGGAACATGCGTGGATTATGCTTCATTTCGCAAAAATAGGATTGTCCCCGGAATTTGCATCAACATATTTTCTGCCCAGAAGGGTGGGATTCCAGAGGGCAAAGGAAATTTTTTATTTTGGTGATCGTATTTCAGCCCGGGATGCCTTTGACATGGGACTGGTGAATAAGGTATTGCCCCATGATGAACTCATTCCTTTTGCCAGACAAAAAGCACTGGAACTGATACCGCCAAAAGGTGCGGCACTCTCTGTCAGGCGAATCAAACGCGCGATTAATAAACCGATAATCGAAGCCGTCAGCAGGGCACTTGATCTTGAAAACGAATATCTGACAAAAAGTTTTGCCACACAAGATTTTCAGGAGGCAATGAAGGCACGGAAGAAGAAGAGAGAGCCGAATTTTAAGGGGAAATGAGAGAGTGGCCGGAGTTCGGATTGATCGGGTGATTTGGGGGATATCCTATCGAGACTATGAAGAACAAAATATCCATAATTCTAATTCTTTTTATATCAATACTGTTGTACAGTTGTGCTCACAGAAATGAACCGTACTGGGACAGCCAGGATGAAAAATCGGGGAATATCGAAAAACAGGTACGTCGGTTGCTTGAAAAAACTAAAACTTTTCAAAACAGTTCCGGTCTGACAATTACCTATCCGTATAATGAAACTGTTTTTCCTCCTGAAATTACGGCTCCTGTCTTTACCTGGAAAGACACGAATAAAAATTTAAGCCGGTGGTTAATCACGATCGAATTCAATAACCAGCGCAAGCCGATTTACGCGTTTTCCAATGAACAGGCCTGGGCTCCGTCAAAATCTGTCTGGAAAATTATCAAAGCCAATTCTGTTCAGGGGCAGGCAATGGTTTCTGTAACAGGATATACCGGAAAAGACGCGTATACGGTTATCTCACAGGACATGATCCGCATTTCAACGTCAACAGACAGAGTGGATGCATCCATATTTTACAGGCAGGTAAAACTTCCATTTGCGGCTGGAAAGAAATATTTTAAACAAATCAAATGGCGTCTGGGGGATATCTCTTCAGAAGCAAAACCGTCTGTTGTTATGGAAAATATTTCGGTATGCGCCAGCTGCCATGTTTTTTCAAAGGACGGTACCCGGTTCAGTATGGAAATGAATTACAGGAATGACAGCGCCGCCCAGTTTATTACCAGTGTCAGCAAAAAGGTTGAATTAACACAGGATGATTTTATAACCTGGGATGATTTTCCAAGGCCGGAAATACTGCCTGAAACCAGGGGGCTTTTTGCCAAAATGTCGCCCGGCGGAAAGTACATCGTAAGCACGGTAAATGAGATAGCCTATATGGCACTGACCAGTGATCCTGCTTTTTGCCAGCTTTTTTTTCCCACATACGGGATACTGGCATGGTACTCGGTTGATGAAAAAACGTTTCATCCTCTGCCCGGTGCGGACAATAAAGATTTTATACAGACAGATCCCACCTGGAGTGGGGATGAAAAATATATTGCATTTTCACGTACGGAAACCAGGAATGAATACCATGAAGATATTACAAATATTCAAATAAAAATTGAAGATACGGATATTTATGAACTGAATAAAAAATTTCCGATTCAGTTTAATATATACAGGATTGCGTTTAATGATGGAGAAGGCGGGACGCCGGAGCCGGTAAAAGGGGCAAGCTTCAATGGAAAGAGTAATTATTTCCCCAGGTATTCACCAGACGGAAAATGGATCGTTTTTACCCGGAGCCGGACAGGTATCATGCTCCAGCCGGACAGCGAACTTTATATTGTGCCCTCCGGCGGCGGTGAAGCCAGGCGGATGCGCTGCAACAGGGCGCTTTTCAACTCCTGGCACAGCTGGTCACCCAACGGGAAATGGCTGTTGTTCAGTTCCAAGGTCAATACCCCTTACACGGAAATTTTTTTGACCCATGTTGATGAAAACGGAGTTGACAGCCCGCCGGTCTGCCTGTCGCAATTCAGTGATGCCATGTATGCTGCAAATCTGCCTGAATTCGTGAATATTAAACCGGATGCAATTGAAAAGATAGTAATCGGCGAAAAGTGATGCCCAGGGAAGGAGTTATGAAAAGAAAACATATCTACTGGATTATTGCCGTGGTTATGCTCTCCGGCTGCGGTATGCTAAGAGACGCCAGGTTTCGTATGAACTACGGGCCTGTGCAGCCTGTGGACAGACAGTTGGGCGCCACTGTTCCCGGCCAGGTTTCCTTTGTTGATGATGTGCAGCCGATCCTGAATAACCGGTGTGATGTCTGTCACGGTTGTTACGATGCTCCCTGTCAGCTGAGGCTGACCAGTTTTGATGGACTGGATCGGGGGGGTAGCAATGTGCTTGTGTATAATGCTACCCGGCTGCTGCCGGATAAGCCCACCCGCTTGTTTATTGATGCGGATTCAACAGAACAATGGCGCAAAATGAAATTTCATCCGGTCCTTAATGAAAGAGACCAGACCGAAGAGGCGCACCTGGAAAATTCCGTGTTGAATCTGATGCTTCAACTCAAAAAGGATAATCCCCTTCCACAGACCGAACTGCTTCCGGGTGATTTTGACCTCAACATTGATCGGAACGAGACGTGTGCAACTGCTGAGGAGTTCAAAAAATACAAAAAAAAGTATCCGCTGTGGGGCATGCCCTATGCACTGCCGGGTCTGACTGAAAAAGAACACCAGACCATAGTGGACTGGATAAAGCAGGGGGCCAGGGCATATGTTGATGTGGAAGCATCCGGGCAGGCGCTGCAGGTAATTGATCAATGGGAAAACTTTTTTAACCGGTCGTCCCTGAAACAGCAGCTTGTTGCCCGCTATATTTACGAACATCTGTTTATCGCCCATATCCATTTTGAATCACTTCCTGACCGTGAATTCTATCGGCTTGTCCGCTCAAAAACACCTCCCGGTGAACCTGTTGACGAAATTAATTCAGTCAGGCCCTTTGATGATCCTGGGGTTGAACCATTCTATTACCGGCTCAGAAGGGTCAACTCAACTATTGTTGTAAAAAAACATACTGTTTATCATATGACCAGACATAAAATGTCGCGTTATGAGGAACTGTTTTTTAGCGACGATTATGAGGTTGAAAAACTTCCATCCTATAAAACGAAGACTGCTGCGAATCCCTTCAAGACATTCGCTGATTTGCCGGCCAGGTCGCGTTATCAATTCATACTGGATGATGCTCATTTTTTTGTGATGTGCTTTATCAAAGGCCCTGTGTGTCGCGGGCAGATAGCTCTTAATGTGATCAACGATCATTTTTTTGTGGCCTTTTTTGATCCTGATAATGATACCATCAGCAATGATTCGGAATTTTTGTCCGGTGTCAGCGATTATCTCAGTATTCCGTCTGAGAAAAAAAACAACATTCGGATCATGAGTATATGGTATGAATATTCCAGGAAGCAGAAAAAATATCTGGAGGCCAAGGAGAAATATCTTGTGGAACTGAATCCGGACAATATAGGAAACAATATCAACTACATCTGGGATGGGGACGGCCATAATGACAATACGATGCTGACTGTTTTCAGACACTTTGACAGCGCCACGGTTGTGAAGGGGTTTGTGGGAGGCATCCCCAAAACAGGATGGATTATCGACTACCCCCTGATCGAACGGATTTATTATTTGCTGGTTGCCGGTTTTGATGTGTTCGGGAATTTCGGCCATCAGACTGAGACCAGGCTCTACATGGATTTTTTGCGGATGGAAGGGGAAAAGAATTTTTTGAGCTTCCTTCCAAAAGACATACGCAGGCAGATACTGGCGGATTGGTACAAAGGCGCCAAAGCCGAGCTTTCAGATTCCATGCATAATTCTTTTCACGGTCTTGAGCGGAGGACGGGTATTATATATGAAACAGATGACCCAAAGAAAGAATTTTTTGAAAAGATCATGGAACATGCGGGCAGCACGAATATTTTCGCAGATACTCTGAATCGCTGTGCAGATGAAAACGATGTCAATCAAAATGTCGGGCATAATGCCGATGCCGGGGTGGATGAAGATCGGGTAGAACATGCCCTGCAGAAGCTTGCATGTATTCACGGACCCCAGATACAGATCGTTCCGGATGTAACCTTTTTACATATTGTTACAGGTATACCTGAAAGGGATCTGGCCTATACGGTGGTCCGAAATAAGGCCCTGAGCAATAATTCATTCCTTTTTGGTGAGAGCAGGCGGCGTATTATCAAAGATGACAGTCTTACTATTGTAAAGGGGCACCTGGGAAATTATCCCAATGCATTCTGTCGTATACCTGTTGAACGGATAGATCAATTTGTGGATGAATACGGTAAAATTAAGGATAAGCTGAGTTATTATTATTTTGCAAAGGAGTTTGCGATCGGAAGAACCCACCCTGATTTCTGGGCTGAAGCTGACTGGCATTACAGAAAATTTCTTGCCGACAGCCCGGTGGAAGGTGGTCAGTTTGACCTGAATCGGTTTGGACGGATCTCTGAAAAGGCGGATATGGAGTTTGCGTGGTGATTCACAAGGAGGTATATATGGACGGATGGTCAGAAGACGAATTTAAAAACAATGACCTGATGGCACCCTGCGGATTGTATTGCGGTACCTGCGGTGTCTATATTGCAACGAGGGACAAAAATAAAAAATTTCAGTCTGTCATGGGAAAACTTTATGGAACAAAACCTGAAGAAACAGAATGCCTGGGGTGCATGCAGGAAGACCCGCCCAAAAAAATGTATTGTTCCTGTGCCGTGTGCGGGATAAGAGATTGTGTAAAATCAAAAGGATTTTATTCATGTCATCAATGTGATGAATGGCCGTGCAAAATGATTTCGGAATTCGGTCTTTCAACAGGCCGGCGTGTGATGAAACGGACCATTCCCATATGGCGTGAAAAAGTGGCGGAGCACGGTGACGAAAAGGGAAGTTCGGAATGGGCCCGGTCAGAGTGTGAACGGTACCACTGCTCTTCGTGCGGAAAACCGCTTTTCAGGGGTGCCCAGCGGTGCAGGGCATGTAATAAACCGGTGGGTGAAGAACTGGATGGTACCTATGTGGTATGACGAATGAATACCGTGGACATCTTAAAGTTGTTGAACAAGTCAAACTGCAGGGAATGCAACAAACCGACTTGCCTGGCTTTTGCGGCAGCCGTGTTTAAAGGGGACAAGCATCTGGATGAATGCCCGCACCTGGATAAAGATATCATTGCGCAGTATGGGAGAAAAACTGAAACGAAGGCGACTGCTGAACAGAATATGGAAAATGCTGTTCAGCAGTTAAGGAAGAAAATTACGACGGTTGACCTTTCTTCAGCGGCAAAGAGGGTGGGGGGCAGTTTTTCAGATGGCAAATTAACCATCAAAATTTTCGGTAAGGACTTCAGTATTGATGCAAACGGGAGCCTCTATTCTGACATTCATATGCATCCGTGGGTAACCGTTCCCATACTCAACTATATAATATCCGGCAAGGGAATCCCTGTCTCGGGGGAATGGGTGCCGTTAAGAGAACTGAAAAACGGAAAGACGTGGGGGGCATTTTTCGGTCAGCGCTGTGAGAAACCTTTAAAAGAAGTGGCCGATACCTATACAGATTTGTTTGAAGACATGATTCACCTGTTTAACGGCCGACAGGTGGAAGATCACTACCAGTCGGATATCTCCCTTGTCTTACACCCACTGCCGAAAGTGCCCATGCTTATTTGCTACTGGAAACCGGAAGAAGGGCTGGAATCCAGTCTCAACCTGTTTTTCGATTCAACTGCAGAGGATAATCTCTCCATTGAATCTATATACGCTTTGGGTACCGGGCTTGTACGAATGTTTGAAAAGATCAGTCTGCGGCACGGGTATCATAACGGCTAATCATATTTAATGGTATAAACGCAGCTTGAGTTTTACCGGCAATCGTTTAATTAAATCATCTAATACTGACTGGTTTTTTTTTATGAGCTCTTTTAAATAGTCGGGTGCACAGGAGTACTGTCATATATGTCAAGCCTGCAACAACAATGATTGTCGGCCCGCTTGAAAGTGTCCATGTATAACTGATTGCAAGACCTGCCCCGTTAAATACCATACACAGGAAAACAGCCAGCGCCATCATATGCCAGAGCCTTTTTGTAAACTGGCCTGCTACGGCAGCCGGTATGGTCAGGAGGGCTATAACCATAACAATTCCAACCACACGTACCAGCAGAACAACCGTTAATGCGGTGAGGCATAACAGAACGATATAAAACGCCCCGGAGTGAATACCCCGCAGGCTGGCAAATTCATCATCAAAACATACGGCTAAGATCGTATTATAAAAATATACGGAAAAAACGACAACAATAATATCCAGGCATACGACCAGCCACAGATCACTATGGGAAATCAGCAGAATATCACCAAAAAGGTAACTGGTGATGTCAAAATATCCGGGTGTTAAATCGATAAACAGGAGACCCGCGGCCATACCTACCGCCCAGAGTGCCCCGATTACCGTATCTTCGCGCTGCTCTGCATAAAGGCTTACCAGGCCGATGATAATGGCGGCAATAATAGCAGATATCACAGCTCCATACATCGGATCCATCCATGCCAGCCCGACACGTTTCTGTAGATAGAGGGCGGCGCCGATACCTCCAAATACACAGTGCGAAATGGCACCGGCCAGATAACTGATTCGGCGGGTAACCACATATGTGCCGATAATGCCAAATGAAATACTGGCTAAAAGGGATACAGACAAAGCAAGACGAAGAAATTCATTGTCCGGGTCCAGAAGAGCCTGTATGAACTCAATCATACTGGTGTCCTCCTTCACTGCATCTGTGGTCATGTCGGATCATGCACATATCACCGCCATAAATATCTTTGATAATTTCACCGTTTATTTCACTTGTGGGGTGAACCACAACGCATCGATTTACACAAATCACACTTTTTACTACCTGGGAGACAAATCCCAGGTCATGAGAAACCAGGAGTATGGTCATCCGTTCGTTCAATTTTTTTAGAATCTCAAATAATGCTTCCTGAACTTCAGGATCAATATTTGTCGTGGGTTCATCGAGCAGCAGCAACTCCGGTTCGCAGCACAATGCCCGTGCAATCAGAACCCGCTGTCTCTGGCCACCGGAAAGTTCACTGAAAAATCGTTTATTTTGATCGGCCAGTTTGATTTCATCCAGGGCAATCTGTGCTGCCCGACGATCTTCTTCGGAGTATCTGCCGCCAAAAGAATGACCGAGACGTCCCATCAGCACAACATCCATGACACTGACAGGAAACTTGGTATCAAGATGCGCATACTGCGGCATATAGCCGATCCGGAGCCTGGATTTTTCAGGGTTTTTTCCGAAAATACGAATTTCTCCGGTATCCGGTTTCAGCAAACCAAGAAGAAGTTTTAACAGTGTGGATTTCCCACTGCCGTTTGGGCCGACAATACTTGCAAAATCACCATGGTCAATTGTCAGATTGACATTTTCCAGGATGGGATCATGTGTATATGAAAAAAAAACATCTTTGAGTACAACATCATGTGGATTTGCCATGGATACTTCCTTGATTATCTGTTTTGAAATGCTTTGGCCACTTTATTCACCATTTCTTCAAAATTTTTAATATAGTCTCTGGCCATGGGATCAAGCTCAACAACTACACCATTTATAGTGTCGGCAATCTTTTGGGCGGCATTCCGGTCAAATTGAGGCTGGACAAAAACAATATGGATATTTTCTTTTTTAGCCTTTTTGATCAACCTGGAAAGAGCTTTTCCCTTCGGAGCTTTCCCCTCCATTTCAATCGCCAGTTGTCTTAAACCATAAGTGTCGGTAAAATAACCAAACGAAGGATGAAAAACAAAAAAAGTCTCCCCCCTGGCGGGTTCCAGAATTTTTTTGGTTTTACGGTGGAGCCTATCCAGATCATCGATGAATGACTGGTAATTGGCAGCATAACTCTTTCTGCCGACAGGATCATGGCGTACGAGCGCTAAAAATATGGTTTCAGCCTGTCTTTTTACCAGCACGGGGCTCAACCAGATATGGGGATCATTTCCACCTGCTTCAGGATGATGGCGGCTGCCTGCCATTTTTCGTAGTGGTATGTCTTTTCGGGTATCAACGATATGAAGATGTTTTGCCGAATTCTGTATTTTGGGGATCAGTGAATTTTCAAATGGAACACCGATCCTGAAATATATTTTTGCTTTTGCCAGTTGTGACATCTGGTCAGGTGCCGGGGCATATGTTGCCGGGTTTTTTCCAGGTGAAACAATAACATTGACAGAAACACGGCTCCCCCCGATACGTTCGACAAAGTAAGCCTGCGGTTCAATACTCACAAAAATCGGGACGGTCCCGACACTCTTTTCAGATTCACACACCGCTTCATTACCTGATAAGCCGAAGAAGATGATAAATAACAGCTGTAGAATATATCCCACTGGTTTTTCGATATTCATCCTTTATCCTTCATAATGATTGTATTAAAAGCGTATATTTTTTTCGTGAGTTCTGCAAGCTCTTCATGGGAAATATTTACCTGTTCAAACAACAGGTTTGGGATCGATGCAGTTATTTCTTCCTTTTTAAGGTTATCAGTAGTTATCATATCCCATAAACGCTCAGGCCGTATTATTATCATTTTTGTCACCAATACTATAATTTGGAGAAAAGTGATTTTTTAAAAAAAAATATTTGAATCTGTAACTGGTATACTGTATAGGTAAGGTAAAAAAACAGCTGTTTTTATTTTCTTCCCTGAAGTTGATCTTCGTCCGGGCATTTGAATCTTTACTAAAACTATTTAGTAATAAGTTTTGGTGTCCGTTTTTTCTGAACCTGCTGCTTTTTGGTGTCTCTGGTTATTCAATGACATACGTTACTGGAAAAATAACAAAAGTAAAAATAACCTTCTGGAATAATTTATAATTGACCGGATTCTGTTTTGTGTATATACTACGCAAAATCTTTGGAATAATAATTTGTGTCTGAACCGTAGCGGTTAATATAAACAAACATGGTAGGAGGAAATCATGGTAAAGAAAATCAGCAAGAAGAGGGAGGTTTTGATTAAGATCGGAAAATCCATCCAGTTTTGGAGGAAACTGGCTGGGCATGACCAGGAAAGTTTTTCCAAGGTTCTTAAAACTGTTCGATCCTATATTTCAAGGATTGAATCTGGTCATTCTGGAATTTCATTGAGCAGGATAAGGGAGATCGCTGAAGTTCTGGGCGTCTCCGCATATACACTGCTCAGGGGGGTGCCTGCAAAAGAAGAAGCTGAAGCATTGCTTGACCTCTATAAAAATTCTGATTATCAACTCACAAAGGCTGAACTGGAAGATCTGTATTGCTGCCGGTTAAGAGGAAAGGTTTTAACCCGGGATTATTATGTCAACCAGCTGTCAATTATCAGATCAGGTATCTATACACAAAAGTAATACTGTTCGCGGAACCGGATATATTGAATTTTCCTGCAAACTTGAAAAAGAGTTATTTATTTCTCCTCTCCCCTGCACAACGCAGGGGATGGGATGAAATAAAGGTATCGTCCTGCAAGTACCGTTGCTCGATAATGTTCTGCGTACAAAATCCTCCTGATTATCCGCATCTCTTTATTGATCCGGGTCTTATCAAATTCTAAACCCTATGTACTGTACTGCCAACTAAAACGGACACATTCCACTATTATATGCATACGACAACACCTTAACATCGGGTAAATAATTTTTTTGTTGAAAAAATAAAAGATATATGAGAAAAAATGTATTTTTTTAAATTAATTAATAATGAAAGGAAAACTATAACATGTTAATGAGATCAACAGGACTTGGAAAAACCGAATTGGTAGCGCATATTAAAGACTGTAAACCCCAGGGTGATCACCTTATTCTGTATGTGGATACATCAGAGCCGGTAAAATGGAAAATCAGGTGTACCCTGACTCTTAAAGATGTAAAAGTACTCATCCCGGTCTGTATGAAATTTTCCATCTTTGCTTTTATTGCAAATATTCCCAGATGGTTCAGGGAACCCAAGCATCCCGGCGATTTTTAAATCACATGCTTTTTGTTGTTCCAGTGAAAATGGTTTTGATATGATGTTTTCAGATTGCATTTTACATTAAAAACCGGTTGGGTGATTTTTGTATTTAAGCCGGATAAAAAGAGATTTTTTCTGTAAAGACAGAATTATATATAACACTTATTAGGAGGAAAAGAATGGAAATTAAAGGTAAAACAGCTATTATTACTGGTGGTGCCAGCGGTTTGGGAAAAGCAACTGCTCAACGTTTCCATCGCATGGGGGCAAAAATTATAATCGCGGATATGAATCCGTTAAATGCAAGCGTGGTTCTGGAAGAGCTTGGCTCAAATGTAGAATTCGTAGAGGTTAATGTAACAGATACGGAGCAGGTTACGGCCGCCGTTGATACGGCCATTGAAAAATTCGGTTCTGTTGATATTGTTGTTAACTGTGCAGGAACCGGTATGGCAATGAAAACGGTCGGTAAAGATGGGCCCCATGATCTGAATGTTTTCAAGCAGATTGTAGATATTAACCTTATCGGCACATTTGATATGATTCGTCAGGCAGCCTTTAAAATGCAGGACAATGAACCCAATGAGGAAAGTGAACGCGGCGTAATTGTAAACTGCTCATCTGTTGCCGCTTTTGACGGCCAGATGGGCCAGGTTTCATATTCTGCATCAAAGGGAGCAGTGGTAGCGATGACACTCACTGTAGCAAGAGATCTGGGCAGATCCGGAATCAGGTGTTGTACAATAACACCGGGTACTTTTGACACGCCGCTGATGAGTTTTGTATCTGATGAAGTGCGGGATCAGATGCATGATCTGACACCATTTCCCAAGAGATACGGAAAACCGGATGAGTTTGCTATGCTGGCACAACAAATCGTTGAAAATCCATTTTTAAATGGTGAGACCATTCGTTTAGACGGAGCTCTTCGTATGCCGCCGAGATAAATTTATAAAAACGCTTTAAATTTAAAGGAAGCTATACATGGTATCAATTATTGCAACATTGAAAGCACAAAGCGGTCAGGAAGATAAACTAAAAGAGGCATTCCTTGCAGTTCTTCCCAAAGTTGAACAGGAAGAGGGAACGCTGGCTTACAGTTTCCTTCAATCTCAGGCTGATCCGACACTGTTTATGGTGTATGAACGATACAAAGACATGGAAGCCTGTATGGCGCATGGTGCAACACCTTATCTTGCCGAGATGTTTGAAGTTATTTTACCCCTTCTTGGAAAAGAACTCGAAGTGGAAATATTTGATGAAGTTCAGGCAATAATTAAATAGTTTGCATGACAAATCTGTTTTTTTTTGCAATAGACGGCAGATTTCACAATTTAAGATAATTAAATTTAAACCAGAACATCTGTAAACGTAGTATCTGTCGTTTACTGGATGTTCTGGTTTTTAACTTTTATATGGTAGAGCCGGTATCCAGATGATTTGCGGCGGCGGTGGTCCTGGTATTGCCGCAGTGGTTGAAGCTGTTTAAATATTTATAAATAATTGACCTGAAACTCATATTGATATATAATGTGTAATAAAAACCCTGCCCATACAAAATAAAATTCACAACATATATTCTCACCGCTCAAACAGCGATGAGCTGATATGAAAAAATGCTGTTAAAATTCTGATTGATAGCGGTTGGCTAATTATAGTTATGGAAAACAAAGACAAAGTAAGTGTTTTGGAACAGAAACTTGAAACACAGACCGCTGCGCTTGAAGAGACAAAAAAACAGTTGGGTCAGGCATTGGAAGAATGTAAGCATTTTGAAAATAAATTTAATACAATACAACATGACCTGGGGAAGCGTATTAATAAACGCGCTGAAAAACTTGAAGAAATAAACGAGCAGCTGACCTTGGAATTGAATGAAAGAAGAATGATAACAGAATCACTACAGGAAAGTGAACAGCAGTTTCGAACCCTGGTGGACAATATACCCGGAGCCATCTACCGGTGTAAGGTGGATGAAGAATGGACAATGGAATTTCTTTCCGATGCCATCCAGGAAATTTCAGGATATTCCGCATTTGATTTTATTGAAAATCGTGAGCGTTCCTATCGCAGTATTATTCATCATGACGATATTGAAAAATATGAAAAAGCCATACTTGAAGGCATGGATCCGCTGAAGTCCTTTTTCATTGAGTATCGCATCTTTAATGCTGAGGGGAAAACCCGCTGGATTACGGAAAAAGGACAATGTGTATACAGTGTTGACGGCCAGCCACTCTGGCTGGACGGAGCAATCTTTGACGAAAGTGATCGTAAATTTGCCGAGGAAGCATTACAAAAAGCAAATGAGAAACTTAAAAGACAGGCTACGCTGGATGGTTTGACACAGATCGGCAACCGTCGCAAGTTTGATGAATATCTCGACGAGGAATGGCGACGGATGAAGCGTGAGCATGGTGTCCTTTCTTTGATTTTATGTGATATTGACTATTTCAAACTTTATAACGACGGTTATGGGCACCAGGCGGGAGACAAATGCCTGCAGGTGGTTGCCCAATTAATAGATTCCGTTTTTAGACGGCCTGCTGATGTGGTTGCAAGATATGGTGGTGAAGAGTTTGCGATAATTCTGCCGAACACAGATGCCAGGGGAGCTGTATATATGGCGGAATTAATAAAAAAAGAAATGTTAAGGGTCAATATTGCACATGAATATTCAAAAGTCAGTCAGAGCGTTACCCTGAGCCTGGGAGTTTCAAGTGTGGTGCCTAACCATTTCATTTCAAAAGAAATATTTATTAATAAAGCAGATAAAGCGTTATATAAAGCCAAAGAGAACGGGCGTAATAAAGTAGTTTGCTGCAGTGATGTTGATAAAATTACTATTAAACAGAAGTTTCAGAGACAAGCGCCCTTTTTAGCCTAACCACTTGATTTCTATATTTTTCTCATCCCATTACGGTAAAATTCCTCGCCAACATACCATAAACCTGCGTATAATCCATAAAAATATTGACGACCGGCTATGTTTATCATTATAGTCTTTCGAATTATTTTTGCGAACACCCTAAGCTTAAGGGATATTAATAAATGAATTTTATCGCGGTTGTCGTATTGTTTACCATTATTGCTGATTTCATATTAAATGGAATTGCTGACAAATTGAACCTTGGGATGCTGAAAAGTGACCTTCCTGAAGAGTTTAATGGGTTGTATGATGCAGACCAATACAGAAAATCTCAGGAATACCTCAGGGTAAATACACGGTTTGGATGGATTTCATCCACTTTTAGTATTATTGTTATCCTGGGATTCTGGTTCGGAAAAGGATTTCCCCTGTTAGATAACTGGGTGCAGTCTCTGGGCCAGGGCGTCATTATTTCCGGGTTGATATATTTTGGTGTTCTGATTTTTTTAAAGGCCGGCCTGACGCTGCCTTTTTCCATCTACTCCACGTTTGTGATTGAGGAACGATTCGGGTTCAACAAAACAACAGCGGCCACATTTATTCTTGATATGGTAAAAGGTACGACTCTGTCCATACTGATCGGGGTGCCGCTGCTTGCCGGTGTGCTGGCTTTTTTTGAATATGCGGGGGTCAATGCGTGGTGGTACTGCTGGATAGCTGTAACTATTTTCATGCTTGTTTTTCAATTTATCGCCCCCACATGGATTTTTCCTTTGTTTAATAAATTTAAACCCATTGAGGATGGAAAACTCAAGACCGCTATTATGTCATACGCCCGTTCAATACATTTCCCTTTGGAAAATGTATATGTAATGGACGGTTCCAAACGATCAAGTAAATCCAATGCCTTTTTTACCGGTTTTGGAAAACATAAACGCATTGTTCTATTTGATACCCTTATTGAACGGCATACAGTTGAAGAACTTGTGGCTGTCCTGGCCCATGAAATGGGGCATTACAAAAAAAAACATATACTCCAGATGATTGTTGCAGGTATTTTTCAGATGGGGCTGATGCTGTTTTTATTGTCGTTTTTTATCTCATACCAGGGGCTTTTTGATGCATTTTATATGGAGCGGATGACCGTCAGCGCAGGGATGATTTTTTTTGGCATGCTCTACTCGCCAATGGATTTTTTCATGAATATTTTCATGCAGATGCATTCGAGAAAAAATGAGTATCGGGCTGACCGGTTTGCCGTGGAGACAACCGGGGATTCCATTTCACTGGCAGATGCCCTGAAAAAACTCTCTGCCCAAAACCTTTCAAATCTTGTTCCACATCCGTTTTATGTGTTCTTGAATTATTCACATCCGCCGCTTTTACAACGGATACATTCCATATCAAGACCATGAAAATATATATCCAGTTATGAATATTTTGAATACCATTACTTCACATAAAATCCATACAAATGCCGATAATAGAAAATAAAACTTTTTTACCTGAAATTCTTGCCCCTGCCGGAGATACATCCTCTTTTCTTGCAGCCCTGTCCGCCGGGGCAGATGCTGTATACTGTGGTTTGAAAGATTTTTCAGCCAGGGCCCAGTCAACCAACTTTACCATTAAGGAACTTGCCTCACTTACTGAACTTGCCCGTGATAAAGGGACAAAAGTGTATGTCGCCGTAAATACTCTGATAAAGCCAAATGAACTTGATAAGGCAGGGCGTTTTCTTGACCAGCTGAAACGGAGCGTTAAACCGGATGCCCTGATTATCCAGGACCTTTCTTTCATAAAACTTGCCGAGCAGACAGGTTATGATGGTAAACTCCATCTTTCTACTCTGGCGAATGTAAGTTTTCCTGAAGCCGTAAAAATGGCAGGCACCCTTTCCCGGGTGAATCGGGTGGTGGTCCCGAGAGAACTCAGTATTGATGAGATAAAGGCCATGGCTGAAGTCTGTCCTGATGGTATAAATCTGGAAGTGTTTGTGCATGGTGCCCTTTGTTACGGTGTATCCGGGCGGTGTTACTGGAGTAGTTATTTAGGGGGGAAAAGCGGTCTCAGGGGAAGATGTGTTCAGCCGTGTCGAAGATTTTATATACAGAAAGAACAGAAAAAACGGTTTTTTTCCTGCCAGGATCTAAGTCTGGATGTTCTTGCCAAAGTTTTGTTGTCTGTGCCTGAAATACATGCATGGAAAATCGAAGGCAGAAGAAAAGGGCCCCACTACGTTTTTAATACGGTCAGTGCATACAGAATGTTCAGGGATCATGGGGGTGACCCGGATAAGAAAAAAATGGCAATACAACTGCTTGAAGATGCCCTGGGAAGGAGAGGGACGCACTATAATTTCCTGTCCCAACGGCAGCAGCATCCTGTAAAAATTGACATTCAAACTGGTTCCGGCTTTTTAACGGGAAAAATACAAGGCTCAAAACAGAAACCATACCTTATTCCCAGGGTTAAACTAATGGCCGGGGATCTTCTCCGTCTTGGATATGAAGATGAGCCAAACCATGAAATAATAAAAGTAACCAAATATGTTCCCAAAAAAGGACGGTTGTATGTCAGTCTACCCCCGAAAAAATGTCCGGCAAACGGTACACCTGTTTTTCATATTGACAGAAGAAGCAAAATACTTGAAGAGTGTCTGGCCGTGCTGAAGAAAGAACTTTTTAAAAAAACAGCCCCAAAAGATATTCCATCAAATTTCAGGGCCAGGCTTTCCGGAAAAACAAACAGGAAAATAAAACCTGTCGAAATAACTGTATACAGAAAACCGTCAAGAGGCCATCAGTATGGAGATTTCGGGATATGGCTGGCGTCGCAGTCATCAACTCCCTTACTCCATGGAAACAAGCTGAAGCAATGCTGGTGGTGGCTTCCGCCGGTTATCTGGCCTGATGATGAAAAAAAACTAAAGCAACAAATCGTACATTTGATAAAACTCGGCAGCAGAAAGTTTGTGTTAAATGCGCCGTGGCAAATGTCGTTTTTTAAAACCGGAAAAGGACTGAATCTCTGGGCTGGACCGTTTTGTAATCAGGCAAATCCCTTATCCCTCAGCGTGCTTGCAGAGTGTGGATTTTCAGGCGCAATTGTCAGCCCTGAACTGGGTTCGGAAGATTATTTGATGTTGCCGGGGAAAAGTCCGCTTTCACTCGGGATAGTTCTGTCAGGTAACTGGCCTGTCTGCATATCAAGAACTATTTCGGAAAATTTGAAAACGGATTCTTTTTTTACCAGTCCCAGAGGTGAAAAGACCTGGTCCAGAAAATACGGCCCGGATTTTTGGATCTATCCAAACTGGCTTTTGAATATTGAAAATAAAAAAAAAGAACTGCAACGGGCAGGCTACTGTCTGTTTGTTCATATTTCTGAGCCAATGCCTAAAAAAGTAAAACTGAAAAAGCGGCCGGGAGAGTGGAACTGGAATGTAAAGCTATTGTAATTTGGAGGTAATTTAATGGAACCTGCTTCAATCTTTTACGATTCAATAGAAGTCAATTTGAAAACAGGTATAGATATTTGCGATATTACAGCCGACCTTATAAATATAGTTACCCTGTCCAGGGTTGAAAATGGGAACTTGATGGCTACTGTAACAGGTTCAACCGGGTCTTTGACGACAATTGAATATGAACCAGGAGTAGTAAAGGATTTAAAAAATGCCATAAACCGGCTTGCTCCTCCAGGTGAAGAATATGAACACGAAAAAGCATGGCATGACGGGAACGGCCATAGTCATGTTCAGGCAGCCTTGCTTGGGCCTTCCCTGGTATTGCCTGTGAGGAACGGAAGGATAAAACTTGGTACATGGCAACAAGTTGTATTGATTAACCATGATAATAGTCCAAGATCAAGAATCGTTGAGATTACAATTATTGGAACAAGAGATAAATAAGTTAGAAAAACGTCCCCTGAAAAGCCAAACCATCCAACTTTTTGTCTGATTTAAAAATATCGTGAAAAATGATCGTTGAGGCATTGATAATTCTTAATTATTTCTGAATGTTAAAATATTTGCCATTTATTTTACTTTTATCGTTGTTTTTTTTAATATTGTCTGGTAGTAAATTCCACTTATGCCATCCTGAAGAAAGGATTGAGCATAAATAAAATGTTGGCTTAGGGGGATAAATTTTTAATGGATAATTTAATAACAAACGATTCAGACAATCAACCAGAAGAAGTATTGAGTAACGATGCATTGCAGCCTGCAGAGGGTTCAGCAGAAAATCCGGCTGCTGATAAAGAATTTTCGAACGATGATAATGATCAGGACGGCAGCATGGAAGAACTGATGAGTATGTATGAAGAAAGTTTCAAACGTTTTTCTGAAGGAGAAGTCGTCACCGGAAAGGTTATCTATATAGATAAAGATTATGTGCTTGTGGACGTTGGGTACAAGTCTGAGGGCCAGATTCCTATCGCCGAGTTCAAAGGTGAAGATGGTACTGTTACCGTTGAAGTGGACGATGAGGTTGAGATAATGATCGAACGGTGGGATGAGGAAGAAGAACGAGTCATCCTGTCTAAAGAAAAAGCTGCCAAAGTAAAGGTTTGGGAAGCAATCAAAGCAACACATGATGCTGACGAAACGATTGACGGCCTGATTATCAGTCGCGTTAAGGGTGGTTTTGCGGTTGATGTCGGGATTCAGGCATTTTTACCCGGTTCACAGGCTGATTTACGGCCTATTCGCAACCTCGATGAAATGGTTGGCCAGACATTTACTTTTAAGATATTAAAATATAACAGAAAAAGAAGCAATATTGTTTTGTCGAGAAGACTCATTCTTGAGCAGGAACGTGAATCACAAAGGGCCGAGACTCTTGCCTCCATAGAAGAAGGCCAGGTTATGGATGGAATTGTTAAAAATATTACGGAATATGGTATATTTGTTGATCTGGGCGGTGTGGACGGTCTTCTTCATATAACAGATATCTCCTGGGGACGTGTTAAGCATCCTTCTGAACTTTATTCTGTGGGTGACAAAATAGCCGTTAAAGTTCTTTCGTTTGACCTTGAAAAAGAAAGAGTCTCCCTTGGAATGAAACAACTGACACCGGATCCATGGACAGTGGCCATGGAAAAATATGCTGTGGGTACAAAGGTTATAGGAAAAGTGGTCAGCCTGACAGATTACGGTGCATTTGTTGAGCTTGAAGAGGGTATTGAAGGTCTCATTCATGTTTCAGAAATGTCATGGACACGGAAAATTCGCCATCCTTCCAAAATGGTTTCAGCGGGAGAAGAAGTTGAGGCCGTTGTACTTGACATTAAACCGGAAACCAGGCGTGTATCCCTGGGCATGAAACAGACGGCTCCGAATCCCTGGGATGTCATCAGTGAGAAATATCCTGTGGGAACAACCATTGAAGGTAAAATCAAGAACATCACAGACTTCGGCCTTTTTATCGGCATAGATGATGATATTGACGGTCTTATTCATATTTCAGATATATCATGGACAAAACGGATTAAACATCCTTCTGAGATTTATAAAAAAGGAGACCTGGTTCAGGCCATCGTTCTTGATATTGATAAACAGAGCGAAAGGTTTTCTCTCGGGGTCAAACAATTGCATCCGGATCCATGGAAATCTGCAGAAGTCCGGTATGGAGTCGGGAAAGTGATAAAGGGGATTGTTACAAATATTACTGACTTCGGTGTTTTTGTGGAACTCGAAGAAGGTATTGAGGGCCTTGTTCATGTATCTGAAATCAGCAAAGAAAAAATAAAAACACCTGTCGGACAGTATAATGTGGGTGAAGAAATTGCTGCCCGGGTTATGAATGTTAATACTGATGACAGACGAATTGGTCTTTCAATAAAACGGCTTGAAATTGAAGATGATCAGAGCATGCTGAAGGATTATGTTAATAATTTGAGTACACCCATATCATCCTTTGGTGAAATCCTGCGCGAAAACCTCCAGGAAAAAATCAAAGAAGGAGACGACGATAACGGTGATGCTGAAAGCGCAGATGCCGCAGTCGCAGGGTCTGAAAGTGAAGATATCAAAACAGATAGCGCTGTTGAAGATGAAACTGTAAAGGAAGAAAAACTCGAAGAAGCAAGTGACTCCGAAGTCAATGCAGCCTCTGAAAAAATCGAAGGCGACAGTTCTGATAACGAGGCTTCAGAGGCAGATGACGTCCAGTCTGATGAAGATAAAAAAAGCGAAGACGACCGATAGTCCCGTTTTTTCAAAAGTTGTTTTATTCTTAAATGAGGGGCTGAAAGACGTATCCAATTTACTTTCGGCCTCTCTTTATGATAGGCTTTCAAACAATCCATAGATTCCCTGTTTGCCATTATTCTGTGAGGTGGTAACGATTATGTTTTCCCGCAGACACCCGTATCTTTTTTTTGTTTTGGTATTCTTATCCATTATCGCAGCTGGAACCATTGTTGTTTCCATGCTGGTGGTAATGGGCTCAAAAGGTTCTGACTTTGAGTTTGGCGAGAAAGTTGGCATCATTGAGCTTATCGGTGTGATTTCAGATTCTAAAGAAATTATTAATAACTTGAAAACATTTCGTGAAGATGAGTCAATTAAGGCCATCATCATCAGAATTGATTCTCCCGGCGGAGGTGTGGGACCATCCCAGGAAATATTCAGGGAAGTCAGAAAAACGATAAAAGTAAAAAAAGTTGTTGCCTCAATGGGGTCTGTGGCAGCCTCAGGCGGGTATTATGTCGCGGCCGGCACGGATGGAATTATTGCCAATCCCGGTACAATAACAGGAAGTATCGGCGTGATAATGGGATATACGAATTTCCGGAAACTGCTCCAGAAGATCGGACTGGTGCCTGTTGTTATTAAAAGCGGAGAGTTCAAGGATATGGGGTCCCCTGCCAGGGAAATGACTGAGGGAGAGAGGCAGATTCTTCAACATTTCACTGATAAAATCCACAACCAGTTTGTCCGGGATGTTGCCGAAGGAAGAAACATGGCGTTATCGAGAATGAAAGAACTTGCCGACGGACGCATTTATACGGGTGAAGATGCAAAAGATCTCGGGCTGATTGATCGCCTTGGCAATCTTGAGGACGCTGTGGAGTGGGCGGGCCGCCTTGGTGGGATCAAAGGTAAGATCAAAGTTGTTTATCCAAGTGCGAAAAAAATACCGTTTATCAAATACCTGACCGATTCATCACTCAGTGAGTTGATTGAAAGAATTGCCAATCCATCCCTGTCGGCAGGATATCTTTATCGACCCGGCAGTTAAGCCGTTTACTCAAAAAGACTCACATCACCTATCCCCTTTCGTATGACCTCAGGGTATTCATTGAGCATTGAAATGACACTGGATGGTTTTCCCGGAACAGGTCCCCCGTCAATGACAACATCAATTTGTGAACCGTAAAAGTCGTGAATCAGCGACGGATCATGGATCTCCGTGCCATCTGGCATTTTCGCACTTGTGGATATAATTGCGTTCGTTAATTCTTCAATCAGTTTCATGCAGATATTGTTATCCGGTACACGTATCCCAGCGGTCTTTCTTTTGGTCAGCATGATTTTAGGAACCATTTTTGAACCTTCTAGAACAAATGTATAGGGACCTGGCAAAAGGCGTTTCATGGTTTTGTACGCGTAGTTTGAAACTTTGGCGTACTGGCTTATATTTTTTAATCCTGAGCAGATGAAGCTGAAAGGCTTGTTTTTATTTCTCTGTTTTAGCGTATAAATTTTTTCAATAGCCTTTTTATTCATGATATCACAGCCGATCCCATAAAATGTATCTGTGGGATAGGCAATAACGCCGCCTTTTCTAAGGATATCAACAACCCTGTCTATAAGCCGTTTTTGAGGATTCAGTGGATTAATTTTCAGTAGCATATAAATTGTCTGTATAAACTTCCAAGGGTTTATTTTTACATGGGAAACCATGCCTTTCAGATATTAATACGTGCAATTTTATTATGTTATCGGTATCTTGTCAAGGCATCAAATAAAGGATTGCTAAAGAAAATCCTATTTGCTATTCAATACTGCTAAATGTTAACTTGAATTTTTGGTTTGAGCCCGGAAAGATATGAGAAGCAAAGCGTTCAAACTTACTGTTTTCAGTAATATATAATACAAGTATATACACTTTTCCCGGAGGAATACTATTATGAAAATGCCGATAGAGGAATCATTTTCCTTTGATGATGTGTTACTTACTCCTAATTATTCAGACGTGTTGCCCGGTGATGTGGATACCCATACACGACTGACAAAGAATCTTACATTGAATATACCCGTTGTCAGTGCTGCAATGGATACGGTGACAGAATCCCGTACGGCCATAAGCATGGCAAGGGAGGGGGGCATCGGATTTATTCATCGAAACATGAGCATCAACAGCCAGGCTATGGAAGTCGGAAAAGTAAAAAAATCCGAGAGCGGCATGATTATTGATCCTGTTATAATCAGTCCTGACGTGCCGATTGCCAAAGTGTTGAAATTAATGGAGCAGTATCGAATTTCCGGGGTTCCTGTTACAAAGGGGGACCAGTTAGTGGGTATTGTTACTAATAGGGATTTAAGGTTTGAGACAAACCTTGACAAGAAGGTTGCTGATGTTATGACCAAGGACAACCTTGTGACTGTTCCGGAGGGAATTTCTTTGGAGGAGTCAAAACAGAAACTGCATGTGCACCGGATTGAAAAACTACTGGTTGTCAGCCCGGAAGGACGTCTGACCGGTATGATTACCATAAAGGATATTGAAAAACTGAAGAAATATCCCAATGCCTGCAAGGATAAACTCGGAAGACTCAGAGTGGGGGCTGCGGTAGGCGTAGGGCCTGATATGGAAGAGCGGGCGGAAGCGCTGTTAAAAGCAGATGCGGATGTTATTTTAATTGATACATCACATGGCCATTCACAAAATGTCATCAGTGCCGTAAAGGAGCTGAAAAGCACATTCAGGGATATTGAACTTGTTGCAGGGAATGTGGCAACCGCCAAAGGGGCGGAGGCGCTCATCAAAGCCGGCGTTGATGCCGTTAAGGTGGGAATTGGGCCGGGGTCCATCTGTACAACGCGGATTGTAGCCGGTGTTGGTGTTCCTCAGATATCAGCCATTATGAACTGCCGGGCAATATCCAACAAGACAGGTGTGCCGATTATCGCCGATGGTGGTATAAAGTATTCCGGTGATATGACAAAAGCCATCGGGGCCGGTGCACATGTGGTTATGCTCGGAGGGCTTCTGGCCGGTACTGAAGAAAGCCCCGGGGAAACGATTATATTCCAGGGAAGAAGTTATAAGGTTTACAGGGGAATGGGGTCTATTGAAGCCATGAGACAGGGAAGCAAGGACAGGTATTATCAGGGGGAAGATGAAGATGAGGCCAAACTTGTTCCCGAAGGTATTGTGGGGCGGGTCCCGTACAGGGGAACAGTTGCTGCAAATATTCTTCAGCTGATAGGGGGGCTGAAGGCCGGTATGGGGTATGTGGGAAGCCAAACCATAGAAGAACTTATGGAAAAAGCCTGTTTTGTAAGGATAAGTGCTGCAGGGATGCGTGAGAGCCACGTACATGATGTTATTATTACCAAAGAAGCGCCCAATTACAGTCTGGACTAATAAAAAAAGTTATGACGACCGATTTTGTTCACCTGCATGTTCATACTCAGTACAGCCTGCTTGACGGGGCAATAAGACTTGACCCGCTTTTTAAGCGTGTTGCTGAATTTGGAATGGATGCTGTTGCCATAACCGATCATGGTACGATGTTCGGTACGATTGAATTCTACGAAATGGCAAAAAAGGCCGGGATCAAACCCTTGATCGGGTGTGAGTGCTATATGGCCCCGAGAAGCCTGAAACATAAAACCTCCCGGGACAGTAAAGGGCTTTCCCATCTTGTTTTGCTTGCAGAAAACATGGAGGGGTATCGTAATCTTTGCAAGCTTGTCACCATTGCCCAACTGGAAGGATTCTACTACAAGCCCCGTATAGACAAAGACGTGCTGCAACAGCACTCCAAAGGGCTTATTGCACTGTCTGCCTGTCTCCACGGTGAAATTCCACTGCTTATTAATCAGGGTAAAACAGACCTGGCTGACGATACCGCATGTTTCTACCAGGAGCTGTTCGGCGAAAACAATTTTTTTCTTGAAGTGCAGAACAACGGTATTGATGTACAGGAAAAAGTGAATCTTGCCCTTCGTGAAATGAGCACCCGCTTATCGATTCCCCTTGTAGCGACAAACGACTGCCATTACCTGGATAAAGAAGATGTCTATGCCCATGAAGTTCTTTTATGTATCCAGACCGGCTCCACAGTGAATGACCCCAATCGATTCAAATTTTCAACCGACCAGCTCTATTTTAAATCGCCGGAAGAGATGCACGCGTCGTTTTCCGATTACCCGGGGGCACTGGAAAATACAGTGGCCATCGCCAGGCGATGCGATATTGAATTTGATTTTAATACATTTCATTTTCCACAGTACGATGCCGATTCCGAGCAGACGACCGATGAAATCTTTGAAGAGAAGGTACGTGAAGGATATGAGAAACGATTACGTCAGATAGAGGCGAAGAATCCTGGTATTGATAAAAACCTGTATAATGAACGCCTGGAATATGAAATTGGAGTAATTAAGGGTATGGGATTCCCCGGGTACTTCCTGATTGTTTCCGATTTTATCATCTACAGCAAAAAAAATAACATACCTGTCGGCCCCGGACGTGGATCTGCCGCGGGAAGCATCGTTGCATATGCCCTGGGAATTACAGATCTGGATCCGATTGAGCATGGTTTGATATTTGAAAGATTTTTAAATCCCGCCCGTAAGAGCATGCCTGACATTGATGTGGATTTTTGTATTAACGGCAGGGAAGATGTCTTCAAGTATGTTGTGGACAGATACGGCGGCGGCGAGTATGTCGCTCAGATTATTACATTCGGAAAGTTGAAAACACGGGCAGTTATTCGGGATGTGGGAAGGGCACTGGCTATTCCGTTGAGTGAAGTGGACGCCATCGCCAAGCTGGTGCCGGATGTGCTTAATATTAAACTGGATGACGCATTAAAGCAGGAACCGAAAATTCTTGAACTTGTCGAATCAAGATCAGATGTTGCCGATCTCATAAAAATCTGTCGCGTACTTGAGGGGCTTCCCAGGCATGCATCCACTCATGCTGCAGGGGTTGTGATCGGTGATAAACCCCTTGTGGAATATCTGCCCCTTTATAAAGGAAAAAAAGGTGAAGTTGTAACCCAGTTCGACATGAAACGAGTTGAACAAATAGGGCTTGTTAAATTTGATTTTCTGGGCCTTCGCAACCTTACTGTTATTGAAAGAGCACTGCAGCTTATAAAGGGCCAGGACCGTACACCGCCTGATTTGATAAATATTGATTATAATGACCCGGATACTTACAAATTGCTTTCCTCCGGTGATACAACCGGAGTTTTTCAGCTTGAAAGCTCGGGCATGAAGGATCTTATCCAGAGATTAAAACCCGAGTCTTTTTCGGATGTCACAGCACTTGTGGCATTGTACCGTCCGGGTCCGCTGGATAGCGGCATGGTAGATGATTATGTGGAAAGAAAGCACGGAAGAGAACCGGTCACTTATCTTGTCCCTGAACTGGAGCCTATATTAAAGGAGACATACGGCGTCATTCTTTACCAGGAACAGGTGATGAAGATTGCCGGTACGCTGGCCAACTATTCCATGGCGGATGCAGACGGTCTTCGGAAGGCTATGGGAAAGAAAATCGCCACGATGATGGCCATGCACAGGGACCTTTTTATGAAAGGAGCCCGTGAGAACAACATCCCCGTGGACAAGGCGAAAAATATTTTTGATCTCATGGAAAAATTCGGGGGCTATGGGTTCAATAAATCTCACAGCGCGGCATATGCCATTATCGCCTTTCAGACTGCCTATCTGAAAACCCATTTCCCGATTGAATTTATGGCTGCTCTCCTCACCAGTGAGATGGGTAATTCAGACAGTGTTGTGAAGTTTATTGCCGAATGCCGCAGTCACGATATTGAAGTGCTTCCGCCGGATATCAATGAGAGTGGCACAACGTTTATGGTAAACGGGTCAAGGATCAGATTCGGGCTTGTAGCTGTTAAAAATGTGGGGGAAGTAGCGATTGAGTCAATTATTGAGGCTAGAAAAGAAGGTCGATTTTCGTCTCTGTTTGATTTCTTTGAACGGGTAGAATCCAGAAAGGTAAATAAACGGGTTGTTGAAAGCCTGATAACGTGTGGTGCATTTGACTCAACAGGTGACAATCGTTCCCAGATGTTGGCTGTACTGGATGATGCCATTGATTTCGGACAGAGGACACAAAAGGAGAGAAATGATCCCCAGATGAGCCTGTTTGATATGGGGGATGATAAGCAGGTGACGTTAAATGCGCCTTCTATGCCTGAAATGGATGAGTGGGATGAAAAACAGCTCCTGGCACTTGAAAAGGAAGCGCTCGGATTTTATATTACCGGCCATCCATTGCAGAAATATGAGGACATCCTTGAAAAATTTACGAATGCAAACACTATCTCCATAAAAGAAAAAAATAACGGAGAAGCTGTCAGAATCGGGGGTACGATAAAGAGCACAAAAATTATCCGAACTAAAAAAGGTGATTTGATGGCTTTTGCTGAGATAGAAGATATGGGGGGATCGGTTGAAACCGTCATATTTCCGTCTGTGTATGCAGTGGTCAGTGATCTGCTGATTAATGACAATCCGGTTCTGATTCAGGGGAAACTTCAAAAAGAGGAAAATTCTGTAAAAATACTGGCAGATACGATCATCCCGATGGATAAGGCTGAAGAAACATGGACGGCAAGTATTCACATCCATCTGGATTCAGCCCGTGTAGAAAAAAATATGCTTATTGAACTGCGGGAAGCCCTCCAAAAATATCCGGGCTCATGTCAGACGTATCTGTGTCTTCAGATTCCTGACCAATCTGAAACGCTTCTGGCCCTGCCGGATACCATGAAACTGATGGCCGGGGTGGCGATGTTGCGTGATGTAAACAGGATACTGGGGTATAAAGCGGTAAATACCGTCTGCAGTAAAGCGGTGGTTGATTCAAATTCAAACGGATCAAATAGAAATAATAGAAGAAGGAAATATGTTAATGCCTGATTGATTAAATACAGGAGAATTTTTCATGGAGACAAACAGCAGCAGAATTATAGCAATAGCAAATGAGAAAGGCGGTGTGGGGAAGACAGCAACTGTTATCAACCTTGGGGCGGCACTGGCCAGTGGCGGGAATAAAGTATTGATTGTAGACATGGACCCTCAGTTTAATGCCACAAGAGGGCTTGGCATTGAAACGGAAGATGGCGCGACAACGGTTTATGACCTGATATCTTATCCTGAAGCAGTTCCCGTAGAAGAGGCGTTAATAAAAACAAAATGGAACAGACTTGATCTGATTCCGTCTCATACTGACCTGGCAGGGGCTGAAATTGAGCTGATTAATGAAGATGGTCGTGAAAACAGGCTGGCGATGTCACTTGAACGAATTACAGAAAAATATGATTTCATTCTTATTGATACACCACCGAGTCTTTCTTTACTGACGGTGAATGTTTTTGCCTGTGCGACCGAAGTGTTGGTGCCGTGCCAGACCCAGCCCTACGCATATGCCGCACTTGAGGATCTTTTTGATACGATTTTTTCAATTAAGGAAGAGATCAATCCTGACCTCGGAATTACCGGAATTGTTGCCACATTTTATGACAAACGAACGTCAATCAGTCGAAATATCCTGGAAAAGCTGAAAAGTGACGATCAATATAAAGATATGGTGCTGGATACCGTAATACGGACAAATACAACCATTGCCGCAAGCACGGATGTGGGAAAGCCGGTTATATTTTACAGGAAAAGCAGCTACGGAGCGTCTGATTATTTTGATCTGGCCAGAGAAATAGCATAAAATTGATGAAAGCCTGTTAAATGGGATATCTATATCTATCTCTATCCGGAGCTATCTTGTGTTCTTTTCTTACGGCGGTCTACACCGCATCTTCTGTCAATTCCTGATCTTCTTTCGGGGGTGTGGGTGGAATAGGAAAGTTGTCTTCTGTCAATGCCGGATCGTCGGCCCCTGTTGTTTTTTAAAAGCATATGATTATACCTTATACTGATGACGAAATTTCTCAGAACAAGTAGACCTTTACCCATATGAATTATTTAACCGGATGGGAAACGGGTGGATCTAATTTGGTCCCTGTTTTGATAGAATCAATGTGATGACACAACTGATTGTTTTGACGTCATTAAACTGGAATTGAAGAGTAAATAGTTGTATCGATGTGTCTATGAGTAATATGCAAAAAATATACCTTAAATCAGCATGGATTAAATTGCATTAAAATCAAACAGATAAAGTAATACAGTATTTTCAATGTTTATAAATAGGAAAAAAAGTATATATTTATATGAAAATTTTTTACTGAGTATATACTTTTTTACATACTTTTGAAGGTTTGAAAAAATGAATGAAAAAATATCTGCCATCGCTGAAAAAATCGCAGAAGGCGGAAAAAATATTGTCTTTACCGGTGCCGGAATTTCCACTGAAAGCGGGATTCCGGACTATCGGAGTAAAGGCGGACTGTGGGACAAGTTTCGCCCTGTATATTTTGATGAATTCATGTCCTCTAAAGAGGCGCGAATCGAATACTGGCGGCGCAAGTCTGAATTGTATGAGGATCTTGTGAACGCACAGCCCAATCCAGCTCATCGGTCTGTAGCAGAAATGTATACCATGGGACTGCTTGAGGCTGTTATTACTCAGAATATTGATGGTCTGCATCAGGTATCCGGGTTGTCGGAGGACACCGTTGTAGAGCTTCACGGCAACACCCTTCGTGTTCGCTGCATGAGCTGTAATAAAACCGGACCAGTTCATGATGTGCAAAAACGAATAGACGCCGGTGATCCTGCTCCGGAATGTGAGTGCGGCGGATATTTAAAACCGGACACGATTTCCTTCGGCCAGTCCATGCCCCAAAAAGAAGTGTTAAAAGCGCAGGAGTTGTCTGAAAGCTGCGACTTTTTCATGGTTATCGGCTCCACCCTGCTTGTGCAACCTGCCAGCCTGATGCCCGGATATGCAAAACAGAATAATGCCTTTCTGGCAATCGTCAATCTTTCTGAAACACCATATGATGATATGTGTGATGTGTTGATTCGGGAAAAAGCGGGAAATGTACTCCAGTCGATCGTTGGGGAAATTAGACGAATAAAAGGTCAGAATGTCTGATTCCTGTGAATTTGAT